>CAZIUB010000126.1:0-69931 GCA_964542425.1 uncultured Rhodospirillaceae bacterium | reverse complement strand
ACTTGCCGGCGCGCATGTCGGTGACGGACGGATCGCGGCCGTTCCATGATGGGCTCGCCGGTCTGTCGTTGCCGCAAATGGCAAGGGTGTCGGGGATTGGAATTTGACTCCAACTATTTGAGGACCTAGAAACGAGTTGAGGTTAACGAATGGGCCGGGGAATGATGCCCCGAGCCGCGCGCGTCCCGAATTGGCACATTCGAGCGCCCAACGGGAACACATCGAATGGCATCGTCAACACACAAGGAAACAGGGAAAGGAACAAACATGTTCAAGAGCAAAGGTGACCGCGTTCCGGCGACAATTCACTCGCTCGCCGAGAGCGCAAAAGCAGGCAAGATGGATCGCCGGGAGTTTCTGGCGATGGCCAGCGTCATGGGCGCATCGACGGCCATGGCCTATGGTATGATGGGTCTAGCCGCGCCCAAGCCGGCCCACGCCCAGGAAGGCAAGAAGGGCGGCGCCCTCAAGATACAGATGTCCATCAGGGAGATGAAAGATCCGCGCACCTGGGATTGGTCGGAAATGGCAAATGTGATGCGCCAATGCAACGACTATCTCGTGCGCTACACCAAGGACTTTACCTTCGACGGCCATCTCATCGAGAGCTGGGACATCAGCGACGACGCCACCGAATACACGCTGCATGTTCGCAAGGGCGTGAAATGGTCGAACGGCGACGATTTCAACGCCGATGACGTGATCTATAACCTCACCCGGTGGTGCGACAAATCCGCGGAAGGCAATTCGATGGCGGCCCGCATGGGCACTCTCGTCGACGCCACGTCCGGCAAGGCGGCGGAGGGCGCGATCACCAAGATCGACGATCATACGGTCAGGCTGAAGACCAGCCAATCCGACATTTCGCTCATCCCCGGCATGGCCGACTACCCGGCGATCATTGTTCACCGCGATTTCGAGAAATCGGGCAGTGACATGCTGAAGACTCCCGGCACCGGACCCTACGAAATCGTGTCCTACGAGGTCGGCAAGGCCGCGGTTGTCAAGCGCCGCGAGAATTTCCAGTGGTGGGGCGGCGAGCCCTATCTCGATGGGATCGAAATGATCGATTACGGCAATGAGCAGAATGCCTTCATCAGCGCGCTGGAATCCAAAGAGATCGACGCCGTCTATCAGACCACGGGGGATACCGTGGGGCTCCTCGACGGGATGGGATTCGTCAAGCAGGAGGTCGTTACCGCCGCGACGATCGTGCTGCGGACCAACATCGCCAACAAGCCCTTCGACGATCAGCGGGTGCGCAACGCCCTGCAGCTCGCCGTCGACAACGCCACGGTGTTGAAGCTGGGCTACAACGACGCCGGCGTCGTCGGCGAGAATCACCACGTCGCGCCGATCCATCCGGAGTATTTCGAGTTGCCGAAGATCGCGCGCGATCTCGAAAAGGCCAAGGCCCTGATGACCGAGGCCGGCATGATGGATCACGAATTCGAGCTCATCTCCTACGAATCCGAGTACGTGAAGAATCCGGGCGACGTGATCGCGGCGCAATGCCGCGAGGCGGGCTTTAACGTCAAGCGCACGATCATCCCAGGTTCCAGCTTCTGGAACGACTGGACCAAGTATCCCTGGTCGACGACGGAGTGGAACATGAGGCCGTTCGGCGTGCAGATACTGGCGCTCGCCTATCGTTCCGGCGAGGCCTGGAACGAATGCGCCTATGCAAACCCCGACTTCGACAGCAAGCTCAACGCGGCCCTGGCGATCGCCGATGCCGACAAACGCCGGGAATTGATGCAGGATATCGAAAAAATCCTCCAGGATTCGGGCATCCTGATCCAGCCCTTCTGGCGCTCGCTATACCGGCATCACGGGGAACATGTGAAGGGCCTATTCATGCACCAGACTTTCGAGTTGCAGCTCGACAAAGTCTGGCTCGACGTATAACTGGCATTCGGTCGGGAGGGGTGCGTCGCCCCTCCCGGGCCGGCCTTGGCGGCCGGCTGCCAGCATAGAGGGGGCCTATGCTTACATTTGTTGTCCGACGTCTTGGCGTCATACTTTTGACGATGCTATGCCTTAGCGTCGTCGTCTTCGTGTTCGTCAATCTCGAGCCCAATCTGCGCAAGCTGGCGATTTTCCAGACGGAGATGCGCGCTAGCGATCAGGACCTCGAAAGCTGGCTGCAGCGAAACGGATATCGAGACAATTTCGTCCTTCGCTTTGGCCGCTGGGTCGGCGTGTGGCCGAAAGAACCGGTCATCGATCCGGCGACGGGCGAAACCGTGGCACGGTTCAGATTTTGCGAGGAATCCGCGGAAACTCATTTCTCCGGCGTCCTGCAGGGAGATTTCGGCTGTTCGACGGCGTTTCGCGCGCCGGTCTCGGAGCGCCTGCCAGAGGCGCTGAAGGCGACCGGCATCCTGATGTTCTGGGTAATGGTGGTGATGGTGCCGGTGGCGCTCCTGATGGGTGTGCTCGCCGGCATGCGCGAGGGCTCCAAGCTCGACCGCGGGTTGTCGGTGACCGCGATCGCCTCGACGGCCACTCCGGAATACGTCTCGGGCGTCATTTTCACCGCCATCTTCGCGTCCTGGCTCGGCTGGTTCAACGGCTCGGCCGCGACCGCCGTCACCAAGGGCGTCAGCTTCAACAACTTCACCCTGCCGGTGATGACCATGGCGGTCTATGGCATCGGCTACATCGCGCGCATGACACGGGCCTCGATGGCGGAGGTCATGACCGCCCAATACATCCGCACCGCTCGCCTGAAGGGCCTGAGCTTCGGCGCGGTGGTCGTCAAGCACGCGCTGCGCAACGCGCTGATCGCGCCATTCACGGTGATCATGCTGCAGTTTCCCTGGCTGCTCACCGGTGTGGTCGTCGTCGAATCGATCTTCAACTACAAGGGCTTCGGCTGGCTCCTGGTGCAGGCGGCCTCCAACAATGACATCGACATGGTGCTCGCCTGCGGGCTTATTTCAGTGGTCGTCGTTCTGGCCACGCAATTGATTTCCGATATCGGCTATGCGTTCCTCAACCCACGCATCCGTGTCAGTTAGGGGCCGGGCATGGAATCGATTGGCGCGTTTGGCATCATACTCGGGCTTCTGTCGCGCTTCTGGCCGGTCTGGATCGCGCTCGCGCTGGTCATCGCGATCGTGTGGCGATTCAAGTCCAGGCTCGGCATTTTCGGTCGCCTTTTTGAAAGCAATGTCGGCATCGCTGGCGTCATGATCTGCCTGTTCTGGCTGTTCACGGCGGTTTTCGCCCACATCGTGGCACCCCTGGACCCGCGCGTGCAGGTCTCGATCATGAAAAGCGCCATACCCGGCGCGATCGATCCCGATACGGGCATGGTGTTTCTGCTTGGCGGCGACTTGCTGGCGCGCGACGTGTTCAGCCGCGCGGTGTATGGAGCGCGGATTGTGCTCACCATCGCGCCCGCGGCGACGCTGATCGCCATCCTGGTGGGGATCAGCCTCGGGCTGCCGGCCGGATATTTCGGCGGGCGCACCGACCAGGTGCTGTCGTTCCTCGCCAATCTCGTGCTCGCCTTCCCCGTAATCCTGCTCTTCTACCTCCTGGTGACGCCCGGTATCATGGAAACCGCCATTCCCTATGCGATGGCGGGGGTCTTGTTCCTGTTTCCCATCATTTTCTTTTGCGCGCTGTTCTACACGGGATACGATGCGCGGCCCGAGAAACTCTACCTCTATCTCGGGCTGACCCTCGTCATCGGATTCTGGATCTACGCGGGCCTGGTGTTCGACGCCGATCCGCTCGGTGTGATCGCGATCGATCCAAATGAACTCAACATTTTCATCGCCGTGGTGTTCGCATCGAGCCCGGGAGTGTTTCGGATCGTGCGCGGGCTGTGCATGGAAATCAAGACGCGGGACTATATCTCGGCGGCGCAGACGCGCGGCGAAAGTCCCTGGTACATCATGCTCTGGGAAATGCTGCCGAATGCGCGCGGGCCGCTCATCGTCGATGCGTGTCTGCGCGTCGGTTATACGACGATTCTTCTGGGGACGCTGGGCTTCTTCGGGCTCGGCATGGGCCCCGAAAGCCCGGATTGGGGGACGGCGATCAAGGACGGAAGCCAGGTGGCGGCTTTGCGGCTCTATTTTTGGCAGGGCTTGACGCCGGCATTTTCGCTGATGTCGCTCGTACTCGGCCTGAACCTGCTCGCCGACTCGCTGCGCGAACAAACGCTGAAGGATTAGGTTCGGAGGGAATCGTGGACGGGACAGCCAAGCCAACCACCCAATCGATCCTGGAAATCGACGACCTTTCGATCTCCTTTTTCACGCGCGCCGGCGAGATGCCGGCGGTCATGCATTTCTCGTGCACCGTCATGCCCGGCGAGGCAATGGGGATCGTGGGCGAGTCGGGCTGCGGCAAATCGACGGTGGCGCTCGGCATCATGCGCGACCTTTCCGCGATCGGGAAGATCGTCGGCGGCCGGATAAAGTTCCAGGGCCGCGACATGGGAGAAATGTCCGAGGCGGAACTGCGCGCGCTGCGCGGTTCGAAGATCGCCATGGTCTACCAGGAACCGATGGCGAGCCTCAATCCGGCCATGAAGGTCGGAGAGCAGCTGATGGAAGTGCCCCTCATTCACGAGAAGATCTCCAAGGCGGAGGCTTACCAGCGGGCGATCGAGCTGTTGAAGGCAGTGCGCCTGCCGGATCCCGAGCGGATCATGCGCTCCTACCCCCATCAACTCTCCGGCGGCCAGCAGCAGAGGATCGTGATCGCAATGGCCCTCTTGTCGAAGCCGGCGCTCCTGCTGCTCGACGAGCCGACGACCGCGCTCGACGTGACGGTCGAGGCCGGGATCGTCGAGCTCGTGAAGGATCTCGGCAAGCGTTACGGCACGTCGATGATCTACGTATCGCACAATCTGGGCCTCATCCTGGAAACCTGCGATCGCATCACGGTCATGTATTCCGGCGAGGCGGTGGAATCGGGCTCGGTAAAGGATGTCTTCGACCGGATGCGCCACCCCTATACGCAAGGCCTGTTTCGTTCGATTCCGCTTCCCGGCGCCGACAAGAACGAACGGCCCCTGATCGCCATACCTGGCCAGTTGCCCTTGCCGCACGAACGCCCGAAGGGCTGCAACTTTGGCCCTCGCTGCGAATATTTCGTCACGGGCCGCTGCGACGCCGCCGAGATTCCCATGATTCCGGTCGCGGGCCACGACGGTCACTTCAGCCGCTGCGTACGCGTGAACGAAATCGACTGGTCGGCGAAAGCCGAGGGAGCGGGCAAGCAAAGCGAACCGGTCAAGGCCGGCGCGCCAATGCTCCAGATCGACGATCTCAGGAAATACTACCGGGTCGCGGCGAACGAGGTCTTCGCCGGCGGCGAACGGCGCGTGGTGAAAGCGAACGAAACGATCAGCTTCGATGCGCGGGAATCGGAGACAGTGGCGATCGTCGGCGAATCGGGTTGCGGCAAATCGACCCTGGCCAAGGTGCTCCTGGGCCTCGAGACCGCGAGCGGGGGCAGCGTGAAGCTGGCGGGCAAGGAGATTCAGTCGACCGGAATAGGCTTGCGCGACGTGCTGACCATTTCCTCGATCCAGATGGTGTTCCAGAACCCATTCGACACCTTGAACCCGAGCCACACGGTGGGCTCCCAGATCATTCGCACGTTGGAGAAATTCAAGGTCGGCAAGAACACGGCCGAGCGGCGCGAGAAGATGCTGGCGCTCCTCGATCTGGTGAAGCTGCCGCGCGCGTTCGAAACCCGCAAACCCCGCCAGCTCTCCGGTGGCCAGAAGCAGCGCATCGGCGTGGCGCGAGCCTTCGCTGGCAGTGCCAAGGTGGTGGTCGCCGACGAACCGGTCTCGGCTTTGGACGTGTCGGTGCAGGCCGCCGTCGTCGAACTCCTGATGGATGTTCAACGCAAGAACAAGACGACGATGCTGTTCATCAGCCACGACCTGTCGGTCGTGCGTTACATCGCCGACCGCGTCGTCGTCATGTATCTCGGCTATATCGTGGAGCAGGGCACGACCGATCAGGTCTTCGCGCCGCCCTATCACCCCTATACGGAGGCGCTGCTTTCCGCGATCCCGATCGCCGACACGAGCGTGGTGAAGAGGCACATCGTGCTCACCGGCGAGTTGCCCTCGCCGATGAATCCCCCGCCCGGCTGTCCGTTCCAGACCAGATGCCCAAGAAAAATCGGAGCGATCTGCGAGACCGAGATTCCCCCGGTCCAGGATCTCGGCGACGGGCACAAAATATTGTGCCATCTGCCCAAGGAGATCCTGCGCGCGATGGAGCCGGTGATCTCGTTTGCGCCGAAGAAGCCGGGCACGCTGGAGGGTCGCGTCTAGTGTCGTTTAGCCGTCAAAGCGCGGTCGGGCTCGCTCAAGCGACGGCCTCGGATGGCCTTCCGGAGCGTAACCCGCGAGACGGCACATCGCACCGCATCGCCTGTCATATCCCGCTCGCCGAATTGTCGGCGATGCCACCGGTGATCCGGACGCGGCGTGCCTGAACCCTCGCTTGAGATCGTTTCCCGCCCTCGCCGCCGTGGGGTGGAGCGCCGTCCGGCGACGACTGCCGCGCCGCGCTACGACCGGCTGGTCAATCCCTATCGCCCGATCGAACAGATTTCGGCCGATGAAGTCGAGGCCATCCATGGCGCCTCGCTGCGCATCCTGGAGGAGATCGGCGTCCGTGTGCTTTCCGACGAGGCCCGCCAGTTGCTGCGAGAGGGGGGGGCCATCGTTGACGATGCCGCGCTCATGGTGCGCTTCGATCGCGGCCTCCTAGAGGAATCGCTTGCCAAGACCCGCCCACCCTACGCGATCCATCCCGCCAACCGGGAACGGGAAGCGGTGATGGGTGGCGCCTCGGTCATGTTCGCGACCGTGGCCGGCCCGCCCAATGTTCAGGATATGGATCGCGGACGGCGCGCCGGAACGCTCGCCGATTTCAAGGATTTCCTGCGCCTGGCCCAGCATTTCGACGTGATCCATGTTCCGGCGCCGGCGATCGAGCCGGTCGATGTCGCGCCGAATCTCCGCCACCTGCACATGACGCACGCGACCCTGACTCTGAGCGACAAATTCCCCTTCGTCTATTGCCGCAATAGGGCACCGGTCCAGGACGCGCTTCGAATGATCGACATTCGCCATGGCGGCCCCCATTCCACCGAAGGCGACGCGATCCGCTGCTGGACCGTGGTCAATGTCAACTCGCCGTTGCAATTCGACAAGGCGATGTCCCACGGCATCATCGATTTCGCCCGCGAAGGCCAGCTATGTATCGTCACGCCGTTCACGCTGGCTGGTGCCGCCGCGCCCATTTCGCTGGCCGGCGCGCTTGCCCAGCAGAACGCGGAATTCCTGGCCGGCCTTGCGCTCTCGCAATTGGCCAAACCCGGCGCGCCGGTCATGTATGGCGGCTTTACCAGCAACGTGGATATGCGCTCGGGCGCGCCCGCCTTCGGCACGCCCGAATACGTGAAGGCGGCATTCGCGAGCGGGCAATTGGCCAGGCGCTATGGCCTCCCTTGGCGATCCTCGAACGCCAGCACCTCCAAATTGCCCGATGCCCAGGCGGCCTACGAATCGCAGATGTCGCTGTGGGGCGCCATCATGGGCGGGGCCAATCTGGTCATCCATGCGGCGGGCTGGCTCGAAGGCGGGCTCACCGCCTCGTTCGAGAAGTTCATCATCGACATCGAGATGCTGCGCATGTTCGCCGAATTGTTCCGTCCGCTGAAGGTGGACGAGGCGGAACTGGCGGTGGAGGCGATTCGCGAGGTGGGGCCGGGCGGGCATTTCTTCGGGAGCCCGCACACGCTGGAACGCTATCGGAGCGCCTTCTACGAACCAATCCTCAGCGATTGGAGCTCTTACGGCAACTGGGTCGAGGCCGGTTCGATGGACGCCGCCACCCGCGCCAACCGTCTTTGGAAGAAGGCCTTGGCCGACTACCAGCCCCCGCCGATCGATTCGGGAATCGCCGAGGAACTGGATTCCTTCCTCGCCCGCCGCGTCGCCGAAGGCGGCGCCAAGATGGAGGATTGAGGGCCGCTGTGTTCTCCCTCGCCCGCCTGCAGCGCGTAGGCCGTGACGGCTCGCCCCTTTACCAGGGCTCGAATCCCATCTGCCGGCGCCCGAGCGGGCTCAGATCATCGAGCGTGGCTCGGTTCTTGTAGTCGATTTCGAAATCCTCCGGCGCGAAATCGGGGGCGCTGCGGCCTTCCAGGAACGCCGGTTTCTGGCGCTCGAGATAGGCGGCGTTCTTCTCGCACCAGGGTGCCGCCGCCACATAGATGACGTTGGAGTAGTTCTTGCCCGCGTGCTCGTTCTCGACCGCGTGAATGATGTCGGGGTGCCACCATACGGTGTCGCCCGGCTCGACCAGCGGGATCGAGGTCAGGGCGGGCAGCAGCGCCGGATGCCATTGCGCGCTCGCCGACAAGGCCCGGCCCGGCATGGCGTCGCAGAGTTCCGCCTCCGGCACATCGGCCTGGAGTGCCCGCAACAGCATATAGACGATGCCATTGGCGATCGGTACCACTTGCAAGGTACCGTCGTGCGGGCCTTGCGTGGTGAGCGCGGTCCAGCCCTGGAAGCTGCGGAACATCGAGCAGACGGCCGGCGATGGAATTTCCCTTGTCCGGGTACGCCAGGCGCCGTCGAACGCCTCGTAACGTTGCCAATCGCCCGAAAAGACGTGCCGATAGACTTGGCCGTAAGCGGGATCAAGCCAACGCTCGACCGAGCCCGCATCCATATGCGGCGAAAGCCCCAGCGTTCGGTCGCCGGACTCGCGCCTGCGCGTTCGATCGGCGTAGCTCGCCTCGCGATCGGGGTCGAAATGGCGCCCGCCCTCGTTCTCGGAGCGCCATAGTCGATTGAGGAATCGCCGTGCCGCCGCCAGGCTCGGATGCTGGCGCGCCTGGATCTGCGGCCTCGACCAATAGATGCCGAAAATCTGTGGCCGGGCGGCATCGAGCGTGGTGAAATACTTGTCCAGGTTCGGATCTTTCCTCGCCGTGTAATAGCCGTTGCCGGAGATGTATTCGCCAAGTTCATCGTTCCAGCATTTGGCCTCTTCCCTCGGCACCACGTTCCGGATGACGCAGACGCCCCGACGGCGAATTTGCGTGCGTAGCGTCTCGGCCACCCGATCGGCCTCGATCGCCGCCAGATCGAGTTCAGGGATGACCCTCTTTCCGGAATCGCGCTGGGCCGCGATGGAATCGGCCTCGAATAGAATCTGGTCCGTGACTTCGCGATAGGCGCGATCGAGGAGATCGCGCCGGGCCCCGAGCGCTCGCTTCATCCGCTCGATCGCTTGGGGCACGTTATCAGGGGTCAGGTCCGTGCCGGCGCCCAATTCCGCGTTCATGACCAGCTCCTTTCCCTCAGGGCCACAACCAGGCGGCGCCGCGCACCCCGCTCGACGCGCCGTGCTTGGCCGGCACCAGTTTGAGCCGGGCCTCGCCGCCGAAACTCAAGTCGCGCACACGGGTCGGAACCGCGCGATAGATGTCCGCCAGGCTGGATAATCCGCCACCCAGGACGACGATATCCGGATCAACGATGTTGACCAGCACCGCCAGATAGCGTGACAGCCGGTCCAGGAATCGTTCGATCGCCGCGATCGCGGCGCCATCGCCGAGCTCGCGCCGGCGCAGTATTTCCTCGGCCCTAGCCGCGACACCCGCTCGCGCCTGGAAGTCGCGGGCCAGTCCGGTGCCCGAAACATATTGCTCGGCGCAGCCGGTCAATCCGCAAAAACACTTCACCAGCGGCATCTCGTCCGGCGCCGGCCGGGGCAGCGGAACATGCCCCCATTCTCCGCCCAGATGATTGGGCCCGACATGGAGCCTCCCGTCGACCACCAGCCCGCCCCCCATCCCGGTGCCGAGCGTTGCGGCGAAGACCACGCGATGATCGGCGCCCGCGCCGTCGCTCGCCTCGGAGAGGGCGAAGCAATTGGCGTCGTTCTCGATCCTGATTTCGCGGCCGATTGCCGCGGCGATGTCCCCGGCTAAGGGCCGGCCGTTGCAAAAGGTCATGTTCGCGTTCCGCCACAATTGGCTTTCGGGGCTGGGCGAGCCCGGAAACCCGATGCCGATCGTGGCCGCGCGCCCCAGCCGCGATTCCATGCCCAGCGCCAGTTCGCGAAGGACCCGCATCAGGCCGTCGTAATCCTTGGGCGTTGGCTGGCGGTGGCGTGCGATCTCCGCGCCGTCCTCACCGAGGGCGACGATATCGGTCTTGGTGCCGCCCACATCGATGCCGATCCTCGGGCCAACTTTCGAAAATGCAGGTTCCATGAAATAATTCCGTCGCTCCACGAAAGTTGGCCCATTTTACCGATCGATAGTACCCGCCGGCGTGAGACCGGCGGAGTCGATTCGCCTCGAATCATCCAGTCCCGCGACGGCGGGTACTGGGCCAACTTTCGAAAATGCAGGTTCCATGAAATACACCCATCGCTCCACGAAAGTCGGGCCGCATTTTACTCATTGATAGTATCCGCCAGCGTGAGACTGGCGGTGTCAATTCGTCTCGATTCATCCAGTCCCGCGACGGCGGGTACTGGGCCCGTCGCGCGCACACAGGGTCATGCCCGCGCCTCCGCCTCGCGCAGGCGCATGAGCGCGGTATTGAGCACCTGCAATTCCTCGGCCTCGCGCTCGCCTTCGATGCGCCGCAGCAGGAGCCGTGCCAGCATGGTTCCGGCGTGGGTGAAGTCCTCGTGCAGGCCGGACATCGACGGGAAGATGTAGTCGAACAGGCCCGTGGTCTCCTTGGGGATCACGTCGACGTCGCGCCCGATCGCGACGCCTGCGTCCCGCAGGCCGCTCAGGATCGCCAGCGCCTTGCCCTCGCTGCCGCAGACATAGCCGTCCGGCGCATCGGCTTGGCCGGCCAACTCGCGCGCCATTTCCCGTATCATTGCCGGCGGGGAATAAAGATGGATGGGCGCCAGAGTCATCGGCTGCAATCCCGCCTCGTAAAGCGCGCGCCGATAACCGGCCAATTGGTGGCCGCTATAGGTGTAGCGTGGTGGCGGTCGCAACAGCGCGATCCGCCGGCGGCCGCGATCGATCAAATACTTGGTGGCGCGAAAGGTGAAATCGGCATTGTCGACGTCGTAATAGGGATGGGGCGTCGACAATTCGGTGCGCCCGAGGGTGACGAAGGGGAAATCCCGCTCCAGCAACAGCTTCACTCGCTCGTCCTGGGGTTCGGTGTGGGCCATCACCACGCCGTCGGCGGCACCGGAATCGAGCACATGGCGCACCGGTTCGATCGGGTCCTGCCCGACATTCTGTGGCAGCACCAGCAGATGATATCGCGTGCCAACGAGAGCCGCCGTCATGCCCAACAGCAACGATCGCGCGAAATCGTTCATGTCGTCGGTCTGGTCCAGGATCAGGCACACCACGTAGGTGCGGCCGGTGCGCAGCCTGACGCCGGCGCGATTGGGGTGGTAGCCGACCCGCTCGGCGACGCCCCGGACGAGATCCTTGGTCTCGCGGCTCAGTTCCGGACCATCCTTCAGCGCACGCGACACCGTGGTGACCGAGAAGCCGGTCAGTTTCGCCATGCTGCGCAAAGTGGGGCGGGTCATGGCGGTCAAACGCGCGCGTAGGCGTCCTCGTAGCGCTCGATGTCGTCCTCGCCCAGATAATCGCCGCATTGCACTTCGATCACCTCCAGGAAATCCGCGAAAGGGTTTTCGAGGCGATGCTTGGCACCCTGGGGAATGAACACGCTCTCATAGCGGCCTAGCTCCGATGGCCTTCCCTCGATCGTCACCTTGGCGCGACCCTTCACCACCACCCAATGTTCGCTGCGCCGCCCATGGCTTTGCAGCGACAGCCTTCCCCCCGGCGCCACCACGATCCGCTTCACCTTGAAGCCCGGACCTTCCTCGAGAATATGGAAATGGCCCCAGGGTCGGGTGTCCACCATCATTTGGGTATCCTCGCCTTTGCGAAATCTGCAACGTTAATGTTTTGGCGGAACGCTACAGGAATCCGTTTTGGAGCGCAAGTTTCATAGTGAATGGCCGGTTTTTAAGTGTGTTACACGATTTCAGAATCAATCTTGACCGGAAAAAACAGTAACGTTACTGTAACCCAGTTGCCACGGGCGCCTTCCCAATCCTATTGTGTATCGAGGGCCCACGGAGGCTCCAAGACAAGAGCAGCAATCCTAAACAGGGAGGAGTACGAACAATGAAGGTGCGTTTTCCGTTGAAGATCATGGCCGGTGTGGCCGCGACGGCGTTGCTCGCGGGCACGGCCTGGGCCGACGAAGTCGAAGTGCTGCATTGGTGGACCTCCGGCGGCGAGGCGGCGGCATTGAATGTGCTGAAGCTGGATCTCGAGAGCAAGGGCATCACCTGGAAGGACATGCCGGTGGCCGGCGGCGGCGGCACCCAGGCGATGACCGTGTTGCGCGCGCGAGTCACTTCCGGCGAGGCGCCGACCGCGGTGCAGATGCTGGGCTTCGACATCCAGGATTGGGGTGCCGAGGGCGTGGTCGCCGATTTGAACGCGGTCGCCGCGGCCGAGGGCTGGGATGACAAGGTCCCGGCGGCGATCCAGCGCTTCTCGAAATACGACGGCAAGTGGATCTCGGCGCCGGTCAACGTCCATTCCACCAATTGGGTGTGGGCGAACAAGGCGGTGCTGGAAAAGGCCGGTGTCACCGAATTGCCGAAAGATTGGGATGGAATGGTGGCGGCCCTGGACAAGGTGAAGGCGGCTGGTCTCGTGGCACTTGCCCATGGCGGCCAGGCCTGGCAGGACGCGACCATCTTCGATTCCGTCGTGCTCACGACGGGCGGCGCCGATTTCTACAAGAAATCGATGATAGATCTCGATGAGGCGGCGCTCAGTTCCGACACCATGAGGACGGTGTTCGAGCGAATGGCTACCTTGCGCTCCTATGTCGACGACAATTTCTCCGGCCGCGATTGGAACCTAGCCTCGGCGATGGTGATCAAGGGCGAGGCCGGCATGCAGATCATGGGCGATTGGGCCAAGGGCGAGTTCCTGAACGCCGGCAAGGTGCCGGGCCAGGACTTCCTGTGCTTCCGCTTCCCCGGGACCCAGGGCAACGTCACCTTCAATTCCGACCAATTCGTCATGTTCCAGGTCGGCGAGGATCGGCAGAAGGCCCAGAACACCTTGGCCTCCGCGATCATGTCGCCGGAATTCCAGGTTGCCTTCAACACCGTCAAGGGTTCGGTCCCGGCGCGCACCGACATCTCGGACGCGAAATTCGACGCTTGCGGCAAGAAGGGCATGGCCGACCTCGAGGAAGCCAATGCCAATGGCACGCTGATGGGCTCGATGGCCCATGGCCACTCGGTTCCGGCGGCCATCAAGAACGCGATCTACGACGTCGTCACCAAGCACTTCAACGGGCAGATCTCGTCCGCCGACGCGGTGAAGGAACTGCTGATTGCGGTAAAGGCCGCGCAATAACAAGAAGCCAATGGAAAAAAGGGGACGCTACCCTTTTCCCGCTGTCGTAGCGCCCGCACGCGGGGGAGAGCGAAGAAAAGGGTAGGGAAGAAAGGAAAAGGGTAGCGTCCCCTTTTCTTATCGGCGGGAACACATTGCCTCGGCCGCTATCGACGCGGCCGGGAAAGGTGCGAGATCCCGCATCGGGGCGATCCCGACGGTCGGGAAGGGGAGGCGCCCGATGAGTTTGCAATCCATGGGCAATAGCGACGCGCGTGCCTGGCTCCAGGCGGCGCTGCCCAGGATCGTGCTGGCGCCTTCCTTCCTCATGATCGTGATCTTCGTCTACGGCTTCATCGCCTGGACGGCAGCCATCTCGTTCTCGAAATCGCAAATGATGCCCAACTATGCCTGGGTCGGCCTGGCGCAATACGACAAGCTGTGGAGCCTGCCCAATTGGTATGTGGCGTTGGGCAATCTGGCGATCTTCGGCATCCTCTACATCGTGCTGTGCATCGCCATCGGGCTTTTTCTGGCGATCCTGCTCGACCAGAAGATCCGCATCGAGGGGGGGCTTCGACCGCTCTATCTCTATCCGATGGCGCTCTCCTTCATCGTCACCGGCACCGCTTGGAAATGGTTTCTCAATCCCGGACTGGGGTTGGAGAAGACCGTCAGATCCTGGGGCTGGGAGAGTTTCACCTTCGACTGGCTGGTCAGCAACGAAATGGCGATCTACACCATCGTCATCGCCGGCATCTGGCAATCTTCCGGATTCATGATGGCGATGTTCCTGGCCGGATTGCGCGGCATCGACAACGAAGTGATCAAGGCGGCGCAAATGGATGGCGCGAGCGCGCCACGCATCTACCAGCGCATCATCATTCCGCAATTGCGCCCGATCTTCCTGTCCGCCTTCATCGTCCTCGCCCATTACGCGATCAAGTCCTATGACCTGGTGATCGCGCTCACGGGCGGTGGGCCCGGCAACGCGACCGAATTGCCGGCAACCTTCATGTATTCCTATACCTTCACGAGGAACCAGATGGGCGTGGGGGCCGCCAGCGCCATGGTAATGCTGATGACCATCGCCGCCATCATCGTACCCTACCTCTATTCCGAACTTCGCGAGGGCCGCCGTGGCCAATGAGCGACCCGCCGGCGCGATTGGCCAATCCGGCGATGGGGCGCGACGCGCCTGGCGCGCGCTCATCTACACGACGCTCTTGGTGTTCGCCCTCTTCTATTTGCTGCCGCTCTACGTGATGGTCACCACCTCGTTCAAGACCCTGGACGAAATTCGCGATGGCGACATGCTGCGCATTCCCCTCGATCCAACCTTGGCCGCCTGGGCCAAGGCCTGGGGCACGGCCTGCGTCGGGCTCTCTTGCGAGGGCATTCATGGGTTTTTCTGGAATTCGATCAAGATGGTGGTGCCGGCGGTCGCGGTCTCGACGCTCTTGGGCGCGCTCAACGGCTATGTGCTGACCAAGTGGCGCTTCCCCGGACACCGGCTGGTGTTCGCAATCATGCTGTTCGGGTGTTTCATTCCGTTCCAGGCGGTGCTCCTGCCGATGGCCCGTGTGCTGGGCTGGGTCGGGCTCGCCAACTCGACCAGCGGGCTGGTCCTGGTCCATGTTGTCTATGGTCTGGGTTTCACCACCTTGTTTTTCCGCAATTACTACGAATCCTTTCCGACCGAACTCATCAAGGCAGCCCAAATGGACGGCGCCCAGTTCTTCCAGATCTTCCGCCGCATCCTCTTGCCCAGTTCCGGCCCGATCATCGTGGTCACCGTCATTTTCCAATTCACCAACATCTGGAACGATTTTCTGTTCGGCGCCTCCTTCGCCTCCGGCGAGGGCGCGCCGATGACAGTCGCCTTGAACAATCTGGTCGCGACCTCGACCGGCGTGAAGGAATACAACGTCGACATGGCGGCGGCGATGATCGCCGCCCTGCCGACGCTGATCGTCTATGTGGTCTCCGGTCGGTACTTCGTGCGCGGCCTGATGGCCGGCGCGGTCAAGGGTTAGGAGAAGGGGGACATGGCGGCACTCGAAGTCGAGGGCGTTTCCAAGAGTTTCGGCGGCGTCGAGGTCCTGAAGCGCGTGAATATCGCGCTGGAAGATGGCGGTTTCCTGGTCCTCGTCGGGCCATCGGGCTGCGGCAAATCGACCCTCCTCAACATGATCGCGGGGCTGGAAGTGGTGAGTGCGGGCGAAATTCGCATCGGTGGCCGGCGGGTCAACGAATTGCACCCCTCGAAGCGCGACATCGCCATGGTGTTCCAATCCTACGCGCTCTATCCCAACATGAATGTGAGCCAGAACATCGCTTTCGGCATGGAAATGCGGGGCGTGCCCAAGCCCGAACGCGACAAGGCCGTTTCCGAAGTGGCCAAAACGCTGAAGATCGAACATCTCCTCGACCGGCGCCCCGGCCAATTGTCGGGCGGCCAGCGCCAGCGCGTGGCCATGGGCAGGGCGCTCGTGCGCCAGCCCCTGGTGTTCTTGTTCGACGAACCCTTGTCCAATCTCGACGCCAAGCTGCGGGTGGACATGCGGACCGAAATCAAGCGCCTGCACCAGGCGCTGGGGACCAGCATCGTCTATGTGACCCACGACCAGATCGAGGCCATGACGCTTGCTACCAGGATCGCGGTCATGAACGCGGGCGAGGTGCAGCAATACGGCACGCCGGCCGAAATCTACAATCTTCCGGCCAATCTCTTCGTGGCGGGCTTCATGGGCTCGCCCTCGATGAACCTGCTGCCGGCCAAACTGGTCAACGACGCCAATGGTCTTGCCGCCGAGTGCCGGACCCATGACAGCCTGGTAACGCTCTCGCTGGGTCCGAATGCGTCGGGCGCGCGAGGCCATCTCGGGCGCGAGGTGATCCTCGGCCTCAGGCCCGAAGCGATCACCGATCCCGACGGCGCCGACCGGAATTCGCGCCGCGTGGTTCAGGCTGCTTGCCTGGTCGAGGTGGTGGAGCCGGCCGGCTCCGACACCTTCGTCGTCACCAAGCTGGGCGGCAAGGAGGCGATCGCGCGCATGCGCGCCGATGCCGCCGCCAGGCCCGGCCAGATCCTGCCCTTCGCCTTCAACATGGACAAGGCGGTGCTGTTCGATCCCAAGACCGAAATCAGGATCGGGTAGAAGCCGGTCGCACGAGCGCACATTTTCCGGGACGGCGTTCGGCCGCTCGCGCATAATCCCGGACCGACACCACTCGGATTGAGAGCCCTTAGCCAATGGTTCAGCGCAGACTGGCCGCAATCATGGTCGCCGATGTCGCCGGCTACAGCCGGCTGATGGAGCGCGACGAGGCCGGGACCCTGGCCGCCCTCCAGGAATTGCTGCGCGACCCGATCGGCGCGCGGATTTCCGCCCATGGCGGGAGGATCGTGAAAACCTCGGGTGACGGCGTCTTGATGGAATTCTCCAGTGTGGTCGCGGCCGTGGAGGCGGCGATCGGGATTCAGCGCGCGCTTGCCGAGCGCAACAGAACGATCGAGCCAGACCGGCGCCTCGCGTTGCGCATCGGCATCAATCTTGGCGACGTCATCGTCGAGGGCGACGATCTGTTCGGGGCCGGCGTCAACATCGCTTCGCGCCTGCAGGCGCTGGCCGAGCCGGGCGGCATCTGCCTCAGCGAACCAGTCCACCAGCAGATCGCCGGAAAATTGGACGTCGAGTGCCGCGACCTTGGGCTCCAATCGGTGAAAAACATCGCCCAGCCGCTGCGGGCCTTCGCCATCGAGTTGGAATCCGGGCCGGCGGCACCGGATTCAAGGACCGCGTCCACCGAGGCCGATCGGCCCAGCCTCGCCGTCCTGCCCTTCGCCAACATGAGCGGCGACGCGGCCCAGGAGTATTTCTCCGACGGCATCACCGAGGACATTATCACCGATCTGTCGCGCTGGCGGCAATTGACCGTGCTTTCGCGCAACGCGACCTTCCGCTACAAGGGCAAGGCGGTCGATCCCCAGCAGATCGGCCGCGAGCTCGGCGCGCGCTACCTGCTCGAGGGGAGCGTGCGCAAGATGGGCGAGAGGGTGCGCATCACCGCCCAGCTCGTCGACTGCGAAACGGGTGGCCATCTGTGGGCCGAGCGCTTCGATCGCGACCTGGCCGATGTGTTCGCGGTGCAGGACGAAGTGGCGAGGATCATCGTGGGCACCCTGGTCGGAAGGGTTCAGGCGGCGGCGGCGGAACGCTCGCGAAGGAAGCCGCCCTCGAACATGGCCGCCTACGATTATGTCCTACGCGGCAATGCCCTGCCGTGGGACGATCCGGTGGGCGCGGCCGAGGCCGTCCGCTTGTTCGAGAAGGCGATCGAGATCGAGCCGCGCTATGCCATCGCTCACGCGTGCTTGGCGACCATCTTGATGCGAAAATGGCGAGTGGATTTGCCGTCGCTGGTTTCGGGGCTCGACCGCGCCCTCGAATTGGCGAGCCGGGCGGTGGCGCTGGATGGCGATGACGGCAGCTGCCACATGAGCCTCAGCCGTATCCACTTGCTGCGCGGTTCGTTCGATCTGGCGTCGCGGCATGGAGAGCGCGCGATCGAGATCAACCCGAACAACCAATGGACCCGCTCGGCAATGGCCACGATTCTCGCGAATCTTGGGCGCGCGGACGAGGCGATCGAGCTGTTCCGGAGCGCGAGGCAAATCGACCCTTTCCTCAACCCGCCCTGGTATTGGCACGGCTTCGGCTTTGCCTTGATGCTGCCGAGGCATTATGACGAGGCGCTCGCCTGTTTCACGCGTGTGGCAGCATCGCGGCCTTTTAACCATGCCTACATGGCCGGCTGCCATGCCCAGCTTGGCCAGCCGGACGAAGCGCGGGCTTGCGCCGAGGAATACCAGCGCCTCTGGCCGGACTTCACCATTTCCAGGTGGTTGATAAAGGAACCGCTGAAGATCCAGGCCGATCGCGACCATTTGGTCGAATGCCTGCGCAAGGCCGGCCTGCCGGAGTAGTACCGGCGCCCACCGCTATCCTATCCCGAAGCGCCCTATGCCTCTTCCCGCCGCAAGGCCTGGGCCATGCAATGGATGCCGCCGCCGGTCTTGGAAATCTCGCTCATGTCCACTTCCGCGACCTCGAAGCCACGCGCCTTCAATTCAAGGATGAGGGTGCGGCTGTGGCGGGGCGCGATCACCCGGTCCTTGCCCAAGGACATCACATTGCACCCCAGCGTCACCGTGTCCTGATAGGGGACCGGGATGATCTCGATTCTTTTGTCCTTGAGCCAAGTGACCAGGTCGGGCGCCGTCGTCTCCAGGCAAACGGCCGCCAGCTTCTCGGCGATCATCACCACCATCAGATCGATATGCACGAAGAAGGGATCGAAATAGGTAAGCCTCGTCTCCCAGCCCTCCTTGTCGAACCAGGATTTGACCTGGCGCGCGGCCTCGTCCTGGGTGCGCTCGCCCCCGCACCCGATGAGCACGCAGCCCGGCTCGATGATGTCGAAATCGCCGCCCTCGAAGGCGCCGGCCGTCACCATCTCGTAGATCGGGATGCCGAGCGACTGATAGGTGCGGATGGCGGCGTAATTCTCGCCCCGGCGCCACCAATGGGCCATCGCGGTGATGACCGCGCCATAGGGCGTCATGAACGAGGAATCGCGGGTGTAGACCTGCATCGGCAAGTTAGGGTCCAAGAGGTGGTAATGCACCTTGACCCCGAAATGCTCGTAGGCCGCGACGAGGGAAGCGTGCTGCTTTTTCGCGACCGCGATATCGCAGGGCGCGTCGCGCAGATATTTGCGCGACAAGGACGAGGTCGAGAGGTGCTTCAAATGATCCGGCTGTCCCAGGAGCACGTCGCTCAACACCCCATATTCCGACTTGCAGCCCCAATCGTTCAATTCGGGCGTGCCGCCATCGGCGAGGCGTCGCTGCAGGCTGAAATTGTCGCTATGGCCACTGGCAAAGGGCGCGTTCATGAGGTGTCTCTCCAATCGGACAAGGAGCTTTCGTGGATCGGCAGCATACACCAGCGCCAGCCTCATCAAAGCGGCAAGTTCTCCGGGCCGCTTGGCCGACCGGTTCCTGCGCGCTTGGCGCCGGCACTCGCGCCCTGCTATGCTCCGCCCAGCGACAAGGGAACCCATGCCCCCCGGAAGCCCCGCGATTTCACCCAAAGGCCGAACCTACGACGCGATTATCATCGGTGGCGGCCATAACGGGCTCACTTGTGCCGCCTATCTGGCGATGGGGGGCGAGGCCAAAGGCCGTGACAAGCTGAAGGTCCTGGTGCTGGAGCGGCGCGAGAAAGTTGGCGGCGCCGCCATGTCGGAAGAGATCTATCCCGGCTTCACCTATTCCACCTGTTCCTATGTGTGCAGCCTATTGCGCCCGGAGATCCAGCGTTTCCTCGATCTGCCGCGCCATGGGCTGCGCATCATCCCCTACGAGATCAACGCCACGCCCTGCACCACGGGCGAGGGCATCATCACCTATAACGACCACGACCGTACCCGCGCCTCCCTTCGCCGCCATTCGATCCGCGACGCCGAAGCCTACGAGCATTACGCCGCCGAGATCGGGCGCCAATGCCGCTTCATCAAGCGTTTCCTGATGATGACGCCGCCCGACCCGACCGCCCTCAACCCCTTCGTCCAGAACCGGATCAATCCTTGGGGCCGCCGCGCCGATCTCGACGGCTTCCTGCGCATCGGTCGCGAGTTTGCGCGCATGGGCGAACGGCAGATGTACGAGATCATCCGCTTCTGGAACATGTCGGTGGCCGACTTCCTGGATTCTTATTTCGAGAATCCGCTGTGGAAGGGTCTGTCGGCTGCCTCCTCGATCATCGGCACCGCGCTCGGGCCCTATTCGCCGGGCACGGCCTATGTGCTGTTGCATCATTACATGGGCGAGGTCGACGGCCAGATCGGCGCCTGGGGCTTCGCGCAAGGGGGCATGGGTTCGGTCGCGAAGGCGATCGCGGGTGCCGCGACCGAGGCCGGCGTCGAAATCCGCGTCAATTCCGAGGTCGAGAAGGTGATCGTCAAGGACGGCAAGGCCGTGGGTGTCGCCTTGAAGTCTGGCGAGGAGATCATGGCGCGCGCCATCGTCTCCAACGCCGATCCCAAGCGCACCTATCTGAAGCTGGTCGAGAAGACCGATCTCGATGCGATCGACCCCGACATCCACGCCTATGCGCGCAACTTCAAGATTAGGGGCTCCTCGGGCAAGCTCAACATCGCGCTCTCGGCCCTGCCGCGATTCTCCGGCCTGCCGGCGGAGGCCGCCTATGGCACCATCGATATCGGCGGCGATTTCGACTACATCGAACGCGCCTACGACGATTTCAAATACGGGCGCTGGTCCCGGCGCCCGTTCCTGGATTGCGTCATTCCAACGAGCGTCGATCCGACCATGGCGCCGCCGGGCCGGCATTTCATGTCGGTCTTCGTGCAGTACGTTCCCTATGGTCTGGCCGAGGGGCCTTGGGATCCCGCGTTGAAGGCGCGATACGAGCGTGACGTGCTCGATACCATTGAGGAAAGTTCGCCCGGCTTTCGCGACCTCATCCTGCATGTGCAAACCCGAACCCCCTGGGATCTGGAGAACGAGGTCGGGCTGACCGAGGGCAACATCTTCCACGGCGAACTGACGCTCGACCAGCTCCTGTTCAACCGGCCGTTCCCGGGCTACGGCCAGTACCGGGGACCCTTCGACGGCTTCTATATGTGCGGCTCCGGGACCCATCCCGGCGGTGGAGTCATGGGCGCTCCCGGCGCCAACGCTGCCGGTGAAATCCTCAAGGATTTCAAGCGCGGGGTGCTTGCATGAGTGTGGCACCTTCGCACGACGTCCTCATCGTCGGTGCCGGGCATAACGGGCTCGTCGCCGCCTTCTATCTGGCGCGCGCCGGATTGAAGGTCCTGGTGCTGGAGGCTTCTACCCTTGTCGGCGGGGCGGCGGTCACGCGCGAGTTCGCGCCTGGTTTCCGGGTTTCGAGCGTCGCGCATTTGCTGCCGCCGCTTTCACCCAGGATCGCCAAGGATCTCGGTCTCGATCTCAAGACCGCCTTGGCCTCGACCGCGCTTCTGCTCCGAGATGGCGGGCGCGTCGAGATCACGCCCGATGTCGCCGCGACGCATGCCTCGATTGCCAAGATCTCGCCCGCCGATGCCGATGCCTTCCCGCGCGCCATGGCGCGGTGGAGCAAGTTGGCCTTCGCCTTGTCCGGCTACGCCGCCCGCACCCCGCCCCGGCCCGATCTCGCGCGGAACGACTGGCAGGCGAAACTGACGCTCGGCTTCTTCGCGCTCTCCTTGCGCCGGTTGGGCCGCAAGGACATGCTGGAGCTGACCCGCATCATCGCCATGAACGTGGCCGATCTGGCGAACGAGGCATTCGAAAGCGACCCCATCAAGGGCCTTCTTGCCTGGGACGGTGTCCTTGGTTTGGCGCTTGGGCCGCGCTCGCCCTCGACCGTGTTCAATCTTCTCTACCGCATGGCACCTTGGCGCGGGCGCCCGCTCGGGTTCCAGGCCTTGCCCAAAGGCGGCATGGGCGCCTTAAGCGAGACGCTGAGGAAATCGGCCGAGGCGGCGGGGGCCACGGTCCGCATCGAGGCCCCGGTCGCGCGCATCCTGATAGAGCGCGACCAGGCGGCCGGCGTAACCTTAAGATCGGGCGAGGAGATCCGCGCCGACATTGTGGTCTCCAATCTCGATCCGGTCAGAACCGCGTTCGATCTCATCGGTGCCGGCGCGCTCGACGCGCAATTCGTCCATCGCCTGCGCCATCTGCGCATGAATGGCTGCGCGGCCAAGGTGCATCTGGCGCTGGACGGGCTGCCCGCGGGCTGGGATCGATTGACCGGGCGCGCCTTGCTGGCACCCGGGATCGATTACGTGGAGCGCGCCTATGATTGCGCCAAATATGGCCGCGTCGCCGATCACCCGGCGCTCGAATTGACCATTCCCAGCCTGGGCGATCCGGGCCTGGCGCCCGCTGGCAAGCATGTGGCCTCGATCATCGCCCAGTACGCGCCCTATCGGCTTAAGGGCGCGACGCCGGACGAGGCGCGCGACCAATTGGGGAGCCGCGTGATCGATGCCCTCGCGGGCCTCGCGCCTGACCTTGCCTCGCGCATCATCGCCAGCGAAATCCTCATCCCGCACGATCTCGAGCGGGAATACGGCATGACCGGCGGCCAATGGCATCATGGCGAGGTAACACTCGACCAGGTGTTCCTGCTGCGCCCGGTTCCGGGCTTCCAGCAATATCGGATGCCGGTGCCGGGCGTTTATCTGTGCGGCGCGGGCGCCCATCCCGGCGGCAATCTGACCGGCCAGCCCGGCGCCAACGCGGCGCGCGAAATCCTCAAGGACCGCGCTCGGGGCAAGGGGAGCGCCCCATGAGCTTTTCCCTTCTGGTCAAGCCCTTCCTGGAAAAGTCGCCGTTCCATGATCGGATCGCGGCCTTGATCGAGGCCGATTCCTGGATCCGCTGGGCCGGCCATTTCTCGCCGGCCAAATTCGAATCCGTGCAATCGGAATATTTCGCGATCCGCAATGGCGCCTCGGTCTACGACGTCTCGCCCCTCATCAAGTACCTGATCCGGGGGCGTGACGCGGCCCGCTTCGTCGATCATCTGGTCACCCGCGACGTGACCAAGGTCCGTCCCGGCAACGCCTTCTATACCGCCTGGTGCGAAGACCAGGGCATGATGGTGGAGGAGGGGACGCTGTTTCGCTTGGGCGATAACGAATTCCTCCTGAACGCGGCCAAGGACCAGCTGCATTGGCTGGACCAGGTCGCCTATGGCTTTCAGGTCCAGATCGAGGAATGGACGCATTCTTTGTGCGGGCTATCGCTGCAGGGGCCGATGTCGGCCTCGATCCTCTCTGAGATGGGCATCCCCGCCGCCGGCCAAATGCCGCGCTTCGGGATCCACGAATTCAATCTCGGGCCGGGGTGGCTGCGGCTGGCGCGCGTCGGCTTCACCGGCGATCTCGGCTTCGAATTATGGACCCGGCCCGAGCATGCCGGTTGGCTGTGGGACAAGCTCTTCGCCGCGGGCGCGATGCGCAAGATCGCGCCCATCGGCGCCCGCGCGCTCGAAATCGCCCGCATCGAGGCCGGATACTTGCTGATCGATGCCGATTATTCGGGCGCCCTGCATGCGCTCCGGCCCAGTGCCCGCACCTCGCCCTTCGAATGCGGCATCGGCTGGGCCGTGCATCTGGATAAATCCGCCTATTTCGTCGGCAAGCGCGCGCTCGCCCGCGAGAAAACCCAAGGCCTCTCCCGCCACGTCCTGGTCGGGCTCGAGATCGAGGGCCGCAAGCCCGCGCCCAATTCCTTCCTCTACGCCGACAAGGCTGGCGGACGAGAAATCGGTATTACCACCTCGGCCATCTGGTCGCCGACCCTGAAAAAGAACATCGCCTATGGCCGCCTGCCTTCCGCCCACGCCAATCCGGGGACCGAATTGTGGGTCGAGATCTGGTATGGCAAGGAACACAAGATCGAGCGCTCCATGGTCCGTTGCCGGGTGGTCAAAAGGCGATTCTTCCAGCCGGTTGGGCCGAAATAACGGACGCTGTATTCGGCCGCGCCTTAGGCCTTGTCGAGCCTCGGTCAGACGGCAGCCTGGAAATCGGCCGTTTGCCCTTCGAACTTGAACCAAACCCTTGACATGACACGCCAATCGCAATAGAAGCGAAGGTGTACAAAAAGAGAACACTTTTCGGAGGCAATCGATATGCCGCTGTTCGGGGACACCCTTCTTAAGGAATTCGATGGCCTCCGGTTCGCAACCATTCTCGCCGATCCGCCCTGGCAGTTCCAGAATCGTACGGGAAAGGTCGCGCCCGAGCATCGCCGCTTGAGCCGTTACGGAACGATGACACTGGACGACATTCGAGCCTTGCCCGTTGGCGCGTTCGCCACCCTAACCAGCCATCTCTACCTCTGGGTCCCAAATGCGATGTTGCCGGAGGGCCTTTCGGTGATGGCGGCGTGGGGCTTCAAGTACAAATCGAACATTGTTTGGCACAAAATCCGAAAGGACGGCGGCAGCGACGGGCGGGGCGTCGGGTTTTATTTCCGCAACGTGACCGAACTGCTGTTGTTTGGAGTTCGCGGTCCCAGTGCCCGGACGCGGGCGGCCGGTCGCCGTCAGGTCAACCTTCTTGCAACCCGAAAGCGCGAGCATAGCCGCAAACCGGACGAGCAATACCGAATCATCGAGGAGTGCTCGCACGGCCCGTATCTTGAGCTGTTCGCGCGAGGCAAGCGAAGCAATTGGGTGTCCTGGGGAAATCAGGCCGACGAGTCTTATTCGCCGGACTGGCCGACTTACGGCTACAATTCGAGCTTGGTTGTTCCCGCCGAAGGTTTATTGCCCTAGTTCGCTGCGGCAACTTCAACTCTTGGCGAATGTAACGATCGAGGCCGGCAGGCCAACAAGCATCAGGGGGCAGGGGTTCCCGACGCCGCGCTTGATGCGGTCCATTAGCTTCTCCCAATGCGTGGTAGCGGCGCCGAATTTGTCGGCGACAAAATTTGTCGCCCAGGCCTCGGCGAAGGGGACCGGTTTGTCTCGCCGATGGGCGCGGGCCTGAATTTCCTTCACCTGCCGGGGCGTCGGGTTCAATCCATGCTTCGCCAGGTCTTCAATCGAGCTGATTCTATGTTGCGTTGCGTATCGCAGAACCAGCGACCGTAACTCGTCTTGCAGCGACTGGCCTCGCGTCACAATGATCCCGACCGAGATCGCGCCTTCCGCATGGAGGCGTTGGAAATTCTCCAGATCGCGGTCGAAAAATGGATCCTTGTTATTCCATTCGATTTCCAGGGCGAGGCTGCCGTGATCCGGGGCGTCGCGCACATGATCGATTTCGTGAGTGATCGATTCCATCCGAACGCCATTGATGATTTTTGAGATCTCGAACTTCGCCTTTCGCCAACCCTTATCCGCGAGCGCCCGGCGGAGCCGTTGTGTGCCCTTGGCTTCGCCACCGCCCGAACCGACCAGTTCGTCCACTGGCATTGCGACGCTCGCGAGGACGTTTGTAAGCTCGTCAAGCGCGGTCGGGAAATCGATCGAGAGAATCGGCCACGCATGCGATACGAACTCGACCTGAAAGCCCCGCTTCCGAAGGCGCTGAAGTCCCAAGGTCTCGCCAGCCGGCTGCCGCATCGTGGGCTCGCAATTGAATCGAAGGTATTGCCAATCTAGCGTGATCGCACAAGCTAGATCCAGCCGCCTTGCCGCTGGTCCACTGCCGGGTCCCCAACCGGCGATTTTTCAAGGCCGCGCCAACCCAGCCCGATCGGGGCTATTGCCAGCACCCCTGGGGTGGGCGTAGCTTCGCAAACCTCGGTGTGCGCTCGCGGCGATGACCGCCCGCGCGCGGCCAAACCAAACACACGACGAACCGATAGGGAACCGACGATGGTCAAGCTCAATATCCTGAAGCCCAGCGTGAACAACATGGCGGTTCGGGTGTTCGTGCGTGCCGCCGGCCTCGATTTCACGGAGGCCGATTCCTGGGGCCACACCCGCTCGCCCGAATTCCTGGCCAAGTGCCCGGCCCATCTGACGCCGATGATGGAGGCCGCCGATCTGCCCCGGGGCGCCATGTGGGAGAGTTGCGCCATCATGCAGTATCTCTGCAACAAGCATGGCCTCTCCAAGTTCTACCCGACCGAGCCCTCGCGCCGGGCCATGATCGACAACGCGATGTTCTACGCGACCGGCACGCTCTATCCTTTGGTAGCGCGGGCAACCTATCCGGCGCTGGGTTTCCCGCAATACCCGGGCGAGGTCGGCACCAGCGACGCCAACGATGGCGCCAAGCAGGCGGCGCAGAAGGCCTCCGCCGACGCGATCGCCGAGCCGCTCGAGGTCTTCCATTCCTTCTTCATCGACGGCAACAAGTTCATCGGCGGCGATGCGCCCTCGATCGCCGACATTCGCCTGGCGAGCACGCTCGAATTCCTGGCCGTGATCGATTACGCGGCCCCAGCCTGGATGGCAGGCTATATGGCGGGGATGGAAAAAGCGCTGGGTGCCGCCTATGCCGAGCCCGCGGGCGACGTGCGGGGCTACATCGCGCACGTGAAATC
Organism: uncultured Rhodospirillaceae bacterium; assembly: GCA_964542425.1. Lineage (GTDB taxonomy): Bacteria > Pseudomonadota > Alphaproteobacteria > Dongiales > Dongiaceae > Dongia_A. The sequence goes on along the minus strand of CAZIUB010000126.1, from coordinate 43,386 downwards.
CCAGCGCAAGTGAGGAGGGCGCCATGATCAAGGGCTTGCACCACAACGCCTATCGCTGCCGCGATTCCGAGGAGACGCGGCGCTTCTACGAGGATTTCCTTGGCCTGCCCTTGTCGGGCACGCTCGAGATCAAGGAGACCAAGAGCGGCCGGGCGACCGACGCGCTGCATACGTTCTACCGGCTCGACGACGGCTCCTATCTGGCCTTCTTCGAGGCCCCCGATTCCCCCTTCGAATTCAAGGACCAGCACGATTACGACCTCCACATCGCGCTTGAGGTGACGCCTGAGAACCTGCGCCGGATGCTGGCCAAGGGCAGGGAAGCCGGCATGGCCCCGCGCGGCATCTCGGATCACGGCTTCATCGATTCGATCTATTTCCGCGACCCCAACGGCTATGTCATCGAATTGACCGCGAAACGCCCGGACCATGACCAGCAGATGGATCCAGCCCGGAATGGCGCCCGCGACAAGCTCGATTCCTGGCAGAAGCGCAAGGCCACCCTGGTTGCCTAGAAGAAAAGAAGAAAAGGGGACGCTACCCTTTTCCGCTGATGCTCTAGGCGCTGCTACCGCCGGCGCGCCTTGCCTGGGGGGCCATCGCCGTCGATCGCGCGCCTCGCCATCCTCAACAATTTGCCGTCCAGGGTGGGGCGTGCGAGATCGATGCCGGCGCCCAGGCAATCGGCGATGATTTTCAACGTCGCCGCCCTTGCCGCCGGCTTGTCGTCGGCCGGAATCACCTGCCAAGTGGCAAGCCTGGTGGAAGTGCGCTGGAACATTTCCTCGGCCGCGCTTACGTAATCGTCCCATTTGGCGCGGTTGCGGAAATCCTCGTAGGAAAGCTTCCAACGCTTCAGCGGGTCGCGCAGCCGTTCCTCGAAACGGCGCAATTGCTCGTCCTTGCCGACATGCAGGAATACCTTGACCAGCCTGATTCCGGAATCGACCAATTGCCGTTCGAATTCGTTGATCTCGCGGTAGGCGCGCCGCCATTCCTCGCGCGCGGCCAGGCCCTCCACCCGTTCCACCAGGACCCTTCCGTACCAGGACCGGTCGAAGAGCGAGATCTGCGCACGCTCCGGCAGGCGCGTCCAGAAACGCTGCAAATAATGCTGCCGCCGCTCGATCTCGTTGGGGGCGCCGATCGGCCAGACCTTGAGCGAGCGCGGATCCATCGCCCAGGCGATGCGCCGGATGGTGCCGCCCTTGCCGGCGGCGTCCATCCCCTCGAATACGACGACCGCGCGCTCGCCGCCGAAAAGATAGGCGTGTTGGATCCGGATCAGGCGCTCCTGTTCGGCCGCCAGCAGCGCCTCGTTCCGAGCCGGTGGGCGCGCCGGCAGGGGTTTCAGCCTGGAAAGCTTGATTCGCGTCGCGGCCATGAATGCGTTCCTTTCGCGCCTCAAAACAACAGCGCCTTGGCCTGGCGCACGCCAGGAATCGCGCGCACGCCGCCCAAGACCGGATCGGGCAGCTCGCCGTCGATTTCGATAAGCGCGATGGCGTCACGCCCCGGGGCGGAGCGACCCAGCGCGAAGGTCGCGATGTTGATCCCCGAATCGCCCAGGAGCGTGCCCAGCCTTCCGATGAAGCCGGGCTTGTCCTCGTTGGTGACATAGAGCATGTGCGGGCGCAGCTCGGCGTCGATGTTGATGCCCTTGATCTGCACCACGCGCGGCCGTTGGTCGGCGAAGAGGGTGCCGGCGATGTCGCGGGTGAATTTCGGCGTCACCACGGTCAAACGGATGAGGGTGTGGTAATCGCCCTCGCGCTCGTGCTTGACCTCGGACAATTCGATGTTGCGTTCCTTGGCCACGATCGGCGCGTTCACCATGTTGACATTGTCGAGCGAGGCCCGAAGCACGCCCTGGAGGATGATGCAGGTGAGCGGCCTGGTGTTGAGCCCCGCCACGTGGCCTTCGTATTCGACGATGATGCGCTTGATGGGATCGTCGGTCACCTGACCGACGAAGGCGCCCATCTGCTCGGCAAGCTTCAGATAGGGCTTGAGCCGAGGCGCCTCCTCGATCGAGATCGAGGGCATATTGAGCGCATTCGTGACCGCGCCGCGCAGCAGGAAATCCGACATCTGCTCGGCCACCTGCAGGGCGACGTTCAGTTGCGCCTCGGTCGAGGAAGCGCCAAGATGGGGCGTCGTCACCACCTGGGGATGCTGAAACAGAACATTGTCCAGCGCCGGCTCCTGCGCGAACACGTCGATGGCGGCACCCGCGATCCGGCCGTTGTCGAGTGCCGCGCGCAGATCTGTTTCCACGATCAGGCCGCCCCGCGCGCAATTGACTATCCGCGCGCCCGCCTTGCACTTGGCGAGGCTCTCCTTGTTGAGGATGTCCCGGGTCTGCTCGGTCAAGGGCGTGTGCAACGAGATGAAATCGGCGCGGCGAAGAAGTTCATCGAGCTCCACCTTTTCCACGCCAAGATCGATCGCGCGCTCCGGCGAAAGAAAGGGATCATAGGCGATCACCTTCATTTTCAGGCCCTGCGCCCGGTCGGCGACGACCGAACCGATATTGCCGCAGCCGATCAGGCCCAGGATTTTGGCATGGAGCTCGACGCCGACGAAACGGGCCTTCTCCCATTTGCCCTCCTGGGTCGAGCGGTCGGCCTGCGGGATGTGACGGGCCAGCGCCATCATCATCGCGATCGTATGCTCGGCGGTGGTGATTGAATTGCCGAACGGCGTGTTCATGACGCAGATCCCGGCCGCACTCGCAGCCTTGAGATCGATGTTGTCGACGCCGATGCCGGCTCGCCCGATCACCTTCAGGCGCTTGGCCGCCGCGATCACCGCCGCATTCACCTTGGTCGAGGAACGCACCGCCAGCCCGTCGAATTCGCCGATGATCTGGCACAATTCCTTAGGTCTAAGGCCGGTCCTTTCCTCGACCTCCAAGCCCTGGTCGCGGAATACCTTGGCGGCGGCCGGGGACAATTCGTCGGCGATGAGGACTCTGGCCATCCTACTTACGCCGCGTTCTGGAGTTGCGCGCGAGCGCTCGAAAAACTCCAGTCGAGCCAAGGCAGAAGCGCCACGACATCCCCAGCCTCGATGGTGGCGCCCAGCCAGATTCTCAATCCGGGCGGGGCGTCGCGATAATGGGCAATGTCGAAGGCCACTCCCTCGCGCTCCAGCAATTCGGCAATCATCGCCGCCAGTCGCGCCTGGGAAGCCGGCGGCTGGGCCAGCGACCAGTCATCCGCCAGTCGCAGACAAACCGACGTGGTCGAGCGAATGGCCTGGTCGCGGGCCAGGAATTCGACCCAAGGCGCGGTCGCGACCCAATGGGCGAGGATGGCGAAATTTTCCTCGGTGCGTCGGATCAGCGCCGGCAAGCCGCCCAATTGCCTCGCCCAGGCGAGCGCGTCCAGCTGGTCCTCGACCGCCAGCATCGACGGCGTATTGATGGTCTCGCCCCGGAATACGCCCTCGATCAGTTTACCTTTTTGAACGAGGCGAAAAATCTTCGGCATCGGCCAGTTGGGCCGATGCGTGAGCAAGCGTTGGATAGCGCGGGCGTTTAGTGCCAGCATGCCGTGTCCTGCCTCGCCGCCCAGCGCCTTTTGCCACGACCAGGTGGCGACGTCGAGGCGCGCCCACGGCAAGTCCATCGCGAACACCGCCGAGGTCGCATCGCAAATGACCAGGCCCTCATGCGCCGCCGGGATGGCGCCTTCGGGCATTCGGACACCCGAGGTGGTGCCGTTCCAGGCCATTACCACATCGCGCGCCCAATCAATTTGCGCGAGCTCCGGCAATTCGCCATAGGGTGCCGCGAATAGGCGGGCATCGAGCCCCAGTTCGCTTATCACATCGCGCGCCCACTCGGCCGAAAAACTCTCGAACGCCAGCACATCGACCGGCCTCGGGCCTAGGAGCGACCACAGCGCCATCTCGACAGCACCGGTATCCGACGCGGGCACGATCGCCAAAAGCCAATCCTCGGGGATTCCCAAGATCTCGCGGCTCATCGCGATCACCCGCGCGAGTCTGTCCTTGGCCCCCTTTGAGCGGTGCGACCGGCCGATGAGGGAATGCTCGAGGGCCGCGGGGGACCAGCCAGGGCGCTTGGCGCAGGGGCCGGATGAAAAAAACGGCCGGAGCGGCCGTACGGCAGGCATGTGCGGCATCGAGGCGTTCCTTCCAGAACGATGCGCTCCGTTGGGGGAGCGTGGCCCACCCTCCCCATCGCACAAGTCCGATGCCGCCGTCAACCGGGCGGAATTTCGCCAGACGACAACGCCACGGAAGTGGCAGTGAATTCACCCACCATGGCGGCCATTGTTTGTTGAAGTCGCGGGCTTGCGGCCATAATGTTAGATGCACGGAAACATTGGAAATTCAATGGACTCGTCATCGGGAATCCCGGAAAATCGCGATCTGGTCGAGATACCGGTCTGGGATCTGCCGGTGCGCCTGTTTCACTGGGTCCTTGTCCTCGCCATCGCAACCTCCTGGATCAGCGGCAAGGCCGGCCGCCTTGACATCCATTATGTCAGCGGCCTCGTGGTTCTGGGGCTGGTGACCTTCCGCCTGCTTTGGGGGCTTTTCGGGAGCCCGAATGCGCGCTTCACGCATTTCGTGAAAGGACCGAGGGCGGTCATCTTGTATCTGCGACACGCGCTTGGCGTACGCGCGCCTTCCTATTCCTTCGGACACAATCCGGCGGGCGCTCTGATGGTCGTGGCCCTGATAGGATTGGTCGCGCTGCAAGCCTTCACCGGCCTCGGCAACACCGACGATGTGCTGTTCGACGGGCCGCTGCGCGACGATCTGCCGGAATGGCTGACTTCGCTGATGGGCTGGGCGCATGGGTGGAATGCATTGCTCATTCTCATTCTTGTGGGCCTGCATGTGGCGGTCATCATCGCCTACAGGTTGTTCAAGCGCGAGAACCTGGTCCGCGCCATGATCACCGGCAAGGCAGCACTCCCGCGAGAAACCGCCGAGAGCGCGGCCGCGCGGGGCGAAAGTCGCTTCGCATCGTTTGCCCGCGCGCTTTACTGTGCCATCGCCGCCACACTTGTTCCGGCGGCGATCCACTGGCTCAACTGACCGGATCAGAATTCTATTGCCGTGCCGATGCCAAATTCGAAGGCGTCGTAATCCTCGGCCTCGGCCAGATCATCGTTGCCGTCGGAATCGGTCCAAGTATAACCGAGCTCACCATCGATGCTGATGCCCGGGCCAAACACGTATTCCGCCACCAAGACCACGCGGCTCATCGAGAAATCGTCGCCGCTGTCGCGGAATCGGGTGTCGTCGTCGGGATCCTCGGCGGAAATGTCGAGATTGCTATAGGAATATTGCAGGCCGACGACCCAGGGCTCGAGGTCATAGGCCACGCCGCCGCCGACCACAAATCCATCGACCCCCGAAACGAATTCATAATTGTCGAAATATTGGAACGCGGCGCCGATGCCGATATCGTCGATTTCCAGTTCGAACCCGGTCTGGTAGAAGCGCCGGTGTGCGTCCGCGTTGCCGGGGATCGATTCCATTCGACCGGTCCAGGCGCCGCCGCCGCCCCAGGTGATTTCCCAATCGTCGGCCTCGTGGAAATAGGTGGCATAGGCCGAGACATTGTGCCGGGATTCGGTCTCGTCGATGATGCCGTCTCCGTCTTCGTCGAATCCATGACCCGGCATGCCCAGATGTGGGCCCACTCCATCGTCCTGGCTCTTGCGCCCGCCCGACGGCGTATAGGAAAGGCCTAGCTGGAAACCTTCGAAAACGGGCGTGTAATAGACCAGTTTCTGCGCGTTTCCTTCGTCATCGACGCCCTCGCAGACCGGATTTGATTCGAGCGGGCTGACCGTGTTCGCCGCCCATTGGTTGGGCGAGAACGCACTGAAATTGCTGCTGCCTCCGGGCGGGGTGACGCACATGTTGGCCAGCGCCTCGTCGTCGGAGCCAAATCGCAACTCGCCCCAGCCGTCGGAAAAATGAACATAGGCGTGATCGATCTGCTGGTCGGTGGTCTCGCCGACTAGGGTGATATGGGCGCCGACCTCAAGCCCATTGTCCAGGACCGTCGAACCGTCGAAATCGATTTCGGAATCGCTGAAAATGCCGTCCGTATTGCGATCCTCTCCGCCCTCACCCCCCTCATCGTCATCCACGAGGACTTGGTAGGCCGAATTGAAGTAGCCGCCGATCCTGAGCTTGATTCCATCGGCCGCTTGGACGCCGCCGCTCAGCCCACCCAAGAGGCTGGTTACACCGATCAACGAAGACGTGACGATAAGGGATCTGCGCATGCCTGCCACCCACGCGACTCGGGTCCCCATTGTCGGGCAGGTCGGCGGTCTTGTTAAGTTAAATGCGGGCTTGGCTAGACCGTTGTTTGGCCCGCGCCCGAGTTCGCCCAGCGAGCGGCGGGGCAGGGCGAAGCCGTCGGCTCACACCGCTGGGCGGGCGCTTCATTGCACGTCATCGTGTTGTGGTTCCAACGCTTGATTTGCGATCATTCCCGTTGGAACCACGATGCATACCATTCCGGATTGCCAGTGTTCCCTCGCCGACGGTTCTCAAATGAACCGCCGGAGTCGGAACACTGGCAGCCCCCAATGGGGGCCGCGGCTTATTGGCTCAATCGGCTTTCGCCCGATAGGGCTTGTGGCAGCCACCACAGGCGGCGCCCAGCTTCTCGAACTGCGCCTTGAAAGCGGCCATGTCGCCACCGGCGATTGCGGCTACCAGCATGGCGGATTGTTCCTGGGCATCCTTGATCTTGGCGGTGAAATCGTCGGGGTTCTGCCAAATCTCCGGCTTCGCCTTGGTCTCGCCTTCCTGCGAATCCGCCGGGAACAATTCGGGGAGCCTTTGCATGGTATCGGCGATGATCTGGGCGTGCGGCGCCGCGTCGGCCACCGCGCCGTTCTCCTCGATCAGGGTATTGATGGCCTTCATCGCCCCGCCATTGCCCTTCATCGCGTCCCGCCGGGCCTTGATCGATTCGGCGCTTGCCCAGGCCAATCCGGCCACGATTGCGAAACCAAGCGTCGTCGCCACGGTCACGGCGATGAAATTTCTCGATTTGTTCATGATCTCCCTCTCCCCGGATAAGAGTTACGGCATCAGTTACGTTATCAGGGGGTTGGCCCATGGCACCACGCCCAGAATGGCACCTCACGATTTTGTGACCGGACCTGGTGGTCGGTGTGGAATCGACGAGTTGTCATCTTTCCGTAACTTCTTCAGTCCGGACGCAATCCCTATAGTGCCGCCGAGCTATCGGGGGGCCGCAAGCCGAGATCATGTCCTTGGAGACCGAACTGAAGCTGCTCCTGGAAGCCGGCCAGAAGGTCTCGGCCGCCAAGGTATTCGAGGCATTGGGCCAAGGGAAACGCCAGGGTAAAGGACAGCGGCGCGGATCCCGCGCGCAGCGCAGCCAACTAAAATCGACTTATTTCGACACGCCGAAGCGGGAATTGGCCGAACGCGGGATGGCCTTGCGCATGCGACGGATCGGCTCCCTTCGAGTGCAGACCTTGAAGGTTCCCGCCTCTGGCGCGCCGGGCCTGCAAACCCTGGCGGAATTCGAGGCTTCGGCCTCTAGCGAGGCACCGGATCTGGCGCTGGTCGGCGACGACAAGCTGCGCCGCGAGATCGCGCAAGCCGGCTTCTGGCAGCGGCTGAAGCCCTGTTTCCGCACCGAGTTCGATCGCGTGGCCTGGCTGGTGCCATTTCGGGATTCGACGATCGAGATCGCTTGGGATCGGGGGCGAATCATCGCCGGGCGGAAAGCCGAACCGATCAACGAACTGGAGCTTGAATTGAAATCAGGCATCCCGGCCGATCTTTTGGCCGCCGCCGAGGCCCTGCTGGAAAAGGTGCCGTTCCGCCTTGGTGCCCGGACCAAGGCCGAGCGGGGCCATGCGCTGCTGCGGGGCGAAGCGGCCCGCGCCGTCAAGGCCGTGCCGGCACCCTTAATGGCCGAGGACGACGTCACGACCGCTTTCGAAAAGATCGTCAAATCTTGCCTCGACCAGATGCGGGCCAACGAACGGGCCGTTCTGGAGACCGGCGATCCTGACGCCATCCATCAATTGCGGGTGGCGCTCCGGCGCTTCCGGGCAATTGTGGGCCTGTTCCGAGAACTGATCGAGGACGGCACGCACGCGATCTGGGCCATCGATCTCAGATGGGCGCAGCGGCAATTCGGCCCGGCACGCGATCTCGATGTCTTCATGGCCGAAACCGCCCAGCCACTCTTGCGTCACCTGGGCGGCGAATCCGGCCTGGCGCGACTAGTGGAAGCGGCCGAAAGCGCGCGCGAAGCCGCCCGGCGCGCCGCCCTCTTGGCGCTTCACAACCCGCGCTACGCCTCGATGCAGCTCCAGATTTTGGCCGCGCTGGCCGACCGGCGCTGGTGCCATCCGGGCGAGGCCGAGGCCCTGACCTTGCCCATTGCCGGGTTCGCCGACACTCTCCTTCATGCCCGCCACAAGCGCGTGAATCGCCTGGGCCGCAATTGGCGCGACTTGGCCGATTCCGATCTGCATCGCCTGCGGATCCTGGTGAAAAAGCTGCGCTACGCGATCGACACCTTCCAGCCGCTCTATCCGGGTCGTCGCGCCCGGACCTATCGGGCGGCCGTGTCGGCGCTCCAGGACAGCCTGGGCGCGGTCAACGATTCGGTGGTCGGCCGCCAAATCCTGCGCGAGCTCGCGGCGGCGATGGCGGGTTCGGTCGATGCCGGCGAACGCGATCGCGCGATCGGGATCGTCGCCGGTTGGCAGGCACGCGGAATCGAGGCCCAGCGACTGGCGCTCGAGGAACTGTGGCCGCAATTCACCGGCACCCGGAAATTCTGGCGGCGACCGGCGGAATAGCTCAGGGCTGCACGATATCCTTCGGCCTCACGAAATCGACCAGGCGTCCGGAATCGGATTCGACCGCGCCCCAAGTCGCGGCTTCGAAATCGATGATCGCGATGGAGGCCGTAGGGTACTTCCGGGCGAGATCGGCGCGCTTGGCCGCGTCCCCCTCGGCGCATAGCCAGCCCGCCAAATCGGCGACACCCGGGTTGTGGCCGACCAGCAGAACGCATTCGAATTCGTCCGGCACCTTCTGGATCCGCTTCAGCATCTCGTTCGGCATTGCCATGTAAAGCGCCTTGGAATGCTTGACCGGAATGCCGGAGGGGAGCGCGGTCGCGACCAGCTCCCAGGTCTCGGTCGCCCGCTTCGCCGACGAACAAAGGACAAGTTGGGGCACCAATTTCTTGCGCGCGAGATAGGCCCCAACTGTCGGCGCCGAGCGGCTCCCCCGCCCCGAGAGCGCACGGTCGAAATCGGCGGTTTCCGCCTTGTCCCAAGCGGATTTCGCATGGCGCATCAGGATCAGGCGCTTGGGCAAGGCGGCACTTTCCGGATTTCGTCGGACACTACCCGTTTCGACACGGCAACGGGGGCACGATTTGATGATAGGTATGTGACGCCTGCATGGCAATTCAAGCCAAGACCTTTACCGCCGGCCCCGATCGGTGGATGATAAAGGGCGGGCCCCGCGTCGATTTGGCGGTCGGGGTTTCGAATTCGAGGTGCCAGCTTGGACGACACGTCGCATAAGGCGCCAGCGCCGATCAAGCTGGATTCGCCTTCCCGGTTCATCAACCGGGAGCTTTCCTGGCTCGCCTTCAACGAGCGGGTCATGGAGGAGGCCGGCAATTCCTCGCATCCGCTGCTGGAGCGAGTGCATTTCCTATCGATTTCCGCCAACAACCTCGACGAGTTCTACATGGTTCGGGTGGCGGGCCTGCGCGGCCAGCTACGGGCCAATGTGTCGGTCTCCAGCGCCGATGGCCTGACGGCGGCGCAGCAATTGGCCGCGATTACCCTTCGCACGGGCGAATTGATGCGCAATCAGCAGGCGACTTGGCGCGAGCTCCGCGGCGAATTGCGCGCAAGCGGGCTATCGGTCATCGAGCCTGGCGAGGTGACGCGCGAGGAGCGCGAATGGCTGGACACTTTCTTTTTGGACGAAATTTTTCCGGTCTTGACGCCGATGGCGGTCGACCCGGCGCATCCCTTCCCGTTCATGCCTAACCAGGGGTTTTCGCTGGCCTTGGAATTGCGCCGGGCCGCCGACGGCAAGATGCTGCGCGCGCTGGTGCCGCTGCCGACTCAATTGCCGCGTTTCGTGCGCCTGCCGGGGGAAGGCGCCGCCAACATCCGCTTCATCACGCTCGAGGATCTGGTCGGGCTCTATCTTGGCCGCCTGTTTCCCGGTTTCGAGGTCATCAGCAAGGGCCATTTCCGCCTGATCCGCGACAGCGAGATCGAGATCCTGGAGGAGGCAGAGGATCTGGTCCGCCACTATGAATCGGCCCTGAAGCAACGCCGCCACGGCATCGTCATCCGCCTCAAGGTCAACGCCGAGATGCCGGATGATTTGCTCGCCTTCATCATCGATGAATTGGGCGCCGGTCCCGAGGACGTGTTCAAGCTGGACGGGCTGATCGGTCTGGCCCAGATCGCCAAGCTGATCGTGAACGATCGGCCGGACCGCAAGTTCCAGCCCTTCAACGCCCGCTTCCCGGAGCGCATCCGCGAGATGGGTGGCGATTGTTTCGCCGCCATCAAGCAGAAAGATCTGATTGTCCACCACCCCTATGAAAGCTTCGATGTTGTCGTGCAATTCGTGTTGCAGGCGGCGCGCGATCCCAACGTGGTGGCGATCAAACAGACGCTCTACCGCACCAGCGAGGACAGCCCGATCGTGAAGGCGCTGATCGAGGCGGCCGAGGCCGGCAAATCGGTGACGGCGTTGATCGAATTGAAGGCCCGCTTCGACGAGGCCGCCAATATCCGCTGGGCGCGCGACTTGGAACGCGCCGGGGTGCAGGTGGTCTATGGCTTCGTCGCCCTCAAGACCCACGCCAAGGTCTCGATGGTGATGCGCCGCGAAACCAACGCGATGCGCACCTACGTCCATTACGGCACCGGCAATTACCATCCCGTCACCGCCAAGATCTATACCGATCTCAGCTTTTTCACCTGCGATCCTGGCCTCTGCCATGACGCCGCCCGCATGTTCAATTTCATGACCGGCTACGCGACACCCGAGGGCACCGAGAAGCTCGCTTATGCGCCGATCACACTCAGGCCCACGATCCGGCGCCTGATCGAGGACGAGATCGCCCATGTCGCCGCCGGGCGTCCGGGCGCCATCTGGCTCAAGGTAAATTCGCTGGTCGATCCGGAACTGATCGATTACCTCTATCGGGCGAGCCTGGCCGGCGTCAGCATCGATCTCGTCGTGCGCGGCGTGTGTTGCCTGCGCCCCGGCATCCCCGGCCTCTCCGAGCACATCCGGGTCAAGAGCATCATCGGCCGGTTCCTCGAGCATTCGCGCATCGTCTGCTTTGGCGCGGGCGCCGGGCTGCCCTCGCGTCAGGCCAAGGTCTTCATCTCGTCGGCCGATTGGATGCCGCGCAACATGGACCGGCGGCTGGAAATCATGGTGCCGGTCGAAAATCCGACCGTGCACCAGCAGGTCCTGGACCAGATCATGATCGCCAATTTCAAGGACAATCTGCAAAGCTGGCGGCTGGGGCCGGACGGAAGCTACGAACGCCTGGTGCCCGGCGCCGATCCGCCCTTCAGCGCGCACCATTATTTCATGACCAATCCGAGCCTGTCGGGGCGCGGCAGCCAGCTGCGCAAGAAGACCAAGGCGCCGAAACTCGATCTGAGAAAGGGCTAGCTATTGCCGCCAGTTCCTGGGCCGGCGGCGGTGCCCGAAGCGGCGCGCAAATCGGACCGCGCGGCGGTCATCGACATTGGTTCCAATTCGGTCCGCCTGGTGGTCTTCGACAAAAGGTCGCGCTGCCCGATCCCGATGTTCAACGAGAAGGCCCTGCCCAGCCTGGGCCGAGGGCTGGAGCTGAGCGGCAAGCTTAACCCGGAAGGGCGCAAATCGGCGCTGTTGAATATCAACCGCTTCATCGCATTGACCCGCGCGATGGGAGTCTCGGAGGTCGATCTCCTCGCTACCGCCGCGATCCGCGACGCCAGCGACGGCAAGGAATTCGCCCGCGATGTCGAGCTCCTGACCGGCTACAAGGTCAAGATCATCAGCGGCGAGGAGGAGGCGCGGCTCTCGGCGCTTGGCGTCATCTGCGGCATCCGCGAAGTGGACGGCCTGATGGGCGATCTGGGCGGCGGCAGCCTGGAACTGGTTTCCATCGATCGCGGCCGCATCGTCGATCAGGCGACGCTGCCCATAGGCCCATTGCGTCTCCTGGAGGCGGTCGAGGGCGATCTCGACGAGGCGCGGAAGGTGATCGATCGGCAATTGGAATCCCTTCCCTGGCTCGTGAAGGCGCGCGGGCGCGGCTTCTATCCGGTCGGCGGCGCCTGGCGGACGCTCGCTCGCGTGCATATGGAGCAGGTACGTTATCCCTTGCACATCATCCACGAGTATCGCGCGCCGCGTCGCGCGATCGAGGACATCGCAAGGCTGGTCTCGCGCCTCGGCCGGCGCTCGCTCGCGGGAATGGCCGGCGTGTCCAGGCGGCGCATCGACACGCTCCCCGTCGGCGCGCTCATCCTCGAGCGGGTGTTGCGCTTCTCCAAGCCCGACCAGGTGGTGTTCTCGGCCTACGGCCTGCGCGAAGGGCATGTCTTCAGCCGCCTCGATCCCGCCGAACAGGCCGCGGATCCGCTCCTGGTGGGCGCCCAGGAATTCGCCGGCATCGACGGCCGCTTCGGCGCCGTGAGCGCTTCCTTGAATGATTGGATCACGCCGCTTTTCAACGGCGATTCCAAGCCGCGCGCACGCCTGCGCGAGGCGGCCTGCGCGCTCTCCGACATCGGCTGGCGCGAACATCCCGACTACCGCGCCGAGCACGCCTTCATGCGCGTGCTTCGGTTGCCGGTCGCGGGCCTCGACCATGGCGAGCGTGTGACGCTCGCGCTCTCCCTCGCCGCGCGCTATGGCGCCGCGATCGATGAGCCCTTCAGCCAGGCGCTGCTGTCGCTGGTTGGCGACGAGGACATGGAATTGGCCGCTCGCGTTGGCGCCGCGATCCGGCTTGCTTATTCGATCAGCGGGGGAACGGTCGCATTGTTGGATCAGGCGCGCCTCACCCGCGAACAAGGGCAAATTCATTTGCATTTGCCCAGGGAATCGCGCGATCTCTTTGGCGAGGCGGTGCAGCGCCGCCTCGATGCCGTGGGCAAGGCTTTCCGCCAGGAAACCGCGATCGTTTGATGCTCTCCATCGCCTCGGCCTTCCATACCGTGTGGCTTCTGGCTTCGCTTTGCGGTAACCTTGGCTCAAGGGGGTCTGGGATGGAACGTCGCCTCGCCGCCATCTTGATCGCCGACGTTGTCGGTTATGGTCGACTTAGCCAAGCCGACGAGGAGGGGACGCGCACCCGATTCCTGGCTGATCTCCGCGAAATCTTCGAACCACGGATCGCGCATCATCACGGCCGGCTGGTGAAGACCATGGGCGACGGCTTGCTGGTGGAGTTTCGCAGTGTGGTCGATGCCGTACGCTGCGCGGTAGAAGTACAAGACAGTAAATCCAAGCGCGACGCCGGCGTTCCAACCGACCAGCGACTTGCTTTCCGCATCGGGGTCAATCTCGGCGACGTGATCGTCGAAGGTGACGACATCCATGGCGAGGGCGTGATCCTGGCCGAGCGCCTACAGGGGCTAGCCGAACCGGGCGGCGTGATGCTGTCCGGGACGGCCTTCGATCAAGTCGAGAGGAAACTCGAAGTCGGCTGCGAGTTTCTTGGCGAACAACAGTTGAAAAACATCGCCAAACCGGTGCGCATGTACCGGGTGTTGATTGGCTCGGTGTCTGTCGAAAAGCCTGTTGGAAAGTTCCGACTCTGGCGTCGGCCAGGAGTTGCCGCTGGAGTGCTGCTGCTGGCACTCATGGCTGCCCTGACGGTCTGGCTGCGTCCGTGGGAGGAGAAGATCGATCCAGCGTCGATCGAAAGCACGACTCTGTCGTTACCGGATAGGCCTTCGATCGCTGTGCTGGCCTTCACCAATATGAGCACCGATCCCGAGCAGGAATACTTCGCCAATGGCATGACCGATAGTTTGATTACCGATCTGTCACAGGTCTCGGGACTGTTCGTGATTTTCCGCAACTCCACCTTTGCCTATGTGAACAAAGCCATCGACGTACGGCAGGTCGCCAAGGAGCTTGGCGTCCGCTACGTGCTGGAGGGAAGCATCCAACACGCAGGCGATCAACTGCGAATCAATGCGCAGCTTATCGACTCAATCACCGGGGGCCACGTTTGGGCCGACCGCTATGATGGCTCGCTCTCCGACGTCTTCTTTTTTCAGGACAAAGTGACGCGCAGCATCACCGATGCGCTGGCACTTCGATTGACGAACGAAGAACAGCGCGCAATCGCCCAGCAACAAACAATGGTTCCCGCGGCCTACGATGCGTTCCTCCGCGGCTGGGAGCATTTCCGCCGTGCAACGTTGGAGGATTATACCGAGGCCATTCGGTATTTCGAGCAAGCCGTCGAACTCGATCCGACCTATGGGCGGGCCTACGCTGCCCTCGCTTTGGTCCATCATGCGAAAGGAACGACGGCCTGGCATAGAAGCATAGGGGGCCTAACGAGCGACACGTTATTGACGATCGCGAGTTACTTGCGCGAAGCAGATAAAAACCCGACATCGACGTCCCACCAGGTCGCCGGCATTATGGCGACCGGATATGGCTTGTTTCCGAAGGCGATCGCCGAGTTGAAGGAAGCCATAGCGCTCGATCCAAGCGATTCGTGGGGCTATGCATACATGGCGCGCGCCCTCACGCTAGCGGGCCGGCCGACCGAAGCCGAGCTATACATCAGGACCGCCATGCGGGTGGATCCTCGCTATCCGCCCATCTTCTTATCTTATTTGGGATTCGCGCAGTTTAGCCTGGAGCAATTCAACGAGGCCGCCGCGTCGTTCGAGCAGGCGACAAAACTCAACCCGGACGACTCATCTGCTTTCCTGCTTCTAGGAGCGAGCCATGGCTATCTTGGCCGCAAGCAGGAGGCGATGTCCGCGATCGCGGCATATGATGCCTTGGGCCGCCGGCGCGGCAATCCGCCAATCACGGCTACGTATGCATGGGGCACTTGGTACTATCTCAACCGTGCTGACCGCGATCGGCTTTTTGAGGGCCTGCTCTTGGCTGGAGTCCCGGAAGTGGTGTCGGCTGGCCAGTAGCAACGACCGAAGCGGATCGATGGTGCCACGCGCGGTACTGCGTGGATTGTCCGCAATTCGGCGATGGCGTGGCCTGCACGCTTCTTAACCGTGTGGCTTCCCGCTTCGCGGTGCGGTATTCTTGGCCTAAAGAGGGTCCTGGGATGGAACGTCGCCTCGCCGCCATATTAGCCGCCGATGTTGTCGGCTATTCCGCGCTCATGGAGAAGGATGAGGCGGGGACCTTCGCGCGCCTTAAGGCGCGCCGTCAGGAACTGGTCGAGCCGGAAATCGCCAATCACCATGGGCGCATCTTCAAGCTGATGGGCGATGGGTTGATGGCCGAGTTCGGCAGCGTCGTCGACGCGGTCGAATGCGCGGTGGCGCTGCAACGGGGCCTGGCCGAGCGCAATGAATCCGTGCCCGAGGAAAATCGCATTCGATTGCGCATCGGCATCAATTTGGGCGAAGTGATCGTCGAGGGCGATGACCGCTATGGCGAGGGCGTGAATGTCGCCGCCCGGTTGGAGCAATTGGCCGATCCGGGTGGCGTCTTCGTTTCGGCAAAGGTGGCAAGGGAAGTGGAGAAGAAACTCGCCTTCGGTTTCGAGCCGATGGGCGAGCAACGGGTGAAGAATATGACCGAGCCGCTAACGGTTTATCGCGTCATTCTGGATGGCGCCCCGCCGTCGGTCCGTCTCGCACCGTCCCTGCCACGCACGAATCGCCCGCGTGCGTTGGCCGTCGGCTGGATCGCGATCGTGCTAATCGCGATCGGAGCATTTCTTGGATATCAGAGATGGTCGGAACCGAACGGCCCGCCCTTACCCGACAAGCCCTCCATCGCCGTTCTGCCCTTCGTCAATATGAGCAACGACCCAGAGCAGGCCTATTTCGCGGACGGCATCTCAGAGGATTTGATGACGGATTTGTCGCATGTTTCCGGCTTGTTCGTGATCGCCCGCAATTCGGTTTTCGCCTACAAGGGCAAGGCGATCGACGTGCGAAAAGTGGCCAAGGAACTCGGCGTTCGCTATGTCATCGAGGGCAGCGTGCGGCGCGCTGGTGATCAAGTCCGTATCAATGTCCAGTTGATCGACGCCACGACCGGCGCCCATCAATGGGCCGAGCGTTACGATGGCTCCTACGGCAATATCTTCGCGCTTCAGGACAAGGTGACCAAGGCCGTCGTCGACGCCATGGCGCTCAAACTGACCGCAGGCGAAAACTTGGCGCTGGCCCAGCGCGAAACCAAGAATCCGGAAGCCTATGACGCATTCCTGCGCGGGTGGGAGCATTATGGGCGTACGACGCCGGAATCCTTCATCAAGGCAATTCCATATTTCGAAAGGGCGATCGAACTGGACCCCGAATACGGGCGCGCCTACGCCGCGCTGGCGATGGTGTATTTCCGCAGTTACGACAATCGATGGAGCGGCAACCTGGGCATGCCGGAAGCCGAAGTCTACCGAAAGGCGCAGGAGTTTGCGCGACTGGCCAAAAAATTCCCAACCTCGACCTATCATCAGGTCGCGGGAGGCATTTCGCGGGCGAGGGGCTGGTACAACGATGCGTTGCAGGAATTCGCGGCGGCGATTGCGCTCGACCCCAGCGATTCCTGGAACCATGCCGAGCTGGCCTATGCCCTGATTTACGCCGGCAGGCCCCAGGAGGCGGCGGCCGAGATTGAAACCGCCATGCGGCTCGACCCCCGTTTCCCACCCCTCTTCGTTTACTACAAGGGATTGACAGAGTTCGCCCAGGACCGGTGGCCGGAGGCAGCAAGGTTGTTCGAGGAAGCGACTAGATTGAATCCGGACGATCCCAGGCCCAGGCTGTTCTTGGCGGCGGCCCATGGCAAGCTGGGACGGACGGAAGACGCCGATGCCGTGATCGCGGAATTCAGCGCTGCCCGCGTCAGGCTGGGTGGTCTACCATTCGTGATGGTAGAGTTTGTGGGGGAAGTACATCCGGCCCACCTCAATCCACCGGAGCGATCCCGCCTGATGGAGGGGCTGGACCGCGCCAACATACCCCGAACTTTCGACGACGCCATTTTCGACAAACTGCGGCTGAGTTCGGGCGAGATCGATGCACTGTTCCTTGGTCACCGCGTTCATGGAAGGTTGCTTGAAACCGGCCGGGAATATGGCGCGATCGTGTCGCCCGATCGCGCCGCCCAGAGGTTCGGCGATTGGGGGACAGTCAGCGGCACTGTACAGATCGAGGGCAATCGGTTGTGCTTCGTATCGGCGAGCACTTCCTATTATTGCGGCAGCGTTCTGCGCAATCCAGGCGGGACGAGGGCGAAGGAAAACGAGTTCATTTGGTTCGCTGTCGATGGCTATGGCCTTCCCTTTTCGCAGATCGAGTAGCGAAAGGGAGCGGCCAGGACGGCGGCGAGGCGGTGCAGCGCCGCCTCGATGCCGTGGGCAAGGCCTTCGGCCAGGAAACCGCTATCGTGTGAGAATCTCGTTCTCCCGAGGGTCGGAAAAGGGGACGCTACCCTTTTCTCGCTGCCGTAGCTCCCGCACGCGGGGGAAAGGGGAAAGAGTAGCGTCCCCTTTTCCTATGGGCCGCGGCGAGGGTCGCAAATTTCTTCCACTCCCGCGCGATCCGCGGGAGAGTGCACGTTCATTTTCTCCCTCTGGGGCCGGGGTGAGGGCGGAATCAACGGCAACGGGCGCCGCCTCTATTCCCCGATCCTGATCACCTTGACCGATCGCCCGGAGGCCGTCATTGCGAGCTTGCCCTGCTTCAACGCGAGCGCCTCGGCGCCGAACACCTCGCGCCGCCAGCCTTTGAGCGCCGGCACGTCGGCCTCGTCGTCGGCGGCGATCCTCTCCAGATCGCTCGAATTGGCGACCAGCCTTTGTGCGACCTCGTGATCATCGCAGCGTAGCTTCAAGAGCACGCGCAGCAATTCGATGATCGGCCCAAGTCCGCCCGGTATTTCCGGGCGCGGCGTGACCCTGGGGCATTCCGCTTCCGGCATATCGAGCGCGTGGGCCACCGCCCGCAGGATGGCCTCGCCCACGCGGCCCTCGGCAAAGCCCCGCGACAGGCCCCGGCATTGCGCCAAATGGGCCGCGTCCCTTGGCGGGTGGGCCGCGATCTCGATGATATTCTCGTCGCCCAGCACGCGGCCCCTCGGCACGTCGCGCAGCTGGGCCTCGCGCTCGCGCCAGGCGGCGATTTCGCGCGCGACCGCCAGCACCCGTGGCTTGTCCGAGCGCAGCTTCAACCGCCGCCACGCATCCTCGGGCGGAACCTCGTAGGTCGCGCGGTCGGTCAAGGTCGCGATCTCGTCCTCGATCCAGCCCAGGCGCCCGGCCTCGGTCGCTCGGCTCCACAGCTTCTCGTAGACGATCCTGAGATGCGTCACGTCGGAGAGCGCGTACTCGACCTGGCGCTGGGTCAATGGCCGGCGCGCCCAATCGGTGAAGCGCGACAGCTTGTCGACGCGAGTATGCGCGAGCTTGCCGGCCAAGGTTTCGTAGCTTGCCGAATCGCCGAAGCCGCAGACCATGGCCAGGATCTGGGTGTCCACGATCGGCCTTGGCATCTCACCGCAAAGCTTGAGGAAGATTTCCAGATCCTGGCGGGCGGCATGAACGACCTTGGTGATTTTGGGATCGAGCAAAAGTTCCACCAGCGGATCGAGGCTGATCCCCGGCGCCATCGGGTCGATGGCCGCGACTTCGCCTGCGCCTGCGTCCTCGGCGTGTCCCCCCACCTGCACCAGGCAAAGGACCGGATAATATGTCCGCTCGCGCACGAATTCGGTGTCGATGGTGACATAGGGCGCGCCCTTGAGCCCGGCGCAAAAACGAGCCAATTCGTCGGTGGTGGCGAGGAGGGGCGCTTCGCCTGGGGAAAGGGGGGTCATGGAGGCCGATGCTATAACCGGTAAGTCGCGTCGGCGGCAAGCCGTTCCCTTGACAATTCGGCGCGATCCGTGCCTTTTCGCCGGCCGGAACCCCAGCGGAATCACGGGGTTCCGGCCACCGCTTCAGGCGCATCGGAAACGACGACATGCACCCTTATCGCACCCATGATTGTGGCCAGCTTCGCCCCGGAAACGCGGGCGAGATCGTGCGAATTTCCGGCTGGGTCCATCGCAAACGCGATCACGGCAACCTGGTGTTCCTGGATCTGCGCGATCATTACGGGATCACGCAATGCATGCTTGATGTCTCGTCGGCGCTGTTTGGCAAGGTCGAGGCGACGAGGGTGGAGAGCGTCGTCACCGTCACCGGGAAGCTTGTCAAGCGCACGCCCGAAACCGTGAACCCGAAATTGCCGACCGGCGAGATCGAAATCCAGATCCAGGAGTATCTAGTGCAATCGGTGGCGGAGTTGCTGCCCCTGCAAGTCGCGAGCGACGAGGATTCCGGCGAGGAGATACGCCTGCGTTATCGCTTCCTCGATCTCCGGCGCGACAAGGTGCATCGCAACATCCTATTGCGATCGCATATCATCTCCAGTATCCGCCGGCGCATGGTCGATGCCGGTTTCACCGAATTCCAGACCCCGATCCTCACCTCCTCTTCGCCGGAAGGGGCTCGCGACTTCCTGGTGCCCTCGCGACTCCACCCGGGCAAGTTCTACGCCCTTCCCCAGGCGCCCCAGCAATTCAAGCAGCTCCTGATGGTGGCGGGTTTCGACCGCTATTTCCAGATCGCGCCCTGCTTCCGAGACGAGGACAGCCGCGCCGATCGCTCGCCCGGCGAGTTCTACCAGCTCGATTTCGAGATGTCCTACGTCACCCAGGAAGACGTCTTCGCCGCGATCGAGCCGGTGCTGCACGGCGTGTTCGAGGAATTCGCAGGCGCGCGCCCGGTCTCAGGCTTCCCCTTCCCGCGCATTCCCTTCGAGACGGCGATGCTCGAATTCGGCTCGGACAAACCCGATTTGCGCAACCCGATCCGGATCGGTGACGTGACCGAGGCGTTCCGAGGTTCGGGCTTCGGCATCTTCGCCCGTGCGATCGAGACGGGATCGGTCGTGCGCGCGATTCCAGCACCCGGCGCCGGCGCCCGCCCGCGCTCGTTCTTCGACAAGTTGAACGATTGGGCCAAGGGCGAGGGCGCGCCCGGCCTCGGATATGTCTTGTTCGATTCCGGAGGCGCCAAGGGTCCCATCGCCAAGAACCTCGATACGGCAAGGCTTTCGCACTTGCGCGACTTGACCGGCGCCAAGGACGGCGACGCGCTGTTCTTTGCCTGCGACAAGAAGGTCCTGGCCGCGAAATTTGCCGGCATCGTGCGAAACAAACTCGGTGACGATCTGGGCCTCGTCGAATCGGGGCGCTTCGAATTCTGTTGGATCGTCGATTTCCCGATGTTCGAGATGGACGAGGAAACCGGCAAGATCGAATTCAGCCACAATCCCTTCTCGATGCCACAGGGCGGGCTCGATGCGCTCTTGAATCAGGACCCGCTCACCATCAAGGCCTATCAATACGACATCGTGTGCAACGGCATCGAGCTTTCCTCGGGCGCCATCCGCAACCACCTGCCCGAGATCATGTACAAGGCCTTCGAGATCGCCGGCTATTCCGCGGCCGAAGTCGAGGCGCGTTTCGGCGGCATGCTGAACGCGTTCAAGTTCGGGGCGCCACCGCATGGCGGCTCGGCGCCCGGCATCGATCGCATCGTCATGCTGCTGGCCGAGGAACGCAACATTCGCGAGGTCATCGCCTTCCCCTTGAACCAGCGGGCCGAGGATTTGTTGATGCAGGCACCTTCGGAAGTGCCGTCGGCGAGGCTTAAGGAATTGTCGATACGTCTCGATATCGCGCCCAGGAAAGCCGGGCAGTAGCGTTCGAGGGCCGCGGGCCAGTGGTGCGACGCCACGCTTCTTGTTCCTCTCATTGTGTGGGCGGCGCACCGCAACGCTTTGAATTTGGCTGTGGTCCGGGCCGACATGTCCCTAGAGCGGAATGTCGGAGTCGAATCACTAGCGCAGGCTTCCCAAGCTGCTAGACTATGGCCCATGTCAAACGGGGACCGGGCCAAAATATGACCAGACCGTTTGCCGACGGCTTCGCCCTCGCGGCGGAATGGGCGCCGCACGAGCGTTGCTGGATGGCTTGGCCCAGCCGCGGGCCAACCTGGGGCGAACATCTCGACGGGGCGCGCGAGATCGTGGCCGAGCTAGCCACCACCATTGCCCGCTTCGAGCCGGTCTCGATGGTGGTCAAGCCCAAGAATGTGGCCGAGGTTTCGCTCTTGACCGGCCCCGGCGTGAGCCAGGTTTCGATCCCGCACGACGATTGCTGGATCAGGGATTACGGCCCGACCTTCCTCGAAAATGCCAAGGGCGAGGTGGCCGGTGTACGCTGGCGCTGGAACGCCTGGGGCCACCGCTACGAGGACCATTTGCGCGACGCCGAAGTCGCGCGCGCGATGCTGGATCAGCTCGAGATGCGCGCCTATGTGGCCGATCTGGTGCTGGAAGGCGGGGCCATCGACACCGATGGCGAGGGTACGATCATCGCGACCGAATCGGTGCTCCTCAACCCCAACCGCAATCCCGGCCTCGAGCGCTTGCAGATCGAGGAATTGCTGATCGAGTTCCTGGGATTGCGCCAGGTGATCTGGCTGGCGGCCGGCCTTCAGGACGACATCACCGGCGGCCAGGTCGCCAACCTGGCGCGCTTCGTGCGGCCGGGCGTGGTGGTGGCGCTGACCGCCAGCGACCCGGCCGACCCCAATCAAAAAGTGCTCTCCGACAATCTGGAGCGGCTTCGGGGCGCGCGCGACGCGAGTGCCCGCGCCCTCGAAGTGATCGAGATCGAACAGCCGCGCCCCCGCTTCGACGAGGACGGGCGGCGCCTGGCGCTTTCTTATGTGAACTTCTACATGCCCGATGGCGCCATCATTCTGCCTGCCTTCGAGGATGGCGCGCAGGACCGCAAGGCCTTCGAAGCGCTCTCCCGCCTGTTTCCCAAGCGAGAGGTCGTTCAGATCCCCGGCCTCGAACTCGCCTTCGGCGGCGGCGGCATCCATTCCTTCACGCTGCCCCAGCCCAAGGGCAAGCCGGCGAAGGCGTGATTTTTTCTCGCTCTGCCGCGCGGGCCGGAGAGGGTGGGGGTGAGGGCGCTGCCTCGCGAGAACCTTCTGCTCCTACACCATTCTGTCCGGCAACTTCCTCCCCGCGAAAAACGCATCCAGGTTGTCCAGCGCCTTGAAGCCCATGGCGTTCCTTGTCTCGATGGTGGCGCTGCCCAGATGCGGCAGCAGGAACGCGTTCTGCAATTCGCGATACTCCGGGTTCAGTTTCGGCTCGCCCTCATAGACATCGAGTCCGGCGGCGAACAGCTTGCCGCTCTTCAAGGCGGCGATCAGCGCCGCATCATCCACCAGGCCGCCCCGCGAGGTGTTGACGACGATCGCGCAATCGGGAAGCATGGCGATGCGCATCGAGTTCAGCCAGTGATAAGTGTCCGCGCCCCCCGGCGCGTTGATCGACAGGAAATCGCAATGCGCCAGCATGTCCTCGGGCTTGGCGTGATAGATGGCACCTTGTTCGAGATCGGGCGACAATCGCGAGCGGTTGGAATAATGGATCACCATGTCGAAGGCCCGCGCCCGTTTGGCAACCGCCTGCCCGATCCGTCCCATGCCGAAAATGCCCAGCCGCTTGCCGGTCATGTGCACGCCCAGCATGTAGACGGTCGACCAGCTCTTCCACGTCGCCTCGCGCAATGCGCGCTCGCCCTCATGCGCGCGTCTTGCCGCCCCCAGCATCAAAAGGAGCGCGATGTCGGCGGTCGCGTCGGTCAGTACATCGGGCGTGTTGGAGACCGGCAATCCCCTTGCCTTGGCCGCGTTGAGGTCGATGTGCTCGTGGCCTACCGAGAAGGTGGCGATCATACGCACACTTTCGGGCAGCCGATTGATGAGCTCGGCATTGATCTTGTCGGCCGGTGTCACCAGGATGGCGTCGGCCCCAACGGCGCCTTCGACGATCTCTTCGGGTGTGCGGATCGCATCCTCGGGGTTCAGCCTGCCCGCATAGCTCGCCATTAGGCGGCTGGTGACCGCATCGGGGAGCCTGCGGGTGACATAGACGATCGGCTTGGCTTTCATGTCTTCCCCCGGAATCAGGAATTTGGGTGTCTGGGACGCTGACGGGTATGCTATCTTCCCGCTCGCGGGCGTACGATAATTTCTGAAAGCGGCCGCGATTGGCGATGGTGCGACAGGTGGGTCCTAGTATCTGTATTCGTGCGACTGGTTAATTCGTGCCAAACGACCCCGCTCGTACAATCCGGCGGGTAATGTCATGTCGCAATATCGGCCAATTTTCGTTAAAGCATCGGAGCGTTTCATGGATCACGCATTTTCGAAAGTTGGCGCTGGAATGCTGACAAGCATGGGTTGGGTGCTATCGTTCGCGATGGTTTGGGTGTTCCTGGCGCCCCAGGCCGAGGCGGTCCAGTTTCTGCCGCATCGGGCGACCTACGAGCTCAAGGCCAAGGTTGGGGCCGGGACCTTCGGCCAGGCTTCCGGTGCGGTGGGCGTCCTCTCCTACGAACTGGCCGATGGTTGCGATGGCTGGACGGTCAATCAGAAGGCCGGCATCCGGCTCATCGGGGCCGAGGGCGACGCGCATGAATTCGATTGGAGCCAGTCGACCTGGGAAGCCAAGGACGGCGGCGGGCTGCGTTACTCGATCCGCGAGGCGCGCGATGGCGAGCTCTCGAGCCAGAGGCGCGGCGAGGTCAGCTTCCCCAATTCGAGCGCCCCCGGCACGCTCACCACCGAACTGCCCGAGCGCCGGGAATCGGCGATCGACCCGGCGCTTCTGCCGATGGAACACTCGACCGCCATCATGGAACAGGCGCAAACCGGTTCGCCGGTCTTCATCGCGACCGTGTTCGATCCATCGCTCGCCGATCACCCGGTCGAAATCAGCGCCATCATCACCGGCGCCACCACCACCTGGCAGGGCAAGGGCGAGATCTTTCCCGAACTGAAGGGCCAAATGTCGCGGCGCGTGGACCTCGCCTTTTTCGTCGACAATCAGCCAGATTCGGCGCCCGATTTCGAGCAATCGCTCCGCGTCTACGATAATGGCGTCGTCGGCGAACTGACCTTCGAGTTCGGCGGCCTCCAGGTCGAGGGCGTGTTGCGCAAGCTCGAGGTCCTGCCCAGCGAGAATTGCCCCTAGGGTACGCGAACAGGGGCGGTGAATTGATTCTTTATCGTCATTGCCGGGCCGGAGCGAAGCGACGAGACCCGGTAATCCATGGCCACTGCGGGCCAAGATGGATCGCCGCGTCAAGCGCAGCGATGACCTATGTGAAGGCGCCCATGCCGCGCGCGACTAAGACCCCGGCTTCTTGATGGGCAGGCTGCGCCCCTTGATGATGCTGTCGCGCCCCAGCTTGGCGCGAACCGCATCCATCGCCCGCTCGATGCGCGATCGCTTGGTCTGATCCGGATCGCTGAGATCGCCCACCTCCCCCGACCCGGCCTCCACCAAATCGCTGACCCCGATTCCAAGCAGGCGATAGGGGGCATTCCCCGCCTCGCGGGAGAGAAGCGCCGTGCCGGCGCGAAACAGCGCATCGGCCAATTGCGTCGGCTGGCCCAGCTTGACTTGGCGCGACACCAGGCGAAAGCCCGCGGTTTTCAGCTTCAGGTGAACAACACCTCCCGCCATCTCCGCCTGCTTCAGCCGCCTCGACACGGTTTCGCATAAAGGCCACAATTCGTGGCGCAGTTGCTGGGAATCGGCAATGTCCTCGTCAAACGTGGTCTCGCTGGAAATGCTCTTGGCCGGCAGGGCGGGATCGACCGGGCGGCTGTCTTGCCCTCGCGCCAGATCGTGCAAATGCGCTCCCATGCGTCCGTGGCGCCGCACCAGTTCATTGAGGGCCAAGGTTTGCAATTGCCCGATGGTATGAAGGCCGTCCTTGGCCAGCCTTTCGCTCATCGCCTTGCCCACGCCCGAGATCGACGAGACCGGCCGTGAAGCCAGGAATTGCAGGGTCTCCGCCTTGCCGATGACGCTGAACCCGCGAGGCTTGTCCAAATCGGAGGCGATCTTGGCCAGAAACTTGTTGTGGCTGAGCCCGATCGAAACCGTGATGGCGAATTCGGCCTCGGCACGCCGGGCGAGGTGGGCCAGGCTCTCAGCGGGGCTGCGCTTGTGGAGGCAAGTGGTGCCGGAAAGATCCAGGAACGCCTCGTCGATCGACAACGGCTCCACCAACGGGGTCAAGTCCAGCATCAGCGCGCGAATCTCGGCGCCCACCTTGCGATACTTGGCCATGTCGGGGGGAAGTACCACCGCCTCGGGGCACAGCGCCCTGGCCTTGAACATCGGCATCGCCGATCTGACCCCGGCGATGCGCGCGATGTAGCAGGCGGTCGAAACCACGCCCCTCCGAGCGCCCCCGATGATCACCGGCTTGTCGCGCAATTCCGGTCGGTCGCGCTTTTCGATCGCGGCATAGAAGGCATCGCAATCGACATGTCCGATGTTCAGCGAAAACAGTTCGGGATGGCGGAGAATGCGGGGTGAGCGGCAAGTCGGACAGCGCCGAACCCGTTCCGCCATGCGTTGCCCGCAATCGCGGCAAAATCCCATGGTTTGGTCCATATCCATGGCGCCAGTCCCGTGCCCAATGCTCCCACACTTGCCCGCTGGCCCGATTCTCGCCGAAAGGACCCTTGCTCGGGAATGCCCCTAATGTCATGGTTTTTAAAGTTCGCCAGATCACGCGACCAGGAGCGCCAAGCGAACTTCGAAACCAAATACGACACTAGACTCAATAGGTTGCTAGTGTCCTTATCGATTCTGAAATTCGCTCGGGGTGTCGCTGGGTGGTCTGGCGAAATTCAGAATCGGGACACTAGGGAGAATCGGCGGGCAAGGCTAGGAATGCCAGCAATATTCCGTTTTCGACATGGGCCCGCCAATGGAAGGCACCTGCCGCAACCATGCCACGAGGCAGTCGATTCGCCCAAAAATCGGCGATCCCGTCGAAGTAGCCGGCCCTGGGGATTTTCTAGTTCTAGCCGGAGGGATGGACAGTTTTTCAACGATTTGTTAACCAATACATATTAATGGATTGAGTGGGTCGGCTCTGATGTCCCCAGCCCAACCGAGAGCAAGGCGCCGGGGCCGATCGAAACAGCAATCCCGTCGCCCGGGGCGGGGTAGGGGCCCAGGTTTGGGGCGCAGTGGAGGGGTCATGGCGGAAGTGCACATGCTATCGCGCGAAGAAAAGCATCGACGCGCGGCCACAAAGACGATCCTGATCGTCGAAGACGACGATCTCAACATGAAGCTGTTCCACGACCTCATTCAGGCGCAGGGTTACAAGATCTTGCAGACCAAGGACGGAATGGAGGCGTTGAAAATGGCGGGCCAACACAAGCCGGATTTGATCCTGATGGACATCCAGTTGCCGGAGGTCTCGGGCCTGGAAGTGACCAAGTGGATCAAGGAAGACGACAATCTGCGCTCGATCCCGGTCATCGCCGTTACCGCCTTTGCCATGAAGGGCGACGAGGAGAAGATCCGCGAAGGCGGTTGCGAGGCCTATATCGCCAAGCCGATTTCCGTGGTTCAGTTCCTGGAGACAGTGGACCGTTTCCTGCAGTGATGCGATGTCGGCCAGAATCCTGGTAGTGGATGACATAGCCGCCAACGTTCGCCTCCTCGAGGCGAAACTGGCCGCCGAGTATTTCGAGGTCCTGACCGCCAATGGCGGCAAGGAAGCCCTGGACGTCATTGCCCAACAATCGCCGGACCTGGTTCTGCTCGACGTCATGATGCCGGGCATGGACGGTTTCGAGGTCTGTCAGCGCATCCGAGCCAATCCCAAGACCCGCTTCCTCCCGGTGGTGATGGTCACCGCCTTGAGCGACCAGGTCGACCGCGTGCGCGGCCTCGAATCCGGGGCCGACGATTTCCTGACCAAGCCGGTCAACGACGTGGCACTGTTTGCCCGCGTGCGCTCGCTGGTGCGCCTCAAAATGGTGATGGACGAATGGCGCTTGCGCGAACAGACCTCCGGCGAGGGTGATCTCCTGGAATTGCAGGCTGATGCCGAGGAAAAGGGCATGCTGGCCGCCAAGGCGCTTTTGGTCGAGAGCTTCGCCCCCGCGGCCGAGCGCCTGATCGAATTGCTGAAGCACGATTGCGAGCGGGTCGATGTCGCGACCACGAGCGCCGAGGCGATGCGCATGGCCCAGGCCGGCGCCTACGATCTGGTGATCACCAATCTCTGGATCGGGAACGAGGACGGGCTCAGGCTCTGCTCCATGTTGCGCTCGCAGGACGAAACCCGGCAGGTACCGATCCTGCTGGTGATCGACGATTTCGACATGCCCCGGATGGTCAAGGGCCTCGACATTGGGGTCAGCGATTACCTGGTGAAGCCGATCGACGCCAACGAATTGCTGGCCCGCGCCCGCATCCAGGTGCGACGGCGGCGCTATCAGGACCGCCTGCGCGAAACCTATCAGCGCTCGCTATCGTTGGCGCTCACCGATTCCCTGACCGGGCTCTACAATCGGCGCTACGCGATCAAACATATCGAGGGGTTGATGCAGCGCATCGCGCACAGCGAAAAATCGGTCTCGATCATGATCTGCGACCTCGATCGCTTCAAGTTGGTGAACGACACCTATGGCCATGCGGCGGGCGACGACGTGCTCCGGCAATTCGCCCGGCGGGCGGCCAAGACCTTGCGCGATATCGATCTGGTTGCTCGCCTGGGCGGCGAGGAATTCGTGGTTATCATGCCCGACACCGACGGACCGGACGCGCTCAAGGTCGCCGAGCGCCTGTGCCGGAAGGTGGCCAAGAAACCGATGCTGGTCGCCGATGCGCCCAATGGCGAGCTCACCGTCACCGTCAGCATCGGGCTTGCCGCCACCAAGCGTCCGATGGCTTGCGAGGAATTGCTCAAGATCGCCGACGCCGCCCTTTACCGGGCCAAGGAAACGGGACGCAACCGCGTCTGCGCCGATCCCGGCGCGCTCTTGCCGGCGTAGGACGAAAAAGGGGACGCTACCCTTTTCCCTTGGCACTGTAAAAGGGGACGCTACCCTTTTTATCCCTTTTTATTCTCCCTTTTTATCCAACTCACGGCGACGCGGGGCGTGAGTATTTTGGGCCCATCTGGTCGCTCCCGGAAGGGCACGCCTCTGCATCGATGGCTGTATAACGCCCGCCAACGTCGCGGCAAATCACGAACACTATTCGTTTGGTTTCGGGGGGTGCACCTCGTTCGGGGGGTGGGTTTTGGAAAATGCGCTCCAAGGCGCCAAAACACTATTTGCCCTTGGTGCAATGTCGATCTAGGAAGTGACAACTGGAGGCGCAACCGGAGGTCGTGAGCGCAATCAAGAGCAAGCCAAGGACGATCTACGTGGCGGGAATGATGCGAAAGCTCCGCGTGCCCATGATCGTCTCCCCGACATGTCATGGAGTAATGCGCCCGAGCGTCGGCACAGCCAAGGCGTTTGAATTTCCTGCCGCCGAGGCCATGCGGGGACAGTGTCTTGGGTTGCGGCCCAATCCCCCCAAGCGCAAAAGGCGCCGGAGAGACCGGCGCCTACCTGTTTGACCGAGTGTGCGCCTTGGCCGCGCGCTATTTGATCTTGGATTCCTTGAAGGCGACGTGCTTGCGGACTACGGGATCGTATTTCTTGAACGAGAGTTTCTCGGTCGAGGTGCGCGGATTCTTCTTGGTCACATAGTAAAAGCCGGTGTCCGCCGTGCTCACCAGCTTGATCAGGATGGTATTCGACTTGGCCATTTCATTCTCTGTTGTCTCGGGCGGCGCCCTTCACCGGGCGGGCGGAACATACCGGCCGGTCCTCGGTTGTCAAGTCCGGCTGACTGGAATCCGTCCCATTCGGGCATGGGCGATTGGCCTTATGCGGGCATTATTCGATAGATAGGTCAAGAGCTTAGGCCCCTCGGCGCCAATGCCCGCGCGCTTGCGCCAACGCGCGATCGATTCCTTAATGAGCGCCTGGGTGACATCGACCAGCGCCAGACCGTCGAGGCGCGCGACCCGCCACCAGGCCAGATCTTCGAGTTCGCCGTCGCCTCTGATCTCGCCCAAAGCCAACGCCCCATCGGCCAGGAAAAAGCGGGTGTTGAACCGGCGCGCCATGGTGGTCGGCGTGATCGCCCGGAACACGAAATCCAACGCCTCGAAGCCAGGGCGGATTCCTCGCGCCCGATAGGTGCTCCAGGTCGAATTGGGTCCCCGTTGGGGAATCGCGGCGGGGTCTTTCGCGCAAGCCGTTTGATGCCCGATCAGCAGACCGGTTTCCTCCAGCGTTTCACGAAGCGCGCAGCGCGCGAAGGCGAGCGCCGGACGCCTACCGGCGCCAACGCCAAGAGCTCGCCCGACTCGCGTGTGCAGGCGCTCGTCCATTCCGCTGGGAAGGCAATCGGTTGCCTCCACCCTGCCGCCCGGCACCACGAACACGCCCGGCAGAAAACCTGCCCTCGAATGGCGCCGGCCAAGGAGGATTTCAGGCTCGCCCGCTTTCCCGGCGCGAATGAGGACGAGGCCCGCGGCATCCACCGGTCGCACCTGTCCCCTAATACCCGCCTCGCGGATGAATAGCGCAGCGATATGCCCCCCTCCCTTGCGCGCCGGCGGGTACGATCATTCGTCCCTTGGCCGGCTTTGGCGAGGTGCTTCTACTGAATTTGGACTTCGGGCGCCGCCGGCCAGCCTGCGGCGGCGGTCAGGCCCGCGCCGGCGGGCTGGGCCAGATCGAGGGCGGCGGAGAACAGCCCCGGGCGCTCCAGCAGCCGATGCGCGACCTCGAGATCGATCGGCGCTTCTCCGGTCCTGGCCGGGCAGGTCTTGCGGAGTTCCGCATGGGCCTTCTCGTCGTCGGGCTCGGCCGCGTTTCGGGCCTCGACCGGGACCACGGGCAATTCACCCGAATTGAGTGCCGCTAGTACCTCGGCCGCGCTCTTGCGGAGCGCGGTGCAGACATTGGGCAACACACCCAGCCCGTGCAGCGTATAGCCGGATGGCGCGTGGAATCTGGCCCAAGTCAGCGTGATCTCGCCCTTGTTGGGGAGTGGCAGGACCGTCTGCACCGTGCCCTTGCCGTATGAATTGCTGCCGACCAGGACCGCGCGCCCGTTATCCTGCAATGCCGCGGCCACGATCTCCGCCGCCGAGGCTGAATTGCCGTCGATCAGCACCACGATCGGCATTCCATCCAGCATGTCCTCGCCGCTCGCCTCGAAAAATTGGTGGCTTTCCGGGTGCCGCCCATGAGTGGAAACGATGCGTCCCTCGTCCAGGAACAAATTGCTGAGCGAGACCGATTGATTCAGCAACCCGCCCGGGTTCTCACGCAGATCCAGGATCACCCCGTCCATTACCGGCCCGATTTCGGCCTTGGCGTCGACAATAGAGCGCTTCAGGCTTTCGGTGGTTTCGGTATTGAACCCATAGATGCGAAAATAGCCGGAATCGCCCTCGCGCCGATAGGTGATGGTTTCGGGCACCACATGGGCGCGGGTCAGTTGCAGGGTGAAATCCGTGGGCCGCCCCGCGCGCTTCAAGGTGACCGCGACCTTGCTGTCCACTGGCCCGCGCAGGCGCTCCACCACCTCCTGCTGCGACAGACCCTTGGTCGGCGTGCCGTCGATGGCCATGATGAGGTCGTCGCGCTTCAGACCCATGCGCTCGGCTGGCGTGTAATGCATGACCGAGGTCACGCGCACCGCATCGTCCTCGACCGAAATGCGCACCCCGATGCCGCCGAACCCATCGCGCGAGGCGCGGTTCTCGGCCGCGGCTTTGGCCCCGGCATAGCGCGAAAAATCATCGAGTTCCTTGACCGAATGGCCGAGCATGGCCTCGAACAGCGTTTCCGTGGTGCTGGCCTTGATGATCGGCGAGGCAATGATCGCTTGATCGAGGGCCGCCCCGGTCAATTCGCCCCAATCGGTCGCGGTGAAATCGTCCTCGACCGGATAGAGGGCGATGGTCAGGCTGTCGAGGTTGAGCTGGATCTGGTCGCCCACGCGTCTGGCCGAAACCTTGTCGTCCACGCGGTTCAATTGCTCGAGGCTGTCCAGCGCCACCGCGGCGATGTCCGGTTCGCGGATATAGACCGCGTCCATATCGTTATAGGCGGCGACGAACATATCGCGGGTCAGATGCCCGGTCGATTCGGGCTCGTTCAAGCTGCCCGTGGCACATCCCGCCAGCCACAGCATGGCCAGCGCCGCCAGCGGCCTGGCCGGCCACTGCAATGCCACAACTTTCCCGTTTCGCCAGATCATGTTCGCCAACATCGCCGCCAACCCATACATATATGCGTTGGGGAATATTTAGAAGATGCTAACGAAACATTAAATTTCCGGGGCCGCCCAGTCCCGCCGACCTCACCGGCCCGCCATGAGCATTGGGCATTGGCTTTCGATCCAGACTGGCCATTCTCCCTGGCGGCGCAGGGGCCACCAGAACGACGGGATGCGCCGCCGCCAAAGGATCAGGTTCGCCGAGCCCTCTTCCCGCGAAGGGAGCCGGTACCGGGCCGGGGGCGATGGTCTTTCGGCTTGGGCTTTCCGCGCCCTTCCTGCTTGTGGCCGCCGCCCTGTTGCCCATGGGCGCTCGGTTTCAGGATACGCTTCAATTCCCAGTCATCCGGGCTGATCCTTCCACCTTCGACATACTCGAACGTCAGCCCACCGGTGAGGGGCGCGGCCGATACCAGGCGCACCACGATGGGCGCCCCCAATTCGAACACGCGGCCCCAGCGCCGTCCGACGAGCGCGTGGGCGGCCTCGTCATGGTCGTAGAAATCGCCGGGCAGGAGCGCCATCGGCAGCAATCCATCGGCGCCGGTCTCCAAGAGGTTCACGAAGAGGCCAAAACGCGCCACACCCGATACGCGGGCCTGGAAGGTCTCGTGCACGCGACCGGCCAGGAACGCGGCCACATAGCGATCGGCCGCCTCGCGCTCGGCCGCGGCCGCCCGCCGCTCGGTGGCCGAGATATGCGTGGCCACTTCCTCGAACTCGGCCGCCGCCGCTTGCCCCAACCCGTCCTCGCCAAAACCAAGGCCCGCGATCAGCGCCCGGTGCACCAGCAGATCGGAATAGCGCCGGATGGGCGAGGTGAAATGCGCATAGCGCCGGAGCGCCAGCCCGAAATGCCCGATATTCTCCGGCGCATACACGGCCTGCGCCTGGGCGCGCAGCACCAGGCTGTTGATCATGGCCCCATAGGGGGTCTTGGCCGCCTTCCTGAGCAATTGCGTGAAATGGGCCGGGCGCAACGCCTGGCCCCGGGCAAGGCGCAGATCCAGCCCATCCAGGAATTGCCGCAGGGCCTCGACGCGCGTGGGATCGGGCGCGTCGTGGATGCGGTACATGCAGGGCTGGCGGCGCTTCTCCAGCGCCTCGGCCGCCGCCACATTGGGCGCGATCATGAATTCCTCGATCAGGCGATGGGAATCGAGGCGCGCGCGGGGCTCGATCCGGCTCACATGCCCGTCCGCGCCCAGATGGATGCGCCGTTCGGGAAGATCGAGATCGAGGGTGCCGCGTTTTTCCCGCGCCTTCAGAAGTGCTTGATACGCGCCATAAAGCGGCTCGATCACGTTGCCCATCAGCCTCCCCGTGGTTTCGTCCGGTTGCCCATCGGCGGCGCGCTGGACCTGCTCATAGGTCAGCCGCGCGCTTGATCGCATCAGGGCACGCATGAAGCGATGCCGGCGCTTCTCGCCCTCGGCATCGATCGCCAACTCGAGCGCCAGGCACGGCCTCTCTTCGTTGGGCTTGAGCGAACACCACCCGTTCGACAATTCCTCCGGCAGCATCGGCACCACGCGATCCGGGAAATAGACCGAATTGCCGCGCTCGCGCGCGGCGCGGTCGAGCGGACTCCCTTCGCGCACGTAATGCGCCACATCGGCGATGGCGACCAGCAGCCGCCAGCCTCCGAGATTCCTAGGGTCCGGATCGGGTTCGGCAAAAACCGCGTCGTCGAAATCGCGCGCATCCTCGCCATCGATGGTGACGAGCGGTACCCGGCGCAGATCGCCGCGCTTGCCCAAATTGGCCGGACCGCTCTCCCTCGCCTGGGCGAGTGCCGCCGGCGCGAACTCCATCGGGATATGATGCTCGGCGATGGAAATGAGACTGATGGAGGACGCCTCGCCGGCCAGCCCCACGCGCTCGATGACGCGGGCGCGCGGGGTTCCCAAACGACGCGGTGGCTCGGCCTCTATGATGACGATCTCGCCGGGCTTGGCCCCACCGTCTTCCTTGGGGTGGATCTGAAATTCCGTCTTCAGCCTTTTGTCGGTCGGGATCACACGGTAAAGCCCATCGCGCGCCCGCTCCAGCAACCCGACCACGCGCTGAGCGCGCGCATCCAGCCGGCGAATCGGCTGCGCCTCGTAAAGATCGGCCTCTTTCCGTTGCAGGCGCGCCAGCACCCGATCGCCCGCCGTCAGCGGCCGGTCGAGATGCCGATCGGCAACCACAAGAATGCGCGGCTCGGCGTCGTCGGGGGCAAGGTTGATCGGCCTCGCCCACAGATCGCCGTCCTCGTCCGGCCCGATCACCTGCAAGACGGTCACTTCCGGCAAAGCACCCGGTGTCGCCAATTGGCGCTTAGGCCCACGCTCGACCGCACCCTCGGATTCCAGTTCCTTCAGCAAGGCCTTCAGCCGGATCCGGTCGCCATCCTTCAATTGGAAGGCGCGCGCGATCTCGCGCTTGCCCACCTTCCCCTCGGCCTCGCGGATAAAGGTCAGAACCTGTTCGCGGGTGGGGAAGGGGACGGCCTTGACGCGCTTGGCTGGTTTCTCGCGTGGCCGTGGCCGGGTCTCGTCTTTGGGGCGCTGCCTGCCGCCTTTCGATCGCGGCCTAAGCGGTCTTCTATCCGCCATGCTCCGCCTTGAATTCGATTTCGACGAAGACGAACTCGTAGTCGTTGGCGTTGATCACATTGTGCTCCACACCGACCGGCCGGTAATAGGAACGCCCGGTCACCAGTTCCGCCGGGCGCCGCTCCTTGCCGTCGTCCAGATCCAGGCGCCCGGTTACCATCGGAACCACGACGTAATCGTGGGCATGGCGGTGCCAACCGGTTTCCGCGCCAGGCGCGAACCGCCATTCGGTGACGGTGACGCGGTCGTTCTCGACCTGTATGCTCGGCCGAGCTCTTGGTCTGGGCATGGGATTCCCTCGAATGTTGCCCGCCCTTATAGCAGGTCCCTAGAGCTCATGCTCACCCCATCGGGCGCGCTTGGCCAATACCTGCCGGGGGCCCAATCGCCTCACCCCGTTGGCGCGAATGCCGGTCATGCCAAGGCTCCGACGCAACATCATCATTGGCAATAGTCTATGCGGATCAGCGCCAGATCGCTTCCTCATTAAAGCCGAGTACGGCGAAATCCCGCTCCCTGAGCGCTTGTTCGCGCTCGTGGCCGAGGAAGAATTCGTCGAGCTGGGGTGGCGGCACCCTGGTCCCGGCGAGCATGGCGTGGACTTGTCCGCGATGGTGGATCTGGTGCTGGAACAGATGAAGAAGAATGCGGCCCACCGGCTCCGCCTGGGTCCAGGTGTCGCGAACGAGATCGACCGTTTGCGCAAGAAGCGCCTCGGTCAGCCCATCGCAAACACCGATCAAGCGCCGGTCGATGGCGCGCTGCTCCCGCTCGAGGTCCCCGATCGCCGGAAACGGCACTCTTGAATCGAAGGCGCCCAACCCCATGCCGGCACCCTCCACCGCGCTCACATAGTACCAATCGACGATCAGATCGTGGTTGAGGGTGCGGATGATCGACGGGAAGAAACTCGTGCGTTTCGCCGACAGCTCCTCGGGCGTCAGTTGGCCACAGGCCGCAAGCAATCGGAAATTGGCCCAGGCATTGTTGAATGCCTGGGCGCGAAAATAGCTGACCGGCGACATGATCGTCTTCTAGGGCAAATGGCGCCGTGGCGCCAGCGATCTCGCGGTGCCGCGCCAACCGGGACCAGCTATCGTGTCACCCGATCGGCGGCCATTGACTCCGACGCTGGGCGCGGTAGTGTTCGCCCAGTTGACGAAACAAGCCAACAACTTAGTAATGCCGCGCGATCGCCTTTTCCCCGCCTCCTCGCGCCACCCATCGATCGAGGCCGTGGTGGAAACCGTGGTCCGGAAAGGCGCCCATTCGCGCGCGCGAATGGGCGGGTACGACCATACGGTAAATGTGCCAACTTTCGTGGCGCCATCGGTGCGTCTCATGGATCACCCCACTTCGTAAGTCGGCACGGGGAAAGCATTAACAAACAACATCACCAGTGGAGGAGAAGATGACCAAGATTTGGATGCCCGGATTGACCCGTCGCGATGTCCTGAAGAATACGGTGGTCGGATCGGCGTTGGGGGCGGTGCCCTCGCTTTGGCCGGCCGGCACATTTGCCCAGGATGCGCAGTTGAGCGTGTTCTCGCCGCTTCCGCCCGACCCGGCACCTCCGGGTGCCGCCAAATTTTCGGAGGCCGCGTTCGATGCCTGGCAGAAGGCCAACGCCGCCAAGGTCTCCTACGACATGGTTTCCTGGGGCGAGCTTCACGACAAAATGGCGACGACCTTTGCTTCCGGCGAACACGTCTGGGACGTGGTCTACATGTCCGGCTGGGTTCCGGAATTCGCCGGTTTCCTGACTCCCTTCTCGGACAAGCTGCCGAAGGAATTGGTCGACGATCTGCCCAAATCGAGCTTCGCGACCGTGACCTGGGACGGCCAATCCAGCGGCGTGGTTTTCACCCTCTCGCTGCTGACGATGTTCTACAACACCGAGCATTTCGAGAAAGCCGGCTTCAAGGAGCCGCCCAGGACTTGGGACGATCTCAAGCGCTACGCCAAGGAACTCACCCATGGCGACAATTTCGGTTGGGTGCTGAATTATGGGGAACCGGCTGGGATTGGCGGCGTGGCCTCCTACTGGATGTGCTTCCTGCAACAGGCGGGCGGCAAGCTCTACAACGAGGATGGGTCGCCGGCTTTCGCGGACGAAGCGGGCATCGCCGGATTGCAAACGATGATGGATTTGATGCCCTATACCGATCCAGGCTCCATCTCCTATGTCGGGATCAATGACGCGACCAACGTAATGACCGCGGGCCGGGCTTCGATGATGATGAATTGGCCCTTCATGTGGAAGCCGGCGCAAGACCCGGCCAGTTCGAAGATCGTTGGCAAGATGGCCGGCGCGCTGCTGCCCGCGGGACCCGCGGGATCGGCCTCGATCGACGGCACCGATGCCTGGACCATCACCAAGACCTCCAAGAATCCCGATCTCGCGCAGAAGTTGATCGAGTTCTATCTCGATAGGGAAGTGCAGAAGCGCCAGGCGATCGACACCGGCTGGTTGCCGATCCGCCTCTCGGTGCTGGGCGACGCCGAGGTGCAAGCCGCCCTGCCGAACGCGGCAATCGTGCTCGAACAAGCGACCCACCCCTATGATTCCTATGTGACGCCGGATTACAACGAGGTGACGGTCGCGATCGGTACCGAGATCCAGAAGGCGTTGCAGGGCAATTCATCGGCGGCGGATGCGTTGAAGGAGGCAGCAAACCTGGTCGCGGCGATCGTGAAAAATCGCGGCTAGGACGGAGCGCCAGAGGGCCACGCTAGAAAGGTTTTCGGCTGGGTAAAACCATGCTTTTTCCCGTCATTCTCGGGCTTGAGCCCTGCGCATCCCATGGATCGCCGGATCAAGTTCGGCGATGACGATGGGGAATGCGATGTCGACTCAAGGGGAAACCGTCTAATGCCGCCCTCCACCTCGGCGCTCCGCCGGGGGTGGGGCGATGGCGTGGCCCGCGTTTTTCTTGGGCCGGCGCTGGCCACACTGCTTGCCATTCTCGCCGCGCCAATCCTCTATTCGATCTGGCTGTCGCTCACCGGAGCGAAACTCGCGGCCGGCGAACTCCAGACGCCGTTTGTCGGGTTCGAAAATTATCTGCGCTTGCTGTCCGACAAGGCGGTGGGCGGCGCGCTCGTCAACACGATCTATTTCGCGGCAATCGAAGTTGGCGCCGTGACCGGTCTCGGGCTCCTGGTCGCTCTTCTTCTCGACCACCCCATGGCGCGGTGGAGCGGGTTTCGCGTCCTCTTGCTCTTGCCCTGGGCCATCGCGCCGGTTGCCAACGCGGTCCTCTGGAAGTGGATCTATCATTCGAATTACGGAATCTTGAATACGATCCTGCTGCAGCTTGGCCTGATCGATACCAACGTGACCTGGCTTGGCGACGCCTTCCTGGCCCTGAACATGATCCTGATCGTCGATATCTGGAAGTCGACACCCTTCATCGCCATTCTGCTGCTGGCGGCCCTTCAGAACATTCCAAATGGCCTCTACCGCGCCGCTCGCATGGACGGCGCCAATGCCTGGCAGCGATTTCGCCATGTGACCCTGCCGTCGCTCAAGACCGCGCTCGCGATCGCCATCATTCTCCAGACCATCTGGTCGTTGCGGATCTTCGACCTGATCTATGTCCTGACCAAGGGTGGCCCGGCCGACGGCACCGTGGTGATGAACTTCCTGGCCTATCGCGTGACCTTCAATTTTTTGAAATTCGGCTATGGCGCGGCAATGGCCAATGTCATCTTCCTGACCTCGCTCGTGCTCGCCATTGCCTATGTGCGGCTGACCCGGCCAGGCGCGCGACAATGACCATCCGGCGCGGGGTTCTCGCCAATACCGGAATCGTTCTTGCGCTGGCGCTGTTCGTGTTCGTGGCAACCGCCCCACTTCTGTGGCTGCTGATCTCCAGCCTGATGCAGCAACAGGCCCTGACGGAGACGCCGCCCGATTTCTCGGCCGGTTCCTTCACCATCGACAACTACGTCGCGGTCTTCGGTTCGGCCGCCCAGCTCGGTCGCGGCATTTTGAACTCGACCATCGTGGCCTTCCTCACTACCGCGCTCGCCATCCTGCTTGGCGCGCCCGCTGCCTATGCGCTCGCGCGCCTGCGGGTCGCGCATGCCGATTTTCTGTTGCTGTTGATTCTTGCGGCACAAATGTTTCCCGCCATCGTCATCGTCATTCCGCTATTCATCGCCGCCAGCAAGCTGGGCCTGATCGACACTAGGCTCAATCTCATCCTGGTCTATCTTTCCTTCAATCTGCCGATCGTCATTTGGGTGCTGCGGGGGTTTTTCCTTGGAATACCGGCGGGCATCGAGCGCGCGGCCCGCATCGACGGCGCCAGCGTGTTCCAGACCTTCCGCATGATTATCCTGCCGATCTCGCTCCCGCCCCTCTTCGCCGCCGGTGTATTCGCCTTCATAGAGGCCTGGAACGAGTTTTTCCTCGCGCTCATCATGACGCGCCAGGATTCGCAGACAGTTCCCCTGGTGATCGCGTCCTTCGCCGGCCAGTATCAGACCGTCTTTGGTCAGATGATGGCGGCCGCGGCCATTTCCATCGCGCCGGTCATCGTGCTGGCGGTCCTGCTGCGAAACTACATCCTGCGCGGCTTCGCCGACGGCATGCTGAAGGGCTGACGATGCCCGAGATCCGCCTGGTCGAATTGGCGAAATCCTACGGGCCGGTCGAGGTCTGCCGAGGCATCAATTTGAATGTCGCGGATCGAGAGTTCGTGACCCTGCTCGGGTCCTCTGGCTGCGGCAAGACCACGATCCTCAACATGGTGGCTGGCCTGGACGATGTCAGCGGGGGCGACATCCTGATGGACGGAAAGCGCGTCAACGATCTGGAGCCGATCGACCGCGATGTCGCCATGGTGTTCCAGAATTACGCGCTTTATCCGCACATGAGCGTGGCGCGGAACATCGGCTTCACGCTGAAACTGAAGGGCGTGGCCGAGGCCGAGATCGCCGCTCGGGTCTTGGCGGTCGCCCAATCGCTGGATCTTGGCGCTTTGCTCGATCGCTATCCCGCACAGCTTTCCGGCGGCCAGCAGCAGCGCGTCGCCATCGGGCGGGCGATCGTGCGCCAGCCCAAGGTATTTCTATTTGACGAACCCTTTTCCAATCTCGACGCTGCCCTGCGCAATCGGATGCGGGCGGAAGTGAAGGAACTCCACGCCCGCCTCCAGGTGACCTCGATCTTCGTCACCCATGATCAGGAGGAAGCTCTGTCCATCTCGGATCGGGTCGCCATCTTGCGCCAGGGCGTGGTCGAGCAATGCGGCACGCCGGAAGAAGTCTATCTTTCACCGGCGACAACCTATGTCGCGCGGTTCATCGGCCACCCGCAGATCGAGATTCTGCCCGCGTCGCTGGAGCGAGAAGGTGGCCAGGTCTTTTGCGCCATCGGTGCCGCCAGGCTAGCACTCGATCCAATTCAGGTGGGGTCCCTCCAGCGGCACGGGGGCGAGATCGACGTTGCCATCCGCCCGGAACATGTCGCCATCGGCGACGCGGGCCTCGCCGCCACCGTCCGCATCGCGCAGCCTTCCGGACCCTCGACCATCGTGACGCTGGATTGGCCGGGCGGGAGCGTCCATGCGCGCCTCGGCGGGATTTCGCGCTTGCGTGCCGGGGCCAGGGTGCACGCATTGATCGATGCCAGGCATCTCATGTTCTTCGACCGCGCGGGCGGCAAGCTCATCCCAACATCTTCCTAGGAAAATGCGAACATGAAATTCTCCCATGATTTCCAGACGATACTTGGCCGCAATCTCGTGGGGGAGCTCAAGAACTTCGTTCATCGGCCCTTTCTGCTGTGCACCATGGAGGATATGTGGCCGAAATTCGCGCCCTTCTTCGAGGGCGCGGAGTACATCCCCTATTTCGTGAAGTCGGTCGACGAGGAGACGCTGCTGGGCGCGGCCGCGAGCCTGCCGCGATTCGAGGCGGTCGTGGGGTTGGGCGGCGGCATGGCGGTGGATACGGCCAAATTCTTCGTATGGAAGACCCACAAACCCCTGTTCCAGGTCCTGACCGCGCTCTCCATGAACGCCTGCTGGGGGCAGCGCGCCGGCATCCGGATCGGTGGCGCCGTTCGTTACATCGGCTGGGCCGTGCCGGAGGCCGTCTATATCGACTACGACGTCTTGCGCGCCGCACCGCGTCACCTGAACTATTCGGGCATCGGCGACATCCTGTGCAATCACACGGGCGTCCTCGATTGGCGCTATGCGACCGCCAAGGGGCATTGCGAGGCCAAATGGCCCTTCGACGAGGAAATGGCACGCCGGTCCATGGAAAAGGTCGAGGCGGTGCTGAAACATCGCAGCGACATTCGCGACCTGACCGACAAGGGAATCGAGGTGCTGATCGATGGTCTGCGCTGGGGAACGTCCTATCATGGCAGCGGCTGGAACCCGCGCCACATCGAGGGCATCGACCATTTCTTTTTCTATGTCCTGGAGTTCCTGACCGGCCGGAAATTCCTGCACGGCCAGCCGGTGTGCCTCGGCGTCTATATCGGCTCGCTGCTGCACAAGTCGCGTGGCCCGGAAATGCTGCACGGCATGCACGACATCGGGCTCGACATCCGGCCCGAGGCGATGGGCGTGACCTGGAAGGATGTAGCCCAGGCGCTCACCAAGATGCGCGACTATGTCAGGGAGAAGGGCCTGTGGTATTCGATCGCGCATGACGTCGAGATTTCCCCGTCCTTCGTGGACGAGGTGAAGCACAATGTGGAGGCCGTCTACGGCAAATGGCCGGGATAGACACCCGACGCTAGAAGGCCCCTCGGGCCGGATTCATGCGGTTTCCTTGGGCGCCTTTGTTGGCTTGGCTTCGGCCTTTGTAGGTTTCTTCGCCTTCGCGGTCTTCTTCGCCGCCGGCGCTCCCGCCGCCGCCTCCTTCGCTGGTGCTGGTTTCTTCGCCGCCTTTTTTGGTCGCGCGCCCTTCATCCCCCCGCGTTCAACGCGAGCCCGGATCAGCTCGATCGCCCGCTCCAGCGTCAGCGTGGCGGGCTCGACGCCCTTGGGCAAAGTCGGCGTCGGCCTTGCAACTGATACCAGCGGCCTTAGTTATTGACCGTTGCCCAGGTTCTGGCGGTGACGGATGCGACCCGTTCCTTGTCGTTGGCAAAGAACATCCATGCTTCGCAAGTCTTGTCGACGATGTCGTCGTAGCCGTCGAACACGGTGTTTGAGAGCTTGTTGGCGCGCAGGTATTCCCAGATGTTTTCGGTTGGATTGAGTTCTGGCGCGTAAGGCGGCAGGGGAACGAGGGTGATGTTGTCCGGAACGGCGAGGCTGGCCGCGCCGTGATAACCGGCTCCGTCGCAGACCAGGGCGGCATGGTTGCCGGGTGCGACCCGCTTGGCGATCTCGGCGAGATGCAGGGACATGGCTTGCGTGTTGGCCTCGGGCAGGACAAGTGCTGCCGCCACGGCGCGCGCCGGGCAGACGGCGCCGAACAGATAGGCCCACTCGTAGCGCCGGTCGCGCGGGCCGCGCGGGCGAGTTCCGCGCTTGGCCCAGACGCGGGTCAGCGTGCCCTGCTGACCGATGCGCGCTTCGTCCTGGAACCAGATTTCGAGCGGCTTGTTCCTGGCGTGCTCCGGGAGAGCATCGAGGACCGTCTCGCCGAAGTTTTTTTGAAAGCCTCCTGGGCTTGCGGGTCGCTCTCGGGATGTTGCGGGCGCACCGAAAGCCGCCGGTAGCCGAGCTTGGCCAGATGCTTGCCGACCGTGCGTTCGTGCAATTCCACGCCGAAGCGCCGCTTCAATTCGTCGCGAAGATCGCGCCGCCGCCAGCGCACCACCTTGTGCACCGCCGGGTCGGGGCCGGCCTCGACCAGCGTACAAAACGCCGCAAGCTGCGAACCCGATAGCTTCGGAGCCGCGCCAGGCCCTTTGCGGTCGCGCAGACCTGCAAGACCTTCCGCGTTGTAGCGGTGCACCCAGTCGCGCAAGGTCTGGCGGTCCATGCCGCAACTGTTCGCCGCACTCTT
The DNA here is from genome assembly GCA_964542425.1 of uncultured Rhodospirillaceae bacterium. GTDB lineage: Bacteria > Pseudomonadota > Alphaproteobacteria > Dongiales > Dongiaceae > Dongia_A. The sequence continues at coordinate 1,277 of CAZIUB010000126.1, read as the reverse complement.
CCGGTCCGATCCGTCGAGTACCAGCGCCAGCGCCAACATACGCCGCGAAGCCGCGCCATCCTTCTCCCGCGAGGCCGCCAAACGAAGCCCAGCCGCCGTCAAATCCAACCGCGTGATCGCCACCGCCGATGCCATGAACCCCTCCATCTCCGATGGTCCGGCATTGATTCAGGCATTCGGCGATTCGCATAGCCCAAAAAGAGTCAATCGCAGCCGCCGTTGGTATAAGCCTATTCTGGCAGACCTGCCAGACGCAGCGTTTCACTGAAATCCTGATGGCCGGGGAGGTAATCCATGAGTTGGGCCATTTCGGCCGTCGTGAGTTCGGGGATGATGGCCAGCAGCGCCTGAACTTGCGCACGCGCCTCGTCGATCCGTCCCAGTTTCATCAAGGCGAAGGCGCGCCATCTCATGACGCTGGCATTCGGCGTATTGAAGGATTCGAGATCAACCAGCGCCTCGACGTATCGGCCGACCAGCGTCAAGGAGATGCCCCGCATCCAATGGTACCAGGGGGTGACGGCCGGGTTGCGCTCCAGCGCCATTTCAATTTGCCGCAGCCCCAATTCCGAATTGCCGAGCGCGACCTGGATGTAGCCCGAGACGACAAGCCCATCGGCGTCATTGGGGTTGAGCGTCAACGCCCCCTTAAGATGGACGCGGGCGCGGTCATGGTACTTGGCGCGGAAGCAGGCTTCCCCAAGCGCCAGGTGGCTGATGCTGTCGTTGTCGTCGAGAGCCACCGCGCGTTCCGCGCTTTCAATCGCCTGCCTCATGTTGCCGGCGATGTCGCCGAGCTCCAGCAAACTATTCCCGACCACGAAGGAGAGCGCCCTGTACGCATGGGCCCGCGCGTAAGTCGGATCGATTTCGATGGCGGCATCGCAATGCGCGCGCGCCCGCTCGATGTCGGCGAGGTTGCTGGGCGTGTCGAGCAATACCTTCGCTTTCAGATAGAGATCGTAGGCGCGCATGTCGCCTGGCAATTTGCGTTTCGCCAGTTGCAGATCCTCGGCCTGGACGCGCGGCGCGATGCTGGCAACGATCCGCTGGGTGACTTCGTCCTGGACCGCGAAGATATCCGCGAGTTCTCGGTCGTATCGTTCGGCCCAGATATGGTGTCCGGATCGGGCGTCGATCAACTGCGCGGTCACGCGCACGCGATTGCCCGCCCGCCGCACGCTCCCCTCGGCGATGTAACGAACACCGAGCTGCCTGCCGATTTTTTCCACGTCAACCGACTGGCCCTTGAAGGTGAAGGAGGTATTGCGCGCGAT
>CAZIUB010000125.1:0-49573 GCA_964542425.1 uncultured Rhodospirillaceae bacterium | reverse complement strand
CCGGCGCGTCTGCTTGCCATGAATTTCAAAACCCAAACTCGAAAATGTCTTCTGGCGCATGGTTTCCTCCCAAAAACACTCGAATCACTTGAATCAGAATGACAAATCAAGTGCAAGCGATTAAATCAGAGGCTCCTTAGCCCCGCAAACTTAGCGTTGTCGGGGCGGACCGCAACTGGATATGATGGGCGATGTCGATCCTGTTCCTGGGCCTCACCGGCCTGTTCATGGTGGCCACGCTGGTGACGCTGGGCGTGGGCGTCGCCGGCATGGGCCAGGGTGGGGAATTCAACCGACGCAACGCCAATAAGCTGATGCGCCTCCGCGTCCTGTTCCAGGGCTTGGCGGTGGCCAGTTTCGTGTTGTTCATGCTGGCACGCTAGGCAAAACTTGGTCCGGCTGACGCGCATTTATACCAAGACCGGCGACAAGGGCACGACCGCGCTGGGTTCGGGCACGCGCGTGCCCAAGCACGACGGAAGGGTCGCGGCCTATGGCGAGATCGACGAGGCCAACGCCGCGATCGGCCTTGCGCGAACCCAGATCCACGACAATTCGGAAGCCGATTCGATGCTGGCCCGGATCCAGAACGACCTCTTCGATCTGGGCGCCGATCTTTGCCGCCCGGAATCCGACGCCAAGCCCGGCGGATTGCGGGTCGCGCCATCACAGGTCGAGCGCTTGGAGCGCGAGATCGACCGCATGAACGCCGAGCTTGCCCCGCTTTCCTCCTTCGTGCTGCCGGGCGGCACGCAAGGTGCCGCGCATCTGCATTTGGCGCGCACCATCACCCGGCGCGCGGAACGCGCCATGACTCTCCTGGCCGAAAACGAATCGATCAATCCGGTCGCGCTGGCTTACGTGAACCGCCTTTCGGACCATCTCTTCGTGCTGTCGCGCTGGCTCAATGACAAGGGCAAGGGCGACGTGCTTTGGACCCCCGGCGCCAATCGCTGAGCCGATAGATACGCCATTGCCCGGCCTCGGCTTATCCAGATTGCTGGTTCGCGCCCGTGACCCTTGGCGGCCTCGTTTTGACAAGCGCGGCCGGCGCGTTGACAGGGATTTGGCCTGCTCTTATTGTGCGACTGCGAAATGGGCGGCCGAACCGGGGAAGGTCGGTCATTTCCTGGCACGCAGGGAAGAGCGTGATCCGCCCGAAATGGGCGCCGGGCCGTTTTTGCACGGTTCGCCCGAACAATCTTGTCGCACTGCAGGATGAACGATGAAGGTACTGGTCGCGGTCAAGCGAGTGGTCGATTTCAACGTCAAGGTCCGCGTCAAGGCCGACGGCACCGGCGTCGAAACCGCCAACGTCAAGATGTCGATGAATCCCTTCGACGAGATCGGGGTCGAGGAGGCCATTCGGCTGAAGGAGGCCGGCAAGGCAACGGAAATCGTGGCGGTGTCGCTGGGGATTGCCGCCTGCCAGGAGACCATTCGCACGGCACTCGCCATGGGCGCCGATCGCGGCATCCTGGTGCAGACCGAAATCGAGTTGCAGCCGCTCGCGGTCGCCAAGCTGCTGAAGGCGCTGGTGGACAAGGAACAGCCGGGCTTGTGCATCCTCGGCAAGCAGGCGATCGATGACGATGCCAACCAGACCGGGCAGATGCTCGCCGGCCTCCTCGGCTGGTCGCAAGCGACGTTTGCCTCGAAGCTGGTGATCAACGGCGACGGCAGCGCCAATGTGACCCGCGAGGTCGATGGCGGGCTGGAGACGATCAAGATCAAGATGCCCCTGGTGATGACCACCGATCTCAGGCTGAACGAGCCGCGCTATGCCTCGCTCCCCAACATCATGAAGGCGAAGAAAAAGCCGATCGATGTGCTGACGCCCGAGCAATTGGGCGTTGATCCGGCCCCGCGCCTGAAGACAATCAAGGTGGTGGAGCCACCGAAGCGCCAGGCCGGAATCAAGGTGAAGTCGGTCGCGGAGCTGGTGGAAAAGCTGCGCAACGAAGCCAAAGTAATCTAGGCTGGGAATCGTCATCATGAGCATTCTCGTCATCGCCGAGCACGACAATTCGCAACTGAAATCGGCGACGCTGCACACGATCGCGGCGGCGAAAAAGATCCGCGGCGATCTTCACATCCTGGTGGCCGGGCAGAATTGCCGCGCGGTCGCCGAACAGGCGGCCAAGATCGGCGGTGCCACCAAGGTGCTGCTGGCCGACGATCCCGCCTACGCGCAACGGCTGGCCGAGAATTTGGCCAAGCTGATCCAGGGCCTGGCGGGCCAATACGGTCACATCCTGGCGCCGACCACGGCGATGGGCAAGAACCTGATGCCGCGCCTGGCCGCGTTGCTGGACGTGCAGCAGATTTCCGACATCAGCGGAATCGAGGGCGCGGATATCTTCGTGCGTTCGATCTACGCCGGCAACGCCATGGCGACGGTCCAATCCACCGACAGGATCAAGATCATCACCGTGCGCTCGACCTCGTTCGACGCCGCCCCGGAAGAGGGCGGCCAGGCGGCGATCGAGAGCGTGGCCAGCGCCGGGGAAACCGGGCTTGCGAGCTTCGTCGGCCAGGAATTGTCGAAATCGGAACGGCCGGAACTCACCTCGGCCAGGATCGTCATTTCTGGCGGAAGGGGCATGCAATCGGGCGACAATTTTCACATGCTGGATAAGATCGCGGACAAGCTGGGTGCGGCCGTCGGCGCCAGCCGCGCTGCGGTCGATGCCGGGTTCGTGCCCAACGAATACCAGGTCGGCCAGACCGGCAAGATCGTCGCCCCCGAGCTCTACATCGCGGTCGGCATTTCCGGCGCCATCCAGCATTTGGCCGGCATGAAGGACAGCAAGGTCATCGTCGCCATCAACAAGGACGAGGATGCGCCAATCTTTCAGGTCGCCGATTATGGGCTGGTCGCGGATCTGTTCCAGGCGGTGCCTGAATTCGAGAAGGCGCTGGGCTGAGCGATCGGCCCAATTACCCAAAACGGCGACACGGCAACAAGAACAAGAAGAAACGGGGTCGAAATGATCGAGAAGGTCGGCATCATCGGCGCGGGACAGATGGGCAGCGGCATCGCCCATGTCTGCGCGCTGGCCAGGCTGGACGTGAATCTGGTCGACATCAACGAGGCGCAGCTGGCGAAGTCCCTGCTAACCATCGACGGCAACATGAGCCGCCAGATGAGGCGCGGCCTGATCAGCGAGGCCGACAAGAGTGCCGCCCTGAAGCGGATCAAGACCGCGCGCGACACCGCCATTCTCAAGGATTGCGATATCGTCATCGAGGCCGCCACCGAGAAAGAGGAAATCAAGAAGGATATTCTGAGAGCGGTCAGCCAGACCCTGAAGCCGGAGGCGCTGATCGCCACCAACACTTCTTCCATTTCGGTCACGCGGCTGGCCGCGGCCACCGACCGGCCGCAGAAGTTCATCGGCATGCATTTCATGAATCCGGTGCCATTGATGCAGCTGGTCGAGTTGATCCGCGGCTTGGCGACCGACGAGGAGACCTTCCTGAGCGCCAAGGCGCTGGCCGAGCGCCTGGGCAAGACTACGGCGACGGCCGAGGATTTCCCGGCCTTCATCGTCAACCGCATCCTGCAGCCGATGATCAACGAGGCGATCTACACGCTTTATGAGGGCGTGGGCACGGTGGATTCGATCGACACCGCCATGCGCCTTGGCGCCAATCATCCGATGGGGCCCCTGGAACTCGCGGATTTCATCGGACTCGATGTCTGTCTCGCGGTGATGCAGGTGCTCTACGAGGGCCTGGCCGACAGCAAGTACCGGCCCTGTCCGCTGCTGGTGAAATATGTCGAGGCCGGCTGGTTTGGGCGCAAGGCCGGACGCGGTTTCTACGATTACAGCGGCGAAAAGCCGATGCCGACGCGCTGAGTTATTCGCAGGGCTCCAGCACTTCCCGGCTGATGGCACCCGAGGCGACGAAGGCCTCGATCGCCTGGAGCGGCTTGCCGCAATCCCAGCGCGTGTCGCCCACGAACACCGCCCGCACCAATCCGTCGCGATCCACCAGCAGGCTGGTGGGAAGCGCCGTGACGCGCGCAACGGAATCGAGTCCGCGCTTCAAGTCGATGAGGGCCGGCAGGTCGATCCGATGGCGCTCCAGGAATTCGGCGACCTTGGCCGGGTCGCGTTCGTCGATGGCGATCGGCAGCACGGCGAAATCCCGGCCGCGCAATTTTTCCTCCAGGCGCGCGAGCGAGGGAAGCTCGGCGACACAAGGCGCGCACCAAGTGGCCCAGGCGTTGACCAGGAGCGCCTTGCCGCGATAGGGGCCGAGATCGGCGGGCGCGCCCGTGCCATCCACCAGCTCGAAACCGAAAAAGGGCGCCGGGGGAGCGAGCTCGGCAAAGACCCCGCGCTCCGTAGGCGCCACCGGCGCCTTGTCGGGCTGGCGCAGGAAAGACCCCGCCGCCAGCACCAGCAGGATCGCGAACAGAACGAGCGCCCACGCTCTCAAGCGCATACTCGCCGGGCCTAGCATTGGGTGGCCCCCGGCGGCGTGGCCAAGGGCCTCGCTTCAGCCTTGACCCCGACCGGCCCGGCGGTCACAAGTTGTGCTACCCAACAATTCGGAAAACCGGCGTTTGCGATGAGCAGCGATCCCTCCAAATCCGGCGCGTCCGGCGGCACCGAAGCCGCCAAACGCATGTGGGGCGGCCGCTTCGCCTCCGGTCCCTCGGCGGTGATGCAGCAGATAAACGCCTCGATCGAAATCGACAAGCGGCTTTACGCGGAAGATATCCAGGCATCGCTCGCCCATGCCGCGATGCTGGTCGGCCAAGGCATCATCGCGGCGGCCGATGGCGCGGCCATCGCCGGGGGCCTGGCCCGCGTCAAGGCGGAGATCGAGGCGGGCGAGTTCGCCTACAAAGCGGCGCTCGAGGACATCCACATGAACATCGAGGCGCGGCTCAAGGAACTGATCGGGGAACCGGCCGGGCGGCTCCACACCGCGCGCTCCAGGAACGACCAGGTGGCGACCGATTTCCGCCTATGGGTGCGTGGCGCCATCGACGATCTTTCCGAAGGCCTAAAGGATCTGATCGCGGCCCTCCTCGATCGGGCCGAGGAACACGCCGCGACCATCATGCCCGGCTACACCCATCTGCAAGCGGCCCAGCCGATCACCTTCGGGCACCATCTGATGGCCTATGTGGAGATGTTCGGGCGCGATCTGGGGCGGCTTGGCGATTGCAGGCGCCGGATGAACGAATGTCCGCTGGGTGCCGCGGCGCTTGCCGGGACCTCGTTCCCGATCGACCGCGAAGCGACCGCGCGGAGCCTCGGCTTCGACCGGCCGAGCGCCAATTCCCTGGACAGCGTCGCCAGCCGGGATTTCGCGCTGGAATATCTTGCCGGTCTTGCGATCCTCGGCGTGCATCTGTCGCGGCTCTCGGAGGAAATCGTGCTGTGGATGAACGAGCAATTCGGCTTCGTGTCGATGAGCGATGCCTTCACCACCGGGTCCTCGATCATGCCGCAGAAGCGCAACCCGGATGCCGCCGAATTGGTGCGCGGCAAAGCCGGGCAGATGATAGCGGCCTTGATCCAATTGCTGGTCGTCATGAAGGGCCTGCCGCTTGCCTATGGCAAGGACATGCAGGACGACAAGGCGGCGACCTTCATGGCCACCGATTCGATGGCGCTTTGTCTGGCGGCGATGGCGGGCATGGTCCGCGACTTGAAGCCCGATGTCGAGCGCATGCGCCAAGCCGCCGATGCCGGCTACGCCACCGCGACCGATCTTGCCGATCGGCTGGTGCGCGAGCTCGGCCTGGCTTTTCGCGATGCCCATCACAAGACCGGCGAGATCGTGCGCTTGGCCGAGGCCAAGAATTGCCGATTGCAGGATTTGGCGCTCGAGGATTTGCGCCGGGTCGAGCCCCGGATCACCGAGGCGATCAAGGGCGCGCTGTCGGTCGAACAATCGGTGGCGGCGCGGACCAGCCTGGGCGGCACCGCGCCAAGATGCGTGCGCGAGGCGATCGGCCGCGCGCGGGAGCGATTCGCATGATTCGAAATTCGAGTGCTCTAGAGCGGTTTTCACAGATGTGGGCATCATGTTCGGAATTGTCATCGCCGGCCCTCGGATCAAGTCCGGGGGTGATCCGGCGACCCATGGGACGCGAAGGGCTCAAGCCCGGGCATGACGGGACTAAACGTAATTCTATCCAACCGAAAGCGGCTCTAGGATTGAGGGCGAGCCTAGTGGTGGCGGGCATTCTGCTTGTAGCCGTGCTGGGGGCTTGCGGGCGCAAGAACCCACCCACCTTGCCCGAAGGCCAGACCGACACCTACCCGCAACAATATCCGACCTCGACCGAACCGCAGCAGGGCGTGTTTAATTGATCCATTTCCCCTATCGTAACGGCGAACTCCACGCCGAGAGGGTGCCCCTTGCGAAAATCGCCGAGGCAATCGGCACGCCCTTCTATTGTTATTCCGACGCGGCGATCCGCGAACATTACGAGGCCTACGTTTCAGCTCTCGCCGGTCTCGATGTCGGCATTTTCTATTCGCTGAAGGCCAATTCCAACCAGGCGGTGATCGCCACCCTGGCAGCACTTGGCGCCGGCGCCGACGTGGTCTCGGTCGGCGAGCTGCAACGGGCCATGAAGGCCGGCATTCCGGCCAAGCGGATCGTGTTTGCCGGCGTCGGCAAGACCAGGGAGGAGATGGCGGCGGCCCTCGAGGCCGGCATCCACCAGTTCAACGTCGAGTCGGAGGGCGAGTTGGAAACGCTGAACCAGATGGCGTTGTCGCTGGGGATGCGGGCACCCGTGGCACTCCGGATCAACCCGGACATCGATTCCAAGACCCATGCCAAGATCGCGACCGGGAAGGCCGAGACCAAGTTCGGAATCGATATCGACCGCGCCGCGCAAATCTATTCGGCGGCGGCGCGCCTCGCCGGAATCGAACTGGTCGGCCTCTCCTGCCATATCGGATCGCAAGTGACCGACATCGCGCCCTATCGCGCGGCCTTCACCAGGCTCGCCGAGCTGACGCGATCCTTGCGCGGCGCTAACTTATCCGTCGGACGCATCGATCTTGGGGGCGGCATGGGCATCACCTATCGCGAGGAACGCCCGTTCGACCTAGGGCAATACGCCGCCGCCATCCGCGAAATCATCCAGCCCCTAGGCTGCCGGATCGAGATCGAGCCCGGGCGTTCGATCATCGGCAACGCCGGGTTGCTGGTCGCGCGCGTGATCAACGTCAAGCGCGGCCTTTCTCGCGCATTCGTGATCCTGGACGCGGCCATGAACGACCTCATCCGCCCGACGCTTTACGAGGCCTATCACGACATCATCCCGATCCTGGAACCGGAGGATGGCGCGCCCGTGACACGGATGGACGTGGTCGGCCCGGTCTGCGAAACCGGCGATCTGTTCGCCGAGCAGCGGCCATTGCCGCCGCTCCAACCGGGTGGTCTGGTGGCGTTTTGCTCGGCCGGGGCCTATTGCGCGGTGATGTCGTCGACCTACAATACCCGCCTGCCGGCAGCCGAAATCCTGGTCAAAGGCACCATGTATGGGGTGGTGCGCCCGCGCCCGACCTATGAGGAGATCATCGGGCTCGACCGGCTGCCAGACTGGCTCTCGCCAGCGGGTTGAAGCTCGGATATTCTTATCCCCATGAATGGCTCCCTAGCGGATCGGCGGTGAGCGGCGCATGCCCCCGGCCCCGACCCAAGCTCGACGCGCCAGCGCATTAGCGGAAGCGACACCCCTGCCCGCGCGGGTAAGGGGCTGGGTCGCGGCGTCTGGCCTGGTGCTGCTGGCCGAACGGCTCTCCCGCGCCGCACTGCCGCTCGCCGCCATCATCGGCCTCTATGCGGGCTTGGCCCTCTTTGGAGTTCTGGAAAGTGTGCCGCCCTGGCTGCATTGGGTGTTGCTGGGCGGGATGGGCGCGCTCGCCATCATCGCGCTTTGGCTGGGTGCGCGAAGGTTTCGCAGGCCTTCCCGCGACCAGGCGATCGCCCGTCTGGAGGCGGATAGCCGCCTTCCGCATCGGCCGATCAGCCACTTCGAGGATCGGCAGGCCAGCAACCTCGTCGATCCCTTGGCGGCGCGGCTGTGGCAATTGCACCGCGAGCGGCTACGCCGGGCGATCGGCCCGCTAGGCCTCAACTGGCCGGTTTCGGACCTCGCGCGGCGCGATCCTTTGGCGCTGCGGGTTCTGGCATTGCTCATTGTCGCCGCCGGGATCGGGCTGGCGTGGGATCAGGCGCCGCGGCTCTTGCTGGAGGGCCTGATCCCGCGAAGCCAAGAGCAGGGCGCGGTGGCGGATTTGGCCATCGAGGCCTGGATCACGCCACCCGGATACACCCGCCTGCCGCCCCTGGCGCTGGCGCCCGAATCCGCCGCAAAGGATGCGGGCGATGTCCAGAGCCAAGCGGAGCCGTTGGGTGTGCCCATCGGCAGCCGGCTCTTGGTTCAAGTGCGGGGCAAGGCAGCGTCCGCCAGCCTGGAGGCGAACAACCAAACCCGTCCCCTCGAAGCCATCGATGCGACGACGCAGCGCCTCGAGGTCGAATTGCGCAAGGGCAACGCGGTCACGATCGCGGCCGGTCGGGCCAAGATTCGCTGGCCGATCCGGATCATCCCCGATCTGGCGCCCCAGGCAAGACTGGACCAACCGCGTACGACCGAGCGCGGCGTCCTGCGCCTGATTTACGGCGCGACCGACGATTTCGGCGTGGCCGAATTGCGCCTTTCCCTGACCAAGGGCGGCGAGAGTTTCGATTTGCCGATTCCCGCCCATGCCACCGACCCCCGGCGGGTCAAGGGTTCGACCTACCAGGATTTCACCGCCCATCCTTGGGCCGGGCTCGAAATCGATTTGCGCATGGTGGCGCGGGACGCGCTCGGCCAGATCGGCGCCTCGGCCCCGATGCGGATCACGCTGCCGGAACGCAAATTCTTCCATCCCGTAGCCCGCGCCATCATCGCGTATCGCAAGCGGCTTTCGCTCGATCCAGCCGAGGCACCGGCGGTGGCGCGAGGGTTGCAGCAATTGCAGCACCAGCCGCAGGCCTTCGACGACGATTTGACGACGTTCCTGGCCCTGGATTTCGCCGCCAGGCGTCTCGATCCGGGCCCATTGGACGCAACGGATTTGGCCGCGATCCAGCAAATGCTGTGGGACACCGCGCTGGCGCTGGAGGATGGCGGGGTCAGCTTGGCGATGCGCGAATTGCGCCGCCTGCAGCGGGCGCTGGAGGAGGCGCTGGCCAACGGCGCATCGGACGAGGAGATCCAGCGCCTGATGAACGAATTGCAGCAGGCGATGAACGATTATCTCCAGCAATTGCAGCAACAGATCGCCAAGGCCCTGGAAAGGGGTATGCAATTGGGCGCGCTGGATGAAAACGCCATCGGCCTGTCGCAGCAGGATCTCAACGACCTCTTGAACCAGGCTCGCCGCATGGCCGAAAGCGGGGCGCGGGATTCGGCGCGCCAGATGCTGGATCAACTACAGAACATGCTCGAGAACTTGCAGATGGGCATGCCGATGATGGGGGGCCGCGACAGCCAGGCGCAGCGCATGCTGAGCGATCTGGGTCGCATCCTTCGCCAGCAGCAGCAATTGCTGGAAGACACCTTCCGCATGCAGCGCAACCGCCAGCCTGGTGCCGGCGAGGGTGAGCTTGAACAAGGGCAGTACCCGGGTGGCGAACCTGGCGTCGGGGCCCAGCGCCAGGAGGCCTTGCGCCAGATGCTGGGCGATCTTATGCGGCAATTCTCCAACATGACCGGCGACATCCCCCAGGGCATGGGCCCCGCCGAACAGGCGATGCGCGGCGCCAGCGAAGCCTTGCGCGGCGAGGCGCTGGACGAGGCGGCGCAAGCCCAGAACGAGGCCCTGCAGAACTTGCAGCAGAGCCTGCGCCAGATGAGCGAGATGATGCGCCAGCAGATCGGATCGCGAACCGGGCAGGGTCAGCGCGAGCCGATGGATCCCTTCGGTCGCGCCCTCAGCGACCAGGAGGGTCCCGGCGGGGACGCGGTCGCGCGTGACGGAGAGGAGCGCGTACCCCTGGACCAGGATCTGGATCGATCACGTCAGTTGTTCGAGGAATTGCGCGCCCGGCGCAACCAATCGGCCCGGCCCAAGCCGGAGCGCGATTACATCGATCGCTTGTTGCGGCAGTTTTGATCGCGCGAGCGTCAAGCCCGCGCGCGGCGCTCGCGCAGCGCTTCGTCGACCACCTCGCAGATCTCCCGCAGCGAAAACGGCTTGGTCACCACCCGATCGATGAGCGCCTCGAGATTGTGCGCGCGCTGCCGTTCGGCGGCAAAACCGGTCATCAGCACCACCGGCAATTCCGGGCAATCGCGGGTCGCGCGCAAGGCGAGCGCGATGCCATCGACGCCGGGCATCACGATGTCGGTCAACAGCAGGTCGAAGGGTCCGCGTTCCATCGCCTCCAGCGCTTCGCCGCCGTCGTTGACGGCGGTCACCCGGTGGCCGCGATGGCTGAGTGCTCGCGTCACGAACACCCGCACGGCCTCGTCGTCCTCCGCCAGCAGGATTGCCGCCATGTCTTGCCTTGCACCCATATCTCGCCCGGGGGCGCCCATTGAATTGGCGGCAATGTGATCGCTTTTCGAAGCCATCGTCCACCCTTTTTCCAGCCAAGCTCGCCATCGGTTTTGCCCAGGTGCCCGAAAGCCGAAGCCAAGACCATGGCGCGACACGCGCTTACGATATGACCTCAAGATACATTCGACCCCTTAACAATTAGTGAGCGGAAATTCGCCCGCCCGGTCGGCGTCACACCCGGTCGGCGTCACTTGGCCCGGCTGAAGTTCACTTGGAAGCTCTTGGCGCCCTCCGGCATCTCGATTTCTTCGGCCTTGAAGGCGATGTTCTGGCCGGCCTCGATCGCCGCTTCCGTGATGCGGAAAATGTTGACCGGATCGATCGCCTTGCCGGCGGAATCGGTAAAAACGATCATCAGCGGCGGCAGGTCGACTTGCTTTTCGCTGGGATTGAAGATCACGCCGGAAACGTCCATCAATTTGCGCCCGTTATCGAAGCGTTCCTCGTTCGTGAGGTTGGCAAGCTCCAGCACCGCCAGCGGGTCGCGCGGCGCCAGTTGGAGAAAGGCGAAAACCGCCTGACTCGCCGGCCAAACCCGCATCACTGCTTCGCGGTAAACATAGGCCCCGGCCACTGCCCCAATCAGCGGAATGGCGACGAGAACCATGGCCAATCCCTTCCGGCCTCTGGCCGGGGCCGGCTCGGCGCGCGGCAGGTCGCGAACCGGGGCCAGGCGCTCGATAGGTCGCGGCACTGGGGTATGATCGGAAGGGGGTGAAGGCGCCTCGGCCGCGGCGGGGGGCGCCGGAATAGGGGCTTGCGAATCCGGCATCTGGCGCCAGCGATGGTCGCATTTGCCGCAACGTACATTGCGCCCGGTGGGGCGGATCTGATCGGGTTCCACCTCGAATTGGGTCTGGCAGGCCGGGCAGATGAGGATCAAGGGCGCAATCCCTGGATTTGGGCGGGACCAATGTTTATAGGGCTCGCCCGGCGGAACCCGCAAGCCTGGACGAAGTGGCGGCGCCCATGCCATGTTTGCGCCCATATCGCGGGGATCATCGAATTGGTGGCGGCAGGTGGTGGTTTTCGACGGCGTGGCCGTCCGGTATCGGTCTGGCCCGCCCATTCTCAGCGATGTTTCCTTTGTGCTCCATCCGGGATCGTTTCATTTCCTGGTCGGCCCCAGCGGCGCTGGAAAATCCTCGATCCTGAAGCTGATGCACCTGACGATGCGACCGGCGGCGGGACGAATCGAGCTGTTCGGCCGCGAATTGGGCGAACTGTCGCGCCACGACCGGGCGGCGCTTCGGCGACGTATCGGCATGGTGTTCCAGGACTTCCGATTGATCGAGCATCTCTCGGCGACCGACAACGTCGCCCTGCCATTGCGTATCGCTGGATTCGCCGAACCGGAAATCCTGCCCCATGTTCGCGAGTTGCTGGCCTGGGTGGGCCTCGCCGACCAGCTGGACACGCTGCCCACCACCCTATCCGGCGGGCAGCAGCAGCGTGTCGCCATCGCGCGGGCGGTCATATCGCGCCCCAATCTGCTGCTGGCCGACGAGCCCACCGGCAATGTCGACGAACAGCTCGGGGTTCGGTTGATGTATTTGTTCGAGGAACTGCACAAACTCGGGACCACGGTGGTGATCGCTACCCATAACGAGCACCTGGTCGGCGCGTTTCCCCACGATCAACTGCGCATCCGAGAGGGCCGCCTCGCCCCCGAGCCCCCGGGAACGCGGCCATGACCGGGGGCAAGGGTCGCGGTTTCCGGTGGCTTCCCTGGCGCGCGGATCTGCCGCTGGACCGGGATTCCGGGGCCAGATTCCTGCCCTGGATTCTCGCCATCATGGTCTATCTGGCAAGTGTGGCCGCTGGCGTGGCGATCACCATGGAGGAGGGCGCGCGGCACTGGCGGAGCCTGCTGGAACGCCAGATTACGGTCGAGTTTCCAGCCCAAGCGGACGAATCGCCGGCCGAACGCCGGAAACGGCTCGACGCGGCCGTGGAAGGGATTGCCGCCACGCCGGGCATAGAGAGAGCGCGCCTGCTCGATCCCCAGGAAATCGCGGAATTGCTGGAGCCGTGGCTGGCCCAGGCGACGCGGCTGGAGATTCCGTTGCCCGATTTGGCGGCGGTGACCCTGGCGCCAGGAATCGCCATCGATTCCGGGGAATTGCGGCGCCGGCTGACGGAGGTCGCTCCCGGCGCCACCATCGACGATCACGCCGATTTCGCCGGACGGGCGTTGGATTTCATTGGCACCGTCGAAAAAGCGGCATTGGCGCTCCTGGCGCTGGTGTTGCTCGCCAGTGCCGGGCTGGTTGCCCTGATCGCCACCGCTGGTCTGTCGATCCATCGCCGCGTGGTCGAGATTCTCGCCCTGTTCGGCGCCGACGATTCCTACATCGCGCGCCAGTTCCAGACCCAGGCGTTGCGCTTCGGGGCCTTGGGCGCGATTGTCGGCGGCGGCGCGGCGGCGCTGACCCTCCATTTGGGATTCATCTGGCTGCGGCAAGGCAAGGGCATCGCCGCGCCCTCTGGCTTGGACACATCGCAGGTCCTGGCGCTCATCGCGGTGCCTATCTTCTTCCTGGCGGTCGCGGTCGTGACCGCGCGCCTGGTAGTGATGGCCGCCCTTCGGCGCGAGAGCTGAACTCCATGGACCTAAGTAATCGACCGACAATGAGCCCATCCCATGACCTTTAGAAGCGCCGGCCCGCGCAATAGGCGCGAGCAAGCCCCGCGTCCCTTGTCGCGGGTGGTGCATCTCGGGTTGCTGTTGGGGGCGCTTTGGTTGTTCGGCTTCTTGGCCTATGCGGGTGCCATTCCGGCCAAACTGCGCGACGCCGATACCAAGGTGGACGGCATCATCGTGCTGACCGGGGGGGGCGAACGCCTGGCCGAGGGAGTGCGCTTGTTGCGCCAAGGCATGGCCCGCGAGTTGCTGGTGAGCGGGGTTGCCGAAGGCGTGGATTTGGCGGCGCTGATCCAGACCCTGCAACCGGAGGAAAGGCCGGAGCCGGCCCTGCTTGAATGCTGCGTCACCCTTGGCCACGACGCGCTCAGCACCGCCGACAATGCCGAGGAGGGCCGGCGCTGGCTGGAATCGCGGGATATGCACTCGCTTCGCCTGGTCACCGCCAATTACCACATCAATCGCGCCCTGCTGGAATTCAAGCAGGCCATGCCCCGAATCCACATCGTTGCCCATCCGGTGTTTCCGCCGGAAGTCCTCGATCCCTATTGGTTCGCCAACCCGCGAATTCTGTGGCTGCTGGCCAATGAATATCACAAGAACGCGGCGTCATTGGGTCGCTTCGTTTTCGACGCCATTGGCGATCGCGCGGCGGAACTCCTCGATCGCTTCTGGCGCTGGATCGGCTGATGCTGTGGCTGCGCTCATTGCTGTTCAATTGCTGCTATGGGCTGTGGACGGCGGGGGCGCATGTCGCGGCGCTGGTGCCGTTTTTTTTCGGCAATCGAGCGGGGATCGCGGCGGTCGCGTTTGTGTGGGTGCGGGGAACGCTGTTTCTGCTCCGGGTCCTGTGCGGGCTCGGGTTTCGCGAACTGGGGACCGAGCATCTGCCGAAGGGCCAGGCCGTCATCGCTTCCAAGCATCAATCGGCGTGGGAGACCTTGTTCCTGACCCGGCGTTTCGACTTTCCCGCCTATGTGCTCAAGCGCGAATTGCTGGCGCTGCCGCTGTTCGGCGCCTTCCTGCGGGCGGCCGGCATGATCGCCATCGACCGCGCCGCCGGCCCCAGCGCGCTCAAACAAATGCTGCGGGAATTGCGGGCGACACTCGGTCACGGCCGGAACGTGGTGATCTTTCCCGAGGGCACGCGGGTCGCACCCGGCAAGCGCCACAAGTATCATTCCGGGATCGCCGCGATTTATGCCGTGCTCGGCCTGCCGGTGGTGCCGGTGGCGCTGAATTCCGGGCTGTTCTGGGGAAGGCGCGCCTTCCTCAAACGCCCGGGCACCATCACCATTCAATATCTGCCGGCGATCCCGCCGGGCCTCGAGCGCAAGACCTTCATGGCCGAGCTCGAACGCCGAATCGAAACCGCCTCGGACGCGCTGCTGAAACAACCGCGAGCCGGTGGATAACGGGGATAACTCGTATCGTCATTTTTTATCAATAAGTTGGTCTTACGGTGTTGGGGAAAAGTCGGGGAATGCCCTGTGAAAACAAAATAAGAACTCTTTTCTGGGGCGCCATGGTAAAGTAACGTGGTTAGCGACGACCCCCGCCCTCGCTCTCCCCCAAATTGGGGGCAGGGATGGGGACAAGGGAGGCAGGCCCTCATCCCGACCCACCCTCGCCTTCCCCCAAATTGGGGACGGATGGGAGGGGGAAGGGGGAATTTTCGGAGCGGGTTGGGATGGTGCAGGTAGCGGCGATCTCGCAGCAGATCTGGGACATGAAATACCGGCTGAAGGGGCCGGATGGCTCGGCCATCGACAAGACCATCGAGGATTCGTGGGCGAGGGTCACGGCGGCACTGGCCGAATCCGAGCCGCCCGAAACGCGCGCGCGCTGGACCAAGGAATTCGCCGAGGCGCTCGACGGATTCAAGTTCCTGCCGGCCGGGCGCATCCTCGCCGGCGCCGGGGCCAAGCGCAGCGTGACGCTCTTCAATTGCTTCGTCATGGGAGAGATCCCCGACGACATGGGCGGCATTTTCGAGCATCTGCGCGAGGCCGCACTCACCATGCAGCAGGGTGGAGGCATCGGCTACGATTTCTCGACCCTCCGGCCCAAGGGCGCCCCGGTCAAGGGCGTGGGCGCGGACGCCTCGGGCCCACTCTCCTTCATGGATGTGTGGGATGGGATGTGCAAGACCATCATGTCGGCCGGCCACCGGCGGGGCGCGATGATGGCGTGTTTGCGCTGCGATCACCCGGACATCGAGGCCTTCGTCGAGGCCAAACGCGAGCCAGGGCGGTTGCGCATGTTCAACCTCTCGGTCCTGGCCAGCGATGCCTTCATGCTGGCGGTGAAGGACGGTCTGCCCTGGGAGCTCAAATTCGGCGGCGTCACCTACAAGGTCTTGGCCGCGCGCGATCTGTGGGAGCGGATCATGCGTTCGACCTATGCCTTCGCCGAACCCGGCGTGATTTTCATCGACCGGGTCAACCGCGAGAACAACCTGGGCTATTGCGAGAATATCAGCGCCACCAATCCCTGCGGCGAGCAGCCGCTGCCGCCCTATGGCGCGTGTCTCTTAGGCTCGATCAATCTGACGACGCTCATTCACGATCCCTTCACGCCAAAGGCGCGCCTCGACGAGGCCGAGTTGGCGAGGCTTGTGGGCGTGGCCGTGCGGATGATGGACGATGCGATCGATTGCTCGAACTTTCCCCTGCCGCAACAGACCCACGAGGCCGAGGCCAAGCGGCGCATTGGTTTGGGCGTCACCGGATTGGCCGATGCGCTCATTCTGTGCGAGGCGCGCTACGGCGCCCCCCGCGCGATCGAATTGACCGGGCGGTGGCTCAAGGCACT
Organism: uncultured Rhodospirillaceae bacterium; assembly: GCA_964542425.1. Taxonomy (GTDB): domain Bacteria; phylum Pseudomonadota; class Alphaproteobacteria; order Dongiales; family Dongiaceae; genus Dongia_A. The sequence continues at coordinate 33,514 of CAZIUB010000125.1, read as the reverse complement.
CACGCGGGCGGCCTATCTGGCCTCGGTCGAACTCGCCCGCGAGAAAGGCGCGTTCCCGCTTTACGATCGCGAGGCGTATCTCGCCTCGCCCTTCGTGCGATCGCTGGACGAGGACGTGCGAGAAGCAATCGCCCAACACGGCATCAGGAACGCGCTCGTGACCTCGATCGCGCCCACGGGCACCATTTCGCTGTTCGCGGATAATGTATCGTCGGGCCTGGAGCCGGTGTTCAGCTTCAAATACACCCGCAACGTGCTGATGCCGGACGGCACCCGCCAGGCGGAAGAAGTCTCGGATTACGCCTATCGGCTCTACCGGCGCATGAAGGGCGAGGAGGTGGGCCTTCCCGATTACTTCGTGGACGCGCAGGCGCTCACCCCCAGCGATCATGTGCGCATGCAGGCGGCGGTGCAGAAGCACATCGACTCGTCGATCTCCAAGACCATCAATTGCCCGGTCGATCTTGATTTCGACGCGTTCAAGGATGTCTATCGCCTAGCCTATGAATTGGGGTGCAAGGGCTGCACCACCTATCGCCCGAACGAGGTCACGGGCGCGGTTTTGGAACTCAAGCCCAAGGACAAGGAAAAGGAGGCGAAGGCGGCGCAGGCGGAATTGCCGCTGGAGGGTGCGAGGCGCGAGGCGCGCGCGCAAGACGTCTACGAGGCGGGCGGCATCGTCTACATGACCCAGCCCTTGGATAGGCCGGCCGCACTCCCGGGCCAGACCTACAAAGTCCGCTGGCCCGATAGCGACCATGCCATCTACATCACCTTGAACGACATCATCCAGGACGGCAGGCGCCGCCCGTTCGAGATTTTCATCAACTCGAAGAACATGGAGCATTACGCCTGGACCGTGGGCTTGACGCGCATGATCTCGGCCGTGTTCCGCAGAGGGGGCGACGTCTCCTTCGTGGTCGAGGAAATGAAGGCGGTGTTCGATCCCCGGGGCGGGCAATGGATGGGCGGGCGCTATGTGCCCTCGCTCCTGGCCGCCATCGGCGAGGTGATCGAGACCCACATGATCGCTATCGGCTTCCTGCCCGACCCCAGGGCCGAGCGGGCTGAGATCGAGCGCATGGCCGCGAGGAAGGTCGCCAACATGGCCGACGGCCAGGGGAACGGCGATGCCGGCGGCAGGCGGCTTCCCCATTGCCAGAAATGCGGCTCGCCCTCGATGATCCGGCAAGAGGGGTGCGATCTGTGCACGTCATGTGGGTATAGTAGGTGTGGGTAGGAGGTGAATCAACTGCTTCGAAGGCCCATATGATAATGGTTGAATAAGTTATGACACGATGCCTCTAGAAGATTAACTCCCTTACTCGTCATTGAAGTGCTTCCAAATTTCAGTATCTGTCCGTGCACGATATCGGCACTATCATCGGATAAACCTTTAGTGGTGCCATAGACTTGAACTACATCCGAGTTTCCATTGGGCCGGAGCAAGTCCATGTTCTGCCGATGAAATCCAAATCCGAGAAAAACTAGGCGCCCAGTACGCGCCACCTCCTCTTTAATTGCCTGCGCTGCATCGGTCTCAACAACGGACGCGGGATGTAAAAGTCTTGATATCTTGTACCACGTCGACTAGCGCCCTTATGCCACCTAGTTGGCCAAAGTCAATTTTGGTTTGACCGCCAGACTGCCATGGCAAGTCACCGGTCTTCCCGTAAACGTGAATGATACGGACCCGATCAACGACTCCCTGCGCTTCCGTAAGGTCGATTGAATAGTAACTCTGTAGAGCATGCGCAAGATAGTGCTCAATGCACCGATCATAGTTGAATGTAATGAAAGTTACATTCTGGAAAATAGAATGAATCTGGTCATGTGAAACCTCTTCCGTGAGTAGCTGAAAAAACTTTTCGAACCAAGTGTCCTTTGTTCCATCAAATTGCATGCGACCTTCAACAACATTGCGGTTGCCAAGACTTCCGTTGTGTTCGCCTTCAAGAATCGATTTTGCTATTGCCAACTTCGCGCACACTTCAATTCCTTTGTCACCTCTGTGAGAGTCGATGAAATAATCGACAGAACTGGCTAGAGGCAGACCGGCCCTCACACGGGCAGCGGAAGATTTCAGTGATTTGAAATCCAATGATTCATTTCCGTGTCGACTGGCAAAATACTTTAGGGCTTCTCGAATTGCGGGATCTGCGTCGTTTTCGCTGCGGCCCCACGACCCGAGCTCCAGCTTCCCACAAACCTTTTCCACGAGCGCCTTGCCTGTCGGCAACCCCACTTCGGCGCTTGCGCCCGCGCCGACAACAAGAAGGGTTGGCGCCCTAAACACTGAACACCTTCAATGAAAAAATTCGGACATGGCGAGCACTCGGCAGGTAACTCCAGTGGCTCGTTGATTTTCGCCTTTGCAGCCCCACACGTTTGTTCCAGATTCCTTGTTCACAATCTGCATGTCTTTTCGATGTCGGCCAATCCCTCGACTTAGCGCTTGCCTTCGATATCACCGATCTCCCCCTGCTCCACTTCCTTCCAATGATCTTTCTTGGCCGAGAGGCGGAGGCCCTCGCCCAATGCGCGCACGCCCACGCGGCTCAAGTGACTATACCAGCACGATGACCCGTTTGCTCTTGTCCAGGGCAGCGAGCGTGCGGTCGGCGGTCAGCAGCGTCATTGGCAGCGAGAAGGCCTGAACGGCGAGCGCGCGATCGAAGGGATCGCCATGGCGGGCCGGGAAATTTTCGAAGGCTTCGGCCATGTCTCCCGAGAAAGGCGCCTCACGAAAATCGGCCAGCGCGATCCCCTTGCGGAATTCGGCGACCGGCGGCAGCGCGCCGGGCCGCCGCGCGTTCTTGATGGCGACTTCCCACAGGCTTAGCGTGCTGACGAATACCTCGGCATCATCATCTTCGAGGTAATCACGAGCCATTGTGGACAATTGCCGATCCTTGAACACGGCCCACAGGGCGACGTGCGTGTCCAGCAAGTAACGGCTCATCGCGCGCGCTTCCGGCTCGCCGGGAAAATCCGTGACTTTTCCAGCGCCGCCATTTCCGCCTCGAATCCCGCATCGATGTCGTCGGGAATCGGATACTTGCCGTTCATCACGCCAAGCTTGATCTTCCGGGTCTTGAGCGTGGTCAGCCGCACCATCGGCTTGCCATCGCGCGCGATGATGATCTCGCTGTTCTTGCCGCTGACCACGTCCTCGATCAGGCGCGAGAGGTTGGTCTTGGCCTCGTGAATGTTGACTTGCAATGGTCTGTTCATCGGTTCCCTCGCCCGTTTAGTTTAGCTAAGTCTAGCTAATTAGCGATCCTTTGGCAAGGCCGAATGTTTGCTCCATCGCGTCTTACGCCTAAATCAGCGCCGCACCGGTTTTCCGGCAACCAGCCGCCTCGCTGTGCCGCGCGCCCCGCCGGTCTGTTGCAACCTCATGGCTCGCGGCCAAGGCCCTCCGCTGGCGCCAATTGCCGTGCCGCGACAATGCACAGAAACGTGGTCAGGACCAGGATCATGGCGACCAGGGCATTGATGTCCGGGGTGAAGCCAAGGCGCATCATCGCCCAAAGCCGGATCGGCAGCGTGCTCTCGGTGCCAGTGACCAGAATGGTGATCATGGTTTCGTCGAAGGAAAGGGCGAAGGCGAGCACGCCGGCGCCAACCAGCGCGCTGGAAAGGTTCGGCAGCAGAATATACCGGAAAGTCTGAAACCCGCTGGCGCCCAGATCATAGGAGGCCTCCACCAGGCTGTGACTGAGCGATTGCAGCCGCACCAGAATAGTCCGGTACACGAGCGCGAGCACGAAGATCGTGTGCCCGATCACCACCGTCACCAGCGAGCGATCGAAATCGATCTCGCGGAAGAAGATCAACAACGACAAGCCGGTGATGATGGGCGGCATCAAGAACGGCAGGAAGATCAGGAACTGCAACACAGCCCGACCCTTCGACCTTCCGGCGTGGTAATAAAGCGCGCAGGCGCAACCCAGGACCAGCGAACTCACGACCGCCGCTCCGCCAACGATCAGCGTGTTGCCGACCGCCTCCAGAATCCCCTCGTTTCCCAGCAACCTCGAATAGGCCGACAAGGTCGGTTGGCTCCAATCGACACTTCCCTGCTTGACCGCGAACAGCGAGGAAGCGATGGGCACGAATATCGGCCCATAGAGCAGAATGAAGATCAGCGCCGTCACCGCCCCCAGAATCCAATTGGTGCCGCGGCTCCAATTCATCCGGCACCCCCACGCGTCCGGCCCAAGCGATTGCCGAGCGCGATCGCGGAGACGACGATCAGCGCCAGGATGACACTCAAGGCGGCGCCGAATGGCCAGTTGAAGGCGGTCCCGAACTGGCTGTAGACGATGCGCCCGAAGGTGAACCCGCTTTGCCCGCCCACCATCTGCGGCGTCAGGAAGTCGCCGATCGCCAGCACGAAGACAAAGGTGGCGGCGGTAGCGACGCCAGGCAGGCTCAAGGGCAGGATCACCCGCGCGAACGTCTGCAATTGCGACGCCCCAAGATCGGCCGAGGCATCGAGGAGCGAACGCGGAATCCGCTCCAGCGACAGGAAGATCGGCAACACGGCGAAGGGAATCAACAATATCGTCAGCGCCAGCAGCACCGCGTTGAGGTTGAACACGAAGAAGGTCAGCGGTTGGTCGATGATTCCAAGGCCAAGCAGCACCCGGTTGAGGAAGCCATTGCCGCCCAGGATGCTGCGAATGGCGTAGATCTTGATGACATAGCTCATCAGCAGCGGCACCAGAAGCAAGAGCAGGAGCACGTATTTGTCGCGGCCCCGCCTCGCGGCCAGGAAACAGGCGACCGGATAGCCGGCGAGGATCGAGAGGCCGGCAACGCCCAGGCAGAGCACGATCGTTCGCCACAGCACCGGCACGAACACCGTGTCGGAAAAGAACCGCCGGTAGTTGCGCCAGGTCAACTCGTAGTGCATCTCGACTTGTTCGACCCAAAAGAAAGAGTAGGTCAGGAACGCCGCGAGCGGCAGCAGGATGAATAACACCGGGCCGGCATAGACGGCGATGGTCAAGGCGCGATCGCGCGCCACGATCCTTCCGGCCAAATTCATGACGGCACCAATCGACACTCGGCCGCGCGCCAATAGAGTGTCAGGGCTGTGCCTTCGGAGAGGGCCACGCCATCGATGCGGCTGGGCAGACGCAGGCGCAACGACACTCTTGGGCCAGCGGCCGTTATTTCGATGTCGGCGAATGTCGCGGCGCCGGCGAAACTCACGCCCGAAACGACGCCGCTCACGGAATTGCGCGCCCCCTCGCCAGGCGGCGAGAGTGACAGGGCCTCCGGCCGAAACACGGCGAAGGCCCGTGTGCCGGGGGTCACGCTCGCCAATTCGGGTTGGCCATCGATGCCGCAATTCAGCGTGCCGATCGCGGTCGCGATTGCGCATGTGGCGCCGCTGCCCTCGACGACCCGACCCTCGATCAGATTGTTGTCGCCGAAGAAACGGGCGACAAATTCGCAGTTCGGCCGGTAGTAGACTTCGTGCGCGGCGCCAAGCTGCAGGATGCGCCCGAAATTCATCACGCAAATCCGGTCGGCCATGGCGATGGCCTCTTCCTGATCGTGGGTCACGAACAAGAAGGTGGTCTTGATCTCGCGCTGGATGGTCTTGAGAAATTGCTGCATCTGCCGGCGCAATTCGACATCGAGTGCCGCCAGCGGCTCGTCGAGCAAGATCAGTCGCGGCCGGCAGATGATGGCGCGTGCCAACGCCACACGCTGCTTCTGCCCGCCGGAGAGTTCAACCGGGTAACGCTGGGCCAGATCGCCCAACTGCACCAGTTCCAGCACCTCGCTCACGCGGCGCCGGATTTCGCCCGAACCCAGGCCGCGCACCTTGAGGCCATAGCCCACATTGCCGGCGACATCCATGTGCGGGAACAGCGCGTAATCCTGGAACACGGTGTTGAACGGCCGCTTGTTGATCGGCAGGCCGGCGATGTCATTGCCCTCGAGGAGGATCTTTCCGCTGCTTGGGTCCGTGAACCCGCCGATCATGCGCAGAATGGTGGTCTTGCCGGACCCGGATGGCCCCAGAATCGTGATGAACTCGCCGTCCCTGACGGCAAGATCGATGCGCTCCAGCACGCTGGTCGCGCCAAAGGATTTGGAGACGGCCTTGAGTTCGAGCAGCACGCTTTGCGTAACCATGCCGTGTCGCGCCCGGAAGTGGGAAGCGGCCGGCGCCCTAGTGTTGTGGTTCCAACGTTTGATTCCCAATCAACGTGTTGGAACCACGACACATGCCATTCCCAATTGCTAGTGTTCCCTCGCCGAAATGTCCCTAGAGCGGGAGTGTCGGTTGTGGAACACTAGAGCAAGGGTGGCCGGCCACATTCCTCGAACGGCTATTGGGCCGCCTTGATCTCGTTCCAAAGATCCGACCGCTTGGTCGGGTCCTCGACCGCCTCCAGATAGATCAGCTTGTCGTTGGCGCCGGCATTGGCCGAGGGCGCCACGGTATTGCCAAAGCCGGTCCGCGCCGACAATTGCTCGCCGATCTTTTTTTGCAACACGAAGTCGATCCACTGTTCGGCCAAATCCTTGTCCTGGACCCCACTGGTCAAGGCCCAGGTATCGAGCCAGGCAAGCGCGCCTTCCTTCGGATTGATGTATGCGATATGAGCGCCGGCATCCGTCATGGCCTTGACCTGTTGTTGCCCATAATTCGCCCAGATCAAGGCCACGTCATTGCTCTGGTAGAGTTGCAAGGCCTCGTCGGCGGTCGAGTAGAAGCTGAGCGTGTTCTTCTTCAGATCGATCAGCTTGGCCTTGATCTCATCGAGTTGCGCGGCGCTGAGCTGGAAGGGGTTCTCGACACCCAACGTCAGCGCGGTGAACGAGAAATTGTGCTCGCCATTGTCATAGGCCAACACCTTGCCCCGATATTTCGGGTCCCACAGCACGTCCATGGAAGTCGGCGCCGGGCTTACCTTGTCGGTGTCGTAGATGAGGCCGATCGAATCGAAGCAGAATGGGATGGCGTGAACCTTGCCGTCGCGCATCACGCCCTTGACCTTGTTCAAGTCACTGAAGATCGGCAGCTGCCCCTTCTGGTTCGGCACCTTGCCGAGATCGATCGGCGTGGTCAGACCGGCGTCGATGTAACGCTGCAACTGCGCCGTATTGACCGCGAACAGATCGAAATCCTTGCCTTCGCTGCCCTTGATCTTGGCCCAGATCTCGTCGTCGGTGCCGATGAACACCACGCTGACATCGGCACCCGTCTTGTCCTCGAACTCTTTCACCCAATCGTCGTCGGCATAGCCTTGCCAGGCCAACACTCGCAATTCCTTGGCTTGCGCCCCCGTGGCCGCCAACAATCCCCAGCCGATGATCGCCGCGGCCAGTGCCGGCAAACTACGCTTCATTAGGCTCTTCTGCATGCTAACCTCCCTGTCATATGAACGCTGTCCTTGTTGGATCGCGATCCGGCCGGGCGCGCTCGACCCCCTGGCCGGCGCGCGTTGGTCACAATGGCTCGACCGTCACCAGCCCCTCGTCCGGCGCGGCCACCATGCGGTTGCGTAGCGGCTTGCCGAAAGCAGCGGCCTCGATCTCGAACTCGTCGCCCGCGCGGGTCTTGACCCCAGCGGCGTAGCTTAGCACCGCCGCGCCGAAGAAATAAGCGTGCAGATCGCCGGGTCGGCGAAACATCGGATAGCGAAAGTGAAAATGCTCCAGATTGGCGATCGAATGCGACATGTTAGCCTCGCCCAAGAGGATTTCCTCCTCCCACAGCACCTTGCCGTCGCGCCGGATCCGGGACTGGCCCCGGATATCGCCCGGCAGGTCGCCGATCAGCAATTCCGGCCCGATCGAACAGGCCCGAAGCTTGGAATGCTGCGTATAGAGGTAATTCTGCGCCTCCGTCACATGGTCGGAAAACTCGTTGCCCAGCGCGAAACCGATGCGCCTCGGCATCCCCTTCTTGTCGATCAGGTAGAGCCCCACGATTTCCGGCTCCTCGGCTCCGGCCAGCGCGAAGGCCGGCAGCGGCAAGTCCGCGCCGGGTGCTACCACGCAGGTGCCAACCCCCTTGAAGAACCACTCGGGTTGGACGCCGATTTTCCCCGTTTCCGGCTTGCCGCCGGACAACCCCATGCGGAAGATTTTCATCGAATCGGATTCCGGCCCGACGTTCCCGTGGGTCGCCACATGCATGTTGTCGCGGGCCTCGGCGCTGCCGAGATGGGTGAGGCCGCTGCCGGTGATGAGGAACCGCGCCGGCTCCGGATGATCGAGCGCCGCCAGCACCAATTTGTCGTGCAGCATTCCGCTGTAATCGACTTCCTCGCCAATGGCCGACAAGGTGGTGGCGAGAGCCTCCAGGCGAAGGCCGCGCTCCATCGCCAGATTGGCGAGTTCGAGGGTACTAGTCACTTCGCGCAGTTGGTGCGCGCGATCGCCATCCGGCGTCACTCGGCCCACGTGCCGCTGGCCCGATCGATCCTTGTATTGAATGAGACGCATCCTGCCCCCCGGGATCTGTTCTGTCGTCGAACGGATCGGGCCGTCAGACCCAGCCGCCGTCGACGATGAAATTCTGCGATGTGCACATGCGGCTATCGTCGGCCGCCAGAAACAGCGCCATCCGCGCGATGTCGGGCGGATAGAGCCGATCCGGCAGGCATTGTCTTTCGGCGATCTGGCGTTCGCCTTCCGGGCTCAGCCACAACCTGACTTGGCGTTCGGTCATGACCCAGCCCGGCAACAGGCAATTGACCCGGATCTTTTCCGGCCCGAACTCTCGCGCCAGCGCTCGCGTCATGCCGGTGACGGCGGCCTTGGCCGTGACATAGGCCGGGCAATCGGCATCGCCGATCAGCCAGGTGATCGACCCGAAATTCACGATCGAACCGCCGCCGGCCTCTCGCATCTTGGGGCGGACGGCCTGCGCGGCGAAGAACTGATGGCGCAGATTGACAGCGATGCGATCATCCCAATAGGCGACGCTGACCTCCTCGGTCTTGTGGCGATCGTCGTTGCCGGCGTTGTTGACGAGAACACGGATCGGCCCATGCGCCTCGACCGTGGACTGGATGGCGGCCCGGAGGGCGTCGATCTCGCGCAAATCGCAGGCGATGAAGTCCGGCGCCGGATGGCCTGTGGCGGCGATTCGCGCCACCAGCGCCCGGGATGGTGCCTCGGCCATGTCGACGAAGGTCACGCGCGATCCTTGCGCGCAGAAATGCTCGACCAGGCTCTCGCCAATGCCGCTGCCCCCGCCGGTCACGAAAACGACGCGATCGCGCAGGCTGGGATAGTGCGCGGCATCGCCGATTTCGCCATTCATCGGACCCTCAATGCGAGTGGCGGGCCACTTGGGCGCCGCGCTTGCCAACCAGGAAATCGAAATCGCAGCCACGATCGGCTTGCAGCACATGGTCGATGTAAAGCCGCTGATAGCCGCTGCTGGCGCCGGTCTCCGTCGGCGCCCAGCCCTGGCGGCGGCGCTGGAGCTCGACCTCGTCGATGGCGAGGTGCAGACGCCTGGAAGCAACATCGAGCTCGATCATGTCGCCATCCCGGACCAGCGCCAGGGCCCCGCCAAGCGCCGCCTCGGGCGCCACATGCAGCACGACCGTGCCATAGGCAGTGCCGCTCATTCGCGCATCCGAGATGCGCACCATGTCGGCGCCGCCCTTCTGGAGTAGTTTGGCCGGAAGCGCCATGTTGCCGACCTCGGCCATGCCGGGATAACCCCGGGGCCCGCAATTCTTCAAGACCATCACGCAATTCTCGTCGATGTCGAGAGCCGGCTCGTCGATTCGGGCATGATAATGCTCGATGTTCTCGAACACCACGGCGCGGCCACGGTGACCCATCAATGCCGGCGTCGCCGCCGATGGCTTGATGACCGCACCGTCGGGCGCAAGGTTTCCGCGCAATACGGCAATGCCGCCCTGGGGCGTCAGGGCATTGTCAAAATCCCTGATGACCTCGGAATTGTAGTTGGGTGCGTCCGCGCATATTTGGCCGATGCCGAGCCCGGACACGGTCATGGCGTCACGGTGCAGCAGCCCTTTTTCGGCGAGCGCCCTCAGGACTGTCCTGAGCCCGCCCGCGTAGTAAAAGTCCTCCATCAGGAAACGACCTGACGGCAGCAAATCCACGATCGTCGGCACGTCGCGGCCCAGCCGATCCCAATCGTCGATGGTAAGCTCGACCCCCAACCTTCCGGCGATCGCGATCAGATGGATGATGGCATTGGTGGAACCACCGATGGCCCCATTCACGCGAATCGCGTTCTCGAAGGCCCGCCGCGTCAAGATGTCCGACATGCGGACATCTTCCTTGACCAGCTCGACGATGCGCCTTCCAGCGAGATGGGCGAGCACATAGCGCCTTGCGTCGACCGCGGGAATGGCGGCGTTGTCGGGCAGCCCGATGCCGAGCGCCTCGACCATCGAGGCCATGGTCGAAGCCGTACCCATGGTCATGCAGCTTCCGGCCGATCGGCTCTGGCCTTGCTCGGCCGAGAGGAAATCGGCGAGCGACATGCGCCCGGCCTTGACCTCCTCGTGGAACTTCCAGACATGGGTCCCGGAGCCGATCGGCTGGCCTCGAAAGTCGCCGTTCAGCATCGGCCCGCCGGAGACCGCGATTGCCGGCAAATCGCAACTCGCCGCGCCCATCAGCAAGGCTGGCGTCGTCTTGTCGCAGCCTACCAGCAGGATCACGCCGTCCATCGGATTGGCGCGAATCGATTCCTCGACATCCATGCTGGCCAGGTTGCGAAACAGCATCGCGGTGGGGCGCAAATTGGATTCGCCCAACGAGGTCACCGGGAACTCGAAGGGCACGCCGCCGGCTTCGTGGACGCCGCGCTTCACGTGATCCGCGATCAAGCGCAAATGCGCGTTGCAAGGCGTGAGTTCGGACCAGGTGTTGCAAATGCCGATGACCGGCCGGCCGTCGAACACATCGGCGGGCAGGCCCTGATTCTTCATCCAGCTTCGGTGCATGAAGGCGTTCTTGCCCTCGCCCCCGAACCACTCGCTCGATCGCAGCTTCCGTGGCCACGTGGCCATCAGTTTCTCCCCTTGGGACCAGTTCCCTCGGGTGGGTCCCGATCTTGCCCCGATCCTTGTTGTTTGGTATTACCAAACAGCTCCTTGCATTGCGATGAGACTAGGCCCCAAGATGGGGCACGTCAATCACATTGGGGCGATTGGACGCCATGACGGAATGAGCGAGAGGGAAATGTCGGCGGAAAAATACCGCGTGCAAAGCCTGGGGCGCGCCCTCGACCTGATCGAACTTCTGGCACACAGCGATCGGGAAGGCGCGCGCTTGACCTATCTGGCCCAGGGGATCGGACTTTCGAAGGCCGCGACCTACGCGATCCTGCGGACTTTCCTGGCTCACGGCTATGTCGATCTCGTGGGAGAGGGCGCTTCCCGGCGCTATCGGCTGGGCATGGCGCTGGCGCGATTGGGCGATTTGGCGATTGCCAACATCGCCTTTGCCGAATTGGCGCTGCCGCAGCTGCGCGCGCTCACCGACGAGGTGGGCATGACAAGCCGCATCGCCATCATGGACCAGGGCTACGCGGTGGTGGTCGGGCGGATCGACGCGCCTGGCGCGGTTCGCTTTGACGCGGCCCTGGGTCGGCGCGAATTCCCGCATTCCTCGGCGGTCGGCAAGGCGCTGCTCGCGGCGATGCCACGCGAGCATGCATTGGCCATCCTTCGGCGCACCGGCATGCCCCAGCGGACAACCGCGACCCTAACCACGCTCGCCGCGCTGCGCCGGGATCTGGACGCCATCGCAAGACGCGGCTACGCCATCGATGACGAGGAAGATACCGAGGGCGTCTTGTGCATCGGCACCTGCGTGTTTGACCGGAACGGCGCACCCGCCGGCGCCATCAGCATTACCGGGCTCAAGCAGCGGATCGGCGACGCACACATCGAGGAACTGGCGTCGGCCTTGATCGGATGCGCCGACCGCGTCTCGCAGCGCCTGGGTGGGCCGAGCGTGCGCGAAGCCTGGCGGAACAGGATCGAACGGTGAATCCGGGCGCAATCGATGTTATCGCCCTGGTTCATGGCCCGTGGCGGCTTGGCCTCGCGCCGGAATTGGGCGGCGCGATCGCATTTTGCCGCTGGCGCCACCCTTCGGGAAACGACGTCGATCTGCTGCGGCCGATCTCCCGGGTAGCACTTGAGGCGCGCATTGTCGAGGGCGCCGCCTGTTTCCCGTTGACGCCGTATTCCAACCGCATCCGCGATGGCCGGTTCTTCTTCGCCGGGCACGAGATCCGATTGCCGCGCAATACCCCGGGTCGCCATGCCGAGCATGGCCATGGCTGGCGGCGTCCGTGGTCGATTGAAGCGATGGGTACCGCCCACGCAACGCTGATGCTTGCCCATGACCCAGCGCGCGACGCCAATGCGACTTGGCCCTTCGCCTATGAAATGCGCCAGAGGTTCATTCTTCGCGATGATGGACTGGAAATCGAACTTGAAACGCGCAACAAGGACGACCACGCGATGCCCTACGGGTTCGGCCTCCATCCCTATTTCCCGCGGACCGACCATTGCACGCTCCGGGCCGATGTCGCCGGCTTCTGGGAAACCGATTCCGAGGTAATGCCGACACGCCGTGTCCCAGTGCCACCGCATGCCGATCTCAATGCCGGCGTCGCGATACGGAACATCGAACTCGACAACGCATTCGATGGCTGGCGGGGGTGGGCTGAAATCGTGTGGCCGGAGTGGCGCACGCGTCTTTCCGTCGCGGCCGAGCCGCCACTATGCTTTCTTGTCGTCTATGTCCCAAAGGGCGAGGGCTATTTCTGCGCCGAGCCGGTCAGCAACGCGACCGATGCCTTCAATCTCGCCGCCTCCGGCCGCCAAGATGTTGGCATGATGGCGTTGGGGCCGGGCGAGCGAGTTGCCGCCCGAATTTTCCTGCGCGCCGAGGCGATGGTGGCGTGAGCGGCAGCGGCCTCCGCGGAAGGGGGGCCGCTAGCCGGTGTGACCGTTTCGCGATTGACGCGCAACAACTTGTCGATCCTGTCCGAATCACGCGGGGAGGTAGCGGACCCGCGCTCAGGAGATCGGATATTTCGCGCGCAAATGCGCGACCTCTTCGGGCGAAAGACAGCGGATCTTACTTCCTCGCAACAACAGGTAGAGCCGCGCCGTCTCCTCGAGTTCCTCCATCGCGTCGGCGGCGGCCGCGAGCGTGGCGCCGGCAACGATCGGCCCGTGATTGGCCAGCAGCAGCGACGCGTGGCGGTGGGCCAGCTTTCCGATCGCCGCGCCCAGCTCCGGATCGCCGGGCGGAAAATAGCGAACCAGCGGCAGCCGCCCCACGCGCATCACGTAATAGGCGGTGATCGGCGGCAGCGCGTCCTCGGGATCGATTCCCTCCAGGCAAGACACGGCCACCGAGTGGGTCGCGTGCAGATGCACGATGGCTTGCGCGCCCTGGCGGGAGCGATACATCGCCAGGTGCAGGAACGCTTCCTTGGTCGGTGCGTCGCCGGCGACCAAGCGGCCATCCGCGTCGAGTTTGGCCAGGCGATCGGGATCAAGCCGGCCCAGCGAGACATTGGTCGGCGTCATCAACCAGCCATCGCCCACACCCAGGCTGATATTGCCCGATGCACCGAAAGTCAGGCGCCGCTCGAACATGGAACGGCCAAGATCGACGATCGCTTGGCGGGCCTCTCCTTCGTTCATCGCAAGACCTCCAGGGCACGGAGGAAAAAGTCCTCGGCGCCAAAATTGCCGGATTTGAGCGCCAGGGCCAGCGTCGGTCCGCCGATCGACAAGGTGGCGGGAACACCGGGGGCAATCCGCGGCCCGATGCGCAGCGCTCGAATGCCAAGGGCGGCAACCACCGCGCCAGATGTCTCGCCCCCCGCCACCACCAGACGGCGCACGCCCAGCGATACCAATTCCCGCGCGATTCCCGCCAGTGCCGATTCGATCATCGCGCCTGCCTTTTCCCGACCCAGCGCGCGCTGGATTTCGGCGAGCCTTTCCGGCTTCTGCCCGGCATGGATCAGGATCGGCCCCTGGGGCAGCAAGGGGCGCGACCAGGCGATGATTTCGGCGATCGCGCCGGCCTCGCCCGTGGCAAGGCGCATCGGGTCGAGTTCCCGGGCGGGATGCCGACGTCGCATGGCCGCAACCTGACCCAATGTCGCCACCGAGCACGACCCCGAAATCACCGCCGCCAATCCGCCCACCATCGGCGACGCAACCGCCCCGATGCGCTCCGCCAACATCCCCGCGCGGCGGAAGTTGTCGGGCAGGCCGATGGCAGCACCCGATCCGCCGGCCATCAGCGCCAGCTCGGCCCCGGCCTCGCCCAAATTCAGGAGATCCCCATCCTCGATCGCATCGACGATCGCGTGGCGGACACCAGCCCCACGCAGTCGCGCGAACTCGGCGCGGATCGCATCGGCGCCCTTGCGCACGACATCAAGGGTAACGAGGTCGACCTTGGCCACGACCTGGCGGCCCAGGACTCGAACCAGATTGGAATCCTTCATCGGCGTCGAGGGATGGTCGCGCATCGGGCTCTCCGAGAGCAATTGCCGCCCGACATACAGGTGCCCATGATAGATCGTGCGCCCGTTCTCCGGAAACGCCGGGCAGTGGGTCGTGAAGTCGGCGCCAAGCTCGCCCAGGAGCGCCTCGGCGACCGGACCGATATTGCCCTGATCGGTCGAATCGAAGGTCGAGCAGTACTTGAAATACAACCGCCGCGCGCCCGATTGGCGCAGCCAGCGGCAGGCAGCCAGTGATTGCCGGACCGCCTCGGAAGCGGGAATGTTTCGCGATTTCAACGCGACCACGATCGCCTCGGCTTCCGGAATTTGCGCGCCCGATCGCGGAACGCCGATCATCTGCACCGTCGACATGCCGCGATTGACCAAGGTGGAGCCAAGATCGGTGGCGCCGGTAAAATCATCGGCGATGCAGCCAAGAAGCATTCCGGCCACCGCCAATCCCTCGAATGTCGGCGGGTCCTAGGCGCCCGCCGCCAGCCGCATGATCGCGTAGGGGCCGAGATCGATGGCGCCGACTTTCCTTGTCTCGGTTCCGCCCCTGGCCAGGAAATCGGGATCGGCAATCGCCTTCGAGAAACTGGCCTCGTCGATCGCATGCTGAATTGCCGGCCCTGGGAAACCGGATACCTTCACACCCTGCCTGGCACCAGTGAGGTTGGCGAGCCACAGAATTGGCCCCGAGCCCGCGCGATAGGCGATGGCCGCGATGGCCGAGGGCAGGCCGATTTCGGTCGCGAGCAACCTGGCTCCGGCCGCCCGGCTCAATCCGGCGATCACGTGATAGAGCGGATACACCGCGGGCCCGCCCAGATCGTCGAAATACGGCTGCGCGAATTCGGCGCGACGATGGATCATGCCGGCCGGGCCGGTGGCGGCCCCCATGGTCAAGGCGACGATGCCACCTTTGGCGAAGGCGGCGATGTAGCCGAGCGTCCAGGCCGCGCCATAGAGCCCGCGCTGGCGCGGGTCCATGTTGGCGAGGCACACCCTTGCGTTCCCGGGATTGGCGGCCGTTGCCGCCCCATAGGGATTGTCGCGCGCCGGGATCGAGGAGGGGCCCACACGATAGGGCTTGCCCTTGATGAAGGCCTTCGTCGATTGGATCACATAGGGCAACGCCTCCAGCGTTTCCATCACCGACACATCGTCGGCGGCGTGAACGATCGGGCAACTGGTATGGGTCACGAAGTCCAGCAAATCGACCGGTGGGCGCTTGCGGTTGAGCTCGGTGAAATACGAGAACATTCCACCGCCCAAAGGCACGCCCGGAAAGGCCTGGCGAGCAGCGGCGTAGATCTCGGCGAGCGCTGGCACATCCGGACCCTTGCTGCCAGGCAGAACCGCCTTCAGATCGGCCGCCGGCGACACCGCGATCGCCGCCGGGACCAAGCGAGCCCTGCGCACCTTGTCGGCGATCGGCGCCAGTTCGGCCGCTGGCGCCATACGTCCGGGAAGGACGATTTCGAGGACGATGTCGGCGCCGGTCGCCTCGCCCAGGCGCCGGTAGCGGGCCAGCGCGGCGTCGATGTCGCTGCGCCGGCTATCGACCTGGCATACGAAATGGCGAATGCCCGCCGCCTTGATCAGGGCGGCTTGCGCCAGCGCCGGGCCGGCTTCGTCCGCCGGCACGCCCACGCCCAGCGCCGGCATCTTGCCCGAGGCGCGGCCCAGCGATACTTCGACCCGCTTGGCGGCACCCGCCGCCCGCGGGCGCGGCATCTTTCCCGAAAACGCCAGGCTCACCGATTGCTTGATCTCGACCCCCTTGGCCAGGGTATAGGGCCAAGGCCGCGCCAGTGGCCGCACATAGGTCTTGAACGAAGCATCGGTCCAATTGCGGTGGTCTTCCATCTCGAAGGTGTCGCCCTCCATGCGGCAAGTAACATGGAGGCCTGGCGCCACCTGATGCTTGAGCGCCCGTATCTCGTGGAACGGCTGCACCGGATCGATGATCGCCGGGAACTTGGATTTCACCTTGCTTCCATCGACGTGCTCGATTTCGACCGGGCAGCCGGCGACGCCATTCAGAGGGTGGAGTACGATGAACCCGGTGCGGTTGGTGAGAAAATCGGTTTCGGGGATCGCGCTCGCCTGAAAGCGCAGCGCGCCACCGACGACGCTGGCGATCTCCGCCCGATAGACGAGCCCGCGCTTGGCATCGGCGCAATGTGCCTCGTAACCTACCTCGAAGTAATCGCGGCCCTGGCGGATCTTGAGATTGCGGATTTCCGGCGTGAAGGTGCCCCAGTTCTCGTCGCGCACCAGGAACGCCACCGCGCGCAGAACCTCCTTGCCGTTGTAGCGGATGTAGCGCAGCGCCCCGCTGTCGAGGATGGCCGTCAAGGCCCCCGCCCGCAGCAGGCGGCCTTTGGTATCCGGCACCTCGGTCCCGAACCGCTTGATGGCCCGGCTTGGTTTTTTGGTCGCCATGTTTTCCTCCCCCCTTCGCGCGTTCCCTCGCGGCCTAGAATACGCGATCGGTTTCCAGATCGATCAGGATCGCGCGTCCGATGTCGAGGTCGAGATCCATGCGCTCGCCGGGCTGGCGCACGTCATGCGCTTCCAGCTCCGCCATCACCGACACCCCGCCCAGCGGGAAAGTGACATAGGCGCGCGATCCCGTAGGCTGCACCAACTCGACGACGACCGGCAATCTGGCACGCCCCGGCGCCGGCACGCCGCCCGAGGCCCTGGCAAGGTGCTGCGGGCGAATTCCAAGCACGACCGCCTGGCCGGCCGCGAGCGCTGTTCCGGCATGCGTGGCCGGAAGCGACAGCCTGACGCCGCCCGCCAGCTCGACCGCGCGACCCGTACCATCGGCCATTATCCGCCCGGCGACGAAATTCATCTGCGGCGATCCGAGGAAACCGGCGACGAAGCGCGTCGATGGGCGCTCGTAGAGATCAAGCGGCGTGCCCGCCTGCTCGATCATTCCATCGCGCAGGAGCACGATCCGGTCGGCCAGCGTCATGGCTTCGATCTGGTCGTGGGTGACGTAGATCATGGTGGTGCCCAATTCCTGGTGCAGCCGCTTGATCTCGGAGCGCATCTCGTCGCGCAATTGCGCGTCGAGATTGCTCAACGGCTCGTCGAACAGGAACAGCCGCGCGTGGCGCACGATCGCCCGCCCAATGGCCACGCGCTGGCGTTGCCCACCGGAGAGCTGGCGCGGCAGTCTTTCGAGAAGGCCAGTGATCCCGAGCATGTCGGCGGCGTATTTCACGCGCTGGTCAATCTCCAGGCGCGGTGTCTTGCGCGCGCGCAGGCCGAAGGCGATGTTCTCGAAGACGTTCATGTAGGGATAGAGCGCGTAATTCTGGAACACCATGGCGATGTCGCGATCGCGAGGGCGCACATGATTGACCACCCTGCCGCCGATCTCGATGGTGCCTTCCTCCACTTCCTCCAGCCCGGCGATGGAACGCAGCAAAGTCGATTTGCCGCAGCCGGACGGGCCGACCAGGACGGTGAATTCCCCCGACGGCACCTCCAGATCGATGCCGCGCACGGCATGCACGGCGCCGAAACGCTTGTGCAACCCGGTAATCTTGAGATCGGCCATTTTACGCCCTTTCCCTCAACCCTTGACCGCGCCCATCGAGATGCCGCGAACCAGGAAACGCTGCAGCGTCGCCACGGTAAAGAATACCGGCACCGTGCCCAGGACCGACATCGCCGCGATCTTGGCCCAGAAATTCGACTGCCCGCCGAAATAATGGGTCACCTGCACGGTGTAGGTGATGACTTCGGTCCGGGTGAGGACCAGCGCGAACAGAAAATCGTTCCAGGCGAAGACGAAGGTGAAGACCGCGGTCGCGAAGAGGCCAGTGCGAGCCATCGGGAACACCACCCGCCACAGCACCTGCCAGCGGGTGCAGCCGTCGACCAGCGCGCTTTCCTCCAGTTCCAGCGGGATCTCCTCGATATAGCCCCGCATCATCCAGATCACGTAGGGCAGGCTGAAAGCGGTATAGAGCACGATCAGCCCGTGATGGGTGTCGACCCAGCCCAGGAAGACGTAGAGCAGGAACACCGGGAATACGATGGCGATGGGCGGCATCATGCGCTGCGAGATGATCCACACCGCCAGATTTTCGCCCCCGGTCTTGAAGCGCACCAACGAGTAGGCGCACATGGTGCCGAGAACCATGGCGAAGATCGTGCTGACACCGGCGAGTACCAGCGAATTCCACACCGTCACCGCGTCGCCGTCCTTGAACAGCACGCGATAATTGGCGAATTGGATGCTATCGGGGTACCAGACCGGGGGAAACGCGAAGATCTCCTCCGGCGTCTTGAACGAAATGATGAACAACCAATAGACCGGAAAGATGAAGAACAAGGTGAGTGCCACCGCCGCCGCGTAACGCAGCGCCAGGATGGTGCCGGGTCGGCGCAGGAATGGCCGAGCGGCGTTCATTTCGCCAATCCCATGCGACGGATCGACCAGGTCACGATCACGGTCAGGAGCACGATGACCAGAAAGGCCATGGCGGCGGTGTAGCTGGTCTCGAATTGCTGGAAGCCCTGGATATAGGTGTAGATCGAGATGGTCTCGGTCATTGTGCCCGGCCCACCCGAGGTCAGGGCCCAGATGATGTCGAAGACACGCGCCAGATCGAGGCCGCGAATCAGGATCGCGATCGCCATCACCGGCCAAATCGCCGGCAGCACGATTCGGAAGAAGGTGCGCAAGAAACCGGCGCCGTCGATTTCCGCCGCTTCGGTCAACGATTTATCGACATTGGACAAGGCCGCCAACAGGATCAGGAACATGAACGGCGTCCATTGCCAGATCTCGCAAACGAGGATCGCGGGATAGACCAGATCCGGCTTGACCGTCCACAATAAGGTCAGGGGCTCGCCCCAGATCCAGCCAATAATCTGATTGATCGGTCCGTAGCGATGATCGAACATCAGCCGCCAGGTGGCGCCCGCCACGATCGGCGAGATGATGGTCGGCAGTACCAGGAGCGAAATGAAAACGGCCCGCCCAGGCAGCTTCTCGAGGAACAGAAACGCCATCAACAGGCCCAGGATGAGTTCGGCCGGGAGCGAGATCGCCGTAATCAGCACGGTGTGCAGGAGCGATTCCCAGAGCCGCGCATCCTTGAACAATTGCGCGTAATTGGCGAGACCCGCGAAGGAGGTGTCCTCCTCCAGCATGGTCAGGCGCTGGAAACTGACGATCAGCGAGTAGACGAGCGGGAACAATCCGATCAGCAGCAGAATGAAAATCGCCGGCGCGATCAGCCAGTACTTGAAGTGACGATCTGGCGCGCGCAACACGCCACCCGCCATTCCCGGGCCCCCGCCGATGGCGCCAATGGCGCTAGCGCCATTCATGAAATTGTCGTCCGCATATCACCCGGGACCGTGCCCCTACCCGATCGCGGATGATCGAGCAGGGGTTGCGGCCTTGGCAAGAGAATCCGGTCTACATTTTTGGATAGGCGCCGGATTTGGCCGCCCAGGATTGGTAGACGGCCTTCTGTTTATCCACTCCGATCTTCTCGGTGATGGCGTCCCATTCGCCGGCGGCCTGGTCGAGGATCGCCTTCGGGTCCTCGCCCGCCCACAGCTTGCTGATCGCCTGGCGCAGCACTTCCTCGTACTTGTCGGTCTGCAGCAGCGACAGATCGAGCAGGCCGGTCTTGGCGCCCTCGCCCAAGGCGGCGAGGTAATCCTTGGCGTCCGGCCATTTAGCCAGATATTCCGGGCTGACGAAGTGGGAATCCCGGAATGGGTCACGCAACGCATAGGGCAGTTGCACCCGCTGGAGGCTCACGTCCTCGCTGTTCAGCCACTGGATGAACAGATAGGCGGCGTCCTTGTTCTTCGAGGTCGAGGCGACCGAAAGCGCGAAGCCCGCCGCCAATTGCGGATGGCCTCCCGGCGGCAGGGTATAGCCGACCTTGCCGGCGATGGTCGATTTTGGAACCCAGCTCATGACTTCTTGGTCCGTGCCATAGTTCGCCGCCCAGCGGCCATAGGGCGGCCAGGAAATGGTCATCGCCGACTGGCCCTGCAGGAAGGCGGCCAGGTTCTCGACGAAGCCCCATTGCTCGACGCCTGGCGGCATGAACTTGTTTTCGTCGCGCATGCCGGTCAGCACCTGAACGGCGATGTCGCTATTGATCGCCGCCTTCATGGAGTCGGAATCGAAGAACTTTCCGCCCTCGTTGCGGAAGCGCTCCTGGAACATGTACATTGTATAGGGCGGCTGCCGGAAGAAGGCCGCGCCATAGGTGTTGGGCGCCAGTTTGTCGGTCAGGAACTGGCCGACTTCGGCGAATTCCGCCCAGGTCTTGGGCACCGAGAGGTCTCGGCCCGCCTTGGCCTTGAACTCCTCCTGCAGCTTCGGATCCCCGAAGATGTCCTTGCGATAATACATCAGGAACACATCGCCGTCGTCCGGGAAGCCGTAGATTTTCCCGTCCACCATCATCTGGTTGTCGCGATAGGTGGGCGCGATCTTCTGCAATTCGTCCCGGAAGCCGTATTTGTCGACATAGGGATCGAGAACCTCGAGCGCGCCGGCCTGGGCCAGATCGGGCATCCACGCCGGAATCACATTGAGCGCGTCATAGGCGCCGGTGCCGGCGCGGTATTCCTGCATGATCTTGGTGAACATCTCGGCGGTCTGCACTTCGACCACCTTCACGTCGATACCGGTCAGTTCCTTCCACTTTGGTCCGGAGAAGTTGAGCGGGTCGAGCGCCTGCAGCCCCGCCTCCCAGACGATGGTGATGGTCGTTCCCTTGTATGGCTGGGCCTCGCGCACGGCGATCTCGGCCGCACTTTCGGCCGACGCGTTGGCCGCCAGACCGATCGCCAGACCGGCGACGGCGCCAACCCATGCAGTCTTCCGCAACAGATTCATTGTCGTCCTCCCATGTGTCGGCGATCGCTTGAGCTCTCGCCTGTTACCCCCTTGCCGGAGGTTTTCCCGCCGGCAAGTGGAATTCTTTTTTGCCCCCCGCCGCTAGGCGCCGAAGGCCTTCTTGAATCCCTCCAGTCGCGCCTTGAAGCGCGCCTGGTCCAATACAGCTTTGTTCACGACGCCCGCCGGAACCCTTCCGTGCCGGACATCGAGAACCGCCTTCACGTCGGCTGCGCCAACGCCGGCAAAACATTGATCGGTCCAGCACAGGGCATGGGGCGCCAGGATCACGTTGTCGAGCTTGAGGATCGGATCGTCCGGATCGGGCGGCTCCGGCTCCAGCACGTCCAGCCCGGCCCCGGCGATCTGGCCTGCCGCCAGCACCGCAGTCAGAGCCTTCTGATCGACGATCGGCCCGCGCGCGGTGTTGATGAGATAGGCGCTGGGCTTCATCAAGGCCAAGCGTTCGGCATTGACCAAATGCCGGGTGGCGGGCGTCAGCGGGCAATTCACCGATAGGATATCCGCGCGCCGGAACAGATCCTCGATCGCGACCAATTCGATGCCAAGTTCGCGCGCGACCGCCTTGTCGGCGAAGGGATCATGAGCGATGAAATTCATGTCGAGGGGTTTCGCCAGGCGAAACAGCTCGGCCCCGATATTGCCGATGCCCAGAACGCCCAAAGTGCGGCCGACAAGTCCAACGCCCATGTGGTTGCCGCGCAGGGCGAAGCCCGGCGCTCCCATCCGGGCCAACCGGTCCTTCACCATCATTTTGCCGGTCAAGGCCAGCATCAAGGCGAGAATCGAAACCGCGACCGGCCGGCGCACGCCGTCGGGCGTGATGACCAGCGCCATCCCGGCCTCGGTCAAGGCTTCGACATCGACATTGTCGTAGCCGACCCCGAACCGCGCCACCACCGCCAGCCGGCCGTTGGTATGGATACTTTCGCGCGCGAAGCGTGGCGCCAGCAGGATGAGGGCGTCGAAATCGGCCACCTGGTCGGCGGCGATCGGATTGGCCGGGTCGAGGAATACCGTCTCCACGTCCTTGGCCGCATGCAACGGCGCCAAGGCGAAATCCTGGAAGGTCGGGGACAGGTCAGCCTTGCGAAAATCGGCGGAAAGTGCCACCCGGAATTTCCCACTCACTTTTTCGCTCCCTTTCTTGGTTTGCACGCCTCGCGCAGCAGCGTCACCGCTTCAGCCAGCGCATTGTGCAAGACCCAGACGTCGCCGGAATAGCAGATGAAATCGAAGCCCTGCCCATAAAGCGCGATGCCCGTCTCGACATTGGGCACCAGGCGGCCCAGCGACTTGCCGTGCCTGCGCGTGGCCGCGATCACCCGATCGATCGCCTTCTTGAACCTGGGGTGATCGAACTCTCCCGGAATGCCCAGCGAAACCGACAAATCGAAATGCCCGACCCACAGGCAATCGACGCCCTCCAGCGCGGCGATGGCATCGGCGTTCTTCACGCCTTCGGCGGTCTCGATCTGGCAGAAGAGCGTGGTGCGCGCGTTGGCGGCGGCAAGCTTCTCGGGAACCGAGCCGGGGCGATAATTGTCGTGCGCAACCTGAAGCGCCACGCCGCGCTTGCCCAGGGGGTGATATTTCATGCAATCGAGAATCGCGCGCGCCTCCGCCGCGTTTCCTACCATCGGCACCATGACGCCCTCGGCGCCCATGTCGCAGGCACGCGCGATGTGGTGGTAATCTTTGGACGGCGCGCGCACGATCGGCGCCACGCCGCCCGCCTCGAAATAGCGGATGGCGCCCTTTACCGTCTCGAAGCCGAATCCGGAATGCTCGAGATCCAAGAGCGCGAAATCGCAGCCAGCCGATTTCAGGATGTGGCCGATGCCCGGTGTCGCGAACTCGACGATGAAATGCCCGAGCTTCAGGCTCCTTTCCCTCGTCATCGCCTTCAGGCCTCTATTCATGACTTGCCCTTCCCCGCTCCCGGCCGCCGATCAGGGCGCCGCCGATCCCTCGCGCAGGAAATCGAATTCCTGGACCCTCTTGTCGATCACCAGCGCGGCACTTTCCCGATTGAAGCGCGCGAAGTGGCCGGTTCCGAGATGCGCCTCGAAGGATGCGCGATCGTCGTAGATTTCATAGAGAAGGATGCGATCGGCCTCGCCCTTCGGCGCGAGCACGTCGAAGCGTCGGCACCCCTTCTCGTCGCGACAGGAGGTGCTGGCGTTTTCCTCGATCAGCCGGCGAAATTCATCCATCGCGCCCGGCATCAGCTTGAAGTCGACGGTGACGACATAGCCCGTCATTGCGATCCTTCCGTCGCCCGCCAATAGGCATCCGATACCTGGTCGAGATGGGCGCGAATGACCCGCTCCGCGCGATTCGGGTCGCGCTCGGCGATGGCGCGATAGATCTCGGCATGTGCCTGGTAGGCGATCTCGCTCTGCCCAGTGGTCGCGAGGGTGATCTGGCGCTGCTCGACCAGCCAGCGCACGATCGCGGCGTGGATGGCGGTGTAGATCGGATTGCGCGGGATGATCGCGAGATTGTAGTGAAAGGCGATATCGGTCTCCTCGAAGCGGCGCAGATCCCCGATCGCCTGGCGATTGGCATCCAGAGCCGATTTGAGCTCGCGTAAATCCTGTGACGTCGCGTGGTTGGCGGCATGGCGGGCCAGGCCAGTTTCGAAAAAGGCGCGGGCTTCCTGGAAATGCCGCACACCGTGCGGCTCCGACAGCATATAGCGCGCGGCACCCGAGAGCGATTCGACCACCAGCTTGGGCGTCGGTCGGGTGACCCGCGCCCGTTCGCCGGCGCGCAATTCCACCAGTCCCATCTTCTGCAGATGAAACAGTGCCTCGCGCACCGCCGGGCGGCCAACATCGAATTCGCGCATCAGGTCGCGTTCCGAGGGCAGCCGCTCTCCCGGCACCACCGTGTCGTCGCAAATCCGCTGCTCCAGCCGTTGCGCGACTTCTTCATAGATTTTAGGGCGACGGATAGCGGTCATGGCTGGTGGTGTACTTGTCATACCAGAGGATTAGACCGGTACCAGAAATTGACCGAATGTGTCAATCAGCCCGCCCACCTGATGTCGGCGTGCCGCGATACCACGGCAACGTTCACGCCGTCCTTCTCGATTGTTGCCCCGAGCGGCGATGCCCGTCCCACCGACACGGAAAAGAGATATATCGCTATCTCCGCCTAGTGTTCCGACTCCGACATTCCGCGCCCGGAATGTCAGCCCGGAACACTAGCAAATCCAATGGCCTGTGTTGTGGGTCCAGCGCATTGATCGGGAATCAAGCGTTGGACCCACAACACTAGGTGATGACGGACGGCGCCGGCCGGCCAGTCCGAGATTCGATCTCGGCCAGGGAGCGCGACAGGCCGATGAGAGGAGCAAGTGCTGCCTGTGTTTCCAGGCCATGCTTGGTTGGATCGGGCTCGTAGCGCTCGATATAGACCCGCAGGGTCGCGCCGGCCGTGCCGGTGCCGGAGAGGCGATAGACAATGCGCGAGCCATCCTCGAACAGGATGCGAATGCCCTGCCCGCTCGTCCTCGAACCATCGACCGGATCCTCATAGGCAAAGTCATCGGCGCCGCTGACGACCAGGCCGCCAAGACTGGTGCCCTTCAGTCGCACCAAGCAATCGCGCAAACGCCTGACGAGGCCCTGGGCGGCGGCCTCGTCTATCTCCTCATAATCGTGGCGCGAGTAGTAATTGCGGCCATGAATCCGCCAATGCTCCTTGACAATCTCGGACACGCCTTGACGCCGTTTGGCCAGGATGTTCAGCCATAGGAGGACAGCCCAGAGCCCGTCTTTCTCGCGGACGTGATTTGATCCGGTGCCGGCGCTCTCCTCGCCGCAGATCGTCGCCAAGCCAGCATCGAGAAGGTTGCCGAAGAACTTCCAGCCCGTTGGCGTTTCGAAGCAGGGGATGCCGAGCTTCTCGGCGACGCGGTCGGCGGCGGCGCTGGTCGGCATGGATCGCGCGATGCCGGCCAACCCCTTGGCATGGGCTGGCGCCAGTTTGGCCTGGGCGGCCAGAATCGCCAGCGAATCCGAAGGTGTCACGAATTGATGTCGGCCGATGATCAGGTTGCGATCGCCATCGCCGTCGGACGCGGCGCCAAATTCCGGCGCGGCCGACGACATCATGAGATCGTGGAGTTCTTTCGCATGCACCAGGTTTGGATCGGGATGGTGACCGCCAAAATCCTGCAACGGAACGCCATTGACCACACTCCCCGCCGGCGCGCCCAGAGTGTCTTCCAGGATCGCGCGAGCATAGGGACCGGTGATCGCATGCATCGCGTCGAATCGCATGCGGAAACCCGATTTGAAGAGATCGCGAATCGCGTCAAAATCGAACAGCGTCTCCATGAGTTCCTGGTAATCGCCGACCGGATCGATGACTTCCACGATCATCGCTTCGACCTTGGTCCGGTCGAGCCCTCCCAAATCGATATCCGGTGCCTCGGCTACACGGTACTGGTTGATCTCCCGCGTCTTGGCGAAAATCCCTTCAGTGATTTTTTCCGAAGCGGGTCCGCCATTGCCGGAATTGTACTTGATGCCGAAATCCCCTTGCGGACCGGCCGGATTGTGGCTGGCCGAGAGGATGATGCCCCCGAAGGCGCCATGCTTCCGGATCAAATGCGAAACCGCCGGCGTCGACAGCAGCCCATCGCGACCGATCAACAAGCGGCCGAAGCCGTTCGCCGCGGCCATCCGGATGATTGTCTGGATCACTTCGCGATTGAAGAAGCGACCGTCGCCCCCGACCACCAGTGTCTTGCCCGCGAATCCCGCGAGCGCATCGAAAATCGATTGAATGAAGTTCTCGACATAGTTCGGTTCCTGGAACACGGTGACCTTCTTGCGAAGACCGGATGTGCCGGGACGCTGAGCTTGGAACGGTCGTGTCGGGATCATGCGGATCATCCGCGCGCTCCCTGGCTTGATTGCGCCGGCGCTTGCTGGGCGCCCCCAACCGCGAGATTTCGAAACAGCGAGGCGCCGGAGCGAATACCTTCGGCGAAGCCGGGCATCGGCCCGAGTTCCTTATCCATCGCCGGCATCAAAACATGCCCATCGACCCGGATCGGCCGGTTTGAGCGGTGGCGAAGGACGACATGGAGCGCCCAGCGGGCCTCGGTCGCGTTGACGGATTCCCGCGAAAACATGGCCTCGCGAAAAGGGGCGTATCCAAGCAACATTCCCATGATATCTTGAATGCCTCCGGTCTTTGCCTCAGAACGCGGAAGACCGGGTGGCGGAGGAACCAGTCTGGCGCGAAGCGTTCTCCGGCTAGCATTCCCTGCTAACAGCGAAAGATACAGGGAATTTTGACTTCCTGGGAATCATCGCCGCAAACCCAAATCAAGAAACCTCGTGATCGCAATGCCTTGCGAGCGAATTGGCGATTCGTCCGAACAGGAATTCTTTTCCGCGAAACGGGAAAATCGATGCGCTTAAGCAGGAAAGGGAAAGCGGCATTTGGGATGCGCACTTTAACCATCGATCCGCCCGGAACCGTCAAGTTGACGAGGCTGAAAGTCAGCTAGGAATGGTTATTCGGGTCGCTGGGTTTTTGACATTTGGTCGCGTCAACCTGTCAATTCCCGCGCTCAGTGCCAGGCCCTTTTCCTGAACGGCCCGATCCCGCGATCAACCCGAAAACCCGGGACAAGGGAATATTCGCGGACGACACAAGAGGAACGCTGTAACCGCCGATGATCCGCCGCCGGTCGCGAAATCCGGCCCAAATCTCCGCCAGGCCGTCGGCAAACAGGCTGGCCCAGCGCCTGAAGCCCTCTTCGCTCGCCACCAGATCCTGGCGGAACCCGATTTGCAGATGAAGCAACCCCCTTTCCATGGCGTGAATGGTGATGCTGTAATCCTCCGCTGGATCGAGCGCGTAGGGCTGATCGTCGCCAACGACGATCCCGCCCTGCCGCCGCAATCGCTCCAGGATCGGACGCCGCGCTTGCTGATGGCTACGCGCCCGCGACCCCGCCGCTTACCCGCATGCGATCAAATCGCCGAATGTGGCGCACACAACCGGTTGGCGCGGGGCGCACCGGATTGGGTCGCCAGCACCCCGCCCGAGACATTCGTTCGGCGGCCTCTGTCTTGCTCCTCGCTTTCCGATCCATGACACCATCACGGCAAGGCGTGGCGATTGCGTTGCCTTCGATCAAGCGCCGGCTTGGGAAGACCGATCGCAGGAAAGAATTGGTGGATATCCAGCCGAACTCGGTTGTCTTTTCATTTCCCGATATTGCCAGAACATGGTCTATTCGCTAGTGGTTCGATCGGGAATGGCATCGATTACGCCCTGCCAAGGAAGCAACGGCCCGGCAAGATCGGTGTCCTAGTATTGTGGTTCCAACGCTTGATTCCCGATCAATCCCGTTGGAACCGAGACACATGCCATTCCTATTTGCCGGTGTTCCGGGCCGGCATGTCCCAAGAGCGGAATGTCGGGGTCGAAACACTAGAGGGGGGAAGATAAAATGGCCGCGCGCCCGCAAGCGGAATCGGCGCTGAAGAGCAGGCTTCGCACGCTGTTGCGTGAATTGATGCTGGTGCCTGGCCTCAGCGGGCATGAAGGCCGGATCCGCCAACGCATCGCCAACGAGCTGAAGCACCTCGGCCTCTCGTCCCGCACCGATCGGATGGGCAATTTGATCGCGACCCTCGAGGGCGACCCGGCGGCGCCATCGATCATGCTATTCGCCCACATGGATCAGCTCGGCTTCGTGGTCCGCAAGATCGAGGCAAGCGGGCTCATCCGCGTCGAACGCGTGGGCGGGGTTCCGGAAAAGGCGCTGGCGTCGCAATCGGTCGTTTTCCCCGTGGCCAAGGGCAAGAACGTGCCCGGCATCATCGCCAACAAGAGCCACCACGCCACCACGCCCGACGAAAAGTACCGGGTCCTGCCCTATCAGGACCTGTTCATCGACTGCGGATTCATCGATGCGGCGGAGGTGCTGGCCGCCGGGATCGATGTCGGCTCCCCGGTCGTCTACGCGCCCAATGTCGTCGAACTTGGCGGCGGCCGCATTGCCGGCACGTCGGTCGACGATCGCGCCGGCTGCGCCGTCATGATCGCCGTCGCTGGCGAACTGCGAAAGATGCGGAAGCGGCCGATTGTTCATCTGGTCTTTTCGGTGCAGGAGGAATTCAATCTGCGCGGCGCCGTCGCCGCCGCGCACGCAACTGCGCCCGATATCGCCATTCAGCTTGACATCATTCTGGCGACCGATACGCCGGACATGACTGCCCGGGGCGATGTGCGCCTGCGCGGCGGACCGGCCATCAGCCTGTTCAGCTTCCATGGCAGGGGCACGCTGAACGGGACCATCCCGCATCCGGCGCTGGTCGATCTCTTTCAGCGGACCGCCCGCCGGGAGAACATTCCCCTGCAACGCAGCGCGCATATCGGCGCACTCACCGATTCCTCGTATGTCCAGGTTGTCGGCGATGGCGTCGCCACGATCGATCTCGGGTTTCCGACCCGCTACACGCATTCTTCGCTGGAGGTTTGCGACGTCGCCGACCTCGAGGGCCTGACGCGTCTGCTGATTGCCGGCATCGCCCGGATCGACGGCAAGTTCAGCCTGAACCGCGACGACTTCATCGAATGAAACACTATCTCGGCATCGATATCGGCACTTTCGAATCGAAGGGCGTTCTCGTCGATGGCTCGGGCGAAATCGTCGCGACCGCCGCCCGGCCCCACCAGATGATTGTGCCTAGGCCCGGCTGGGCGGAGCATCGCCCGCGCGAGGATTGGTGGGGCGATTTCGTTTTCATCAGCCATAAGCTCCTGGCCGACAGCCGCGTGGCGCCCCGATCCATTGCCGCGATCGGCGCCAGCGCCATTGGGCCCTGCATGTTGCCTCTCGATGCCGAGGGCGAGCCCTTGATGAACGCCGCCCTATATGGCGTCGATACCAGAGCGGCCGAGGAAGTCGCCGAGTTGACCGAGCGGATCGGCGAGAAGACGTTGGTCGAGCGCTGCGGCAATGCGCTCTCCTCGCAATCCGTGGTGCCCAAGATTCTCTGGCTGAAACGCCACCGCCCGGAGATTTTCGCCAAAACCCGCAAGATCGTGAGCGCCACCACCTATCTCGTCTATCGGCTGACCGGCGCCCAGGTGGTCGATCATTACACCGCGGCCAATAGCGCGCCCCTGTACCTGGTCGACCAACAGGGCTGGGACGATTCGCTGGCCCCAGACATTGTCGATCTCGATTTTCTACCGCGTATCGCCTGGCCGACCGACATCGCCGGATCGGTGAGCGCCACGGCCGCCGCCGAGACCGGACTTGCCCCCGGCACGCCGGTCATTACCGGCGCGGTCGACGCCGCCGCCGAGGCGTTCAGCGTCGGTGTGTTCGAGCCCGGCGACATGATGATCATGTACGGCTCGACCATTTTCGTGATCCTGGTCACCGAGGCGCGCGTCCGTGACCCGCGCCTGTGGTACGCCCCCTGGCTGTTCCCTGGGCGCCACGCCGCCATGGCCGGCTTGTCCACGAGCGGCACCTTGACCCATTGGTTTCGCCGGGAATTCGCGCGCGACCTTGACCCGGACAAGGCCATCGGGACACTGATCGCGGAGGCGCAAGCGTCGCCGCCGGGCGCCAAGGGCCTCGTCGTGCTGCCCTATTTCTCCGGCGAGCGTACGCCGATCCATGATCCACGGGCCAAGGGAATGGTCTTCGGTCTCGATCTCACGCACACCAGGGGTGATCTGTTCCGGGCGACCCTCGAGGGCATAGCCTGCGGCACCAATCACATCATCGATACTTATCGCGGAATCGGCCAGGAGCCGCGCCGGGTGCTGGCGGTGGGCGGAGGCACGAGAAACCAGGTCTGGGCGCAGGCTATTTCCGATTTGTCGGGACTCAAACAGATCGTGCGGGCAAAAACCATCGGTGCCTCCTATGGCGATGCGCTGCTGGCGGCGATGGCCGTTGGCGATGTCGGCGCCGATGCGCTGGAGCGTTGGAATCCGATTGCCGCGGAATTTTCGCCCGATCCGGCCAATGCCGAAATCTACCGGCGCCAATATCGGGTCTTTCGCGACCTCTATCCCCGGACGCGGGATCTGATGCGGGCGCTCGACGTGCCCGTTACTTGAACGCACCGGCGGTCAGGCCCTTGACGATATGGCGCTCGATACCCCGTAAGGCGTGGCGATCATCGGCGTCGGCCAATCGCGCGTAGGGGGGCCTCACTTCACCGCGCCGGCGGTCAGGCCCTTGACGATATAGCGCTCGAGGAACACGCCGATGACGACAAGCGGCCCGATCGCCGCCGTCGACAGCGCGGCCATCGACCACCAGCTGATGCCCTGCGAGCCGGTCTGGCTCGCCACCATCACCGGCAGGGTCTTGGCATCGGTCGAGGTCAGCAAGGCGGCGAAAAAATACTCGTTCCAGCACAGGACGACGCTGAGGATGAAGGCGGCGACCATTCCTGGAAGCGCTATCGGCACCACGATGTAAAGGAAGGCGCTCCAAGTGCCGCAGCCATCGACCAGGGCGGCCTGCTCCAGCTCGATCGGGATGGTGTCGAACTGGTCGCGCATGATCCAGATCACGATGGGAAGGACCATCAGCGTGTAGACGAGGATCAACCCGATCCAGCTGTCCAGGAGCGCCAGTTCCTTGTAGAGGACCAGGAACGGCATGGCCAGCACGACCGGGGGCAGGATCAGCTGCGACAGGAAGAAGAACGAGATGTCCTTGTTGCGGAACGGTCCGAACTTGTACTCGAAGCGGCTGAGGCCATAGGCGGCCATCGACCCGATCGCCACCGCCAGGATCGAGGCGCCGATAGAAACCGAGATACTGTTTTCGAACCGCTTCAGGAATTCCTCGCGCACGGTCGAGGTCTCGCCGATGGTATCCGGCGACAGGCCGAGCGATCGCCACCCCTTCCAATCCGGCTGGAAATCGATCCAGGGAATGAGATGCCCCTGGGTCACGTTGACCGCGTTCTTGAACGAAGTCGAAACCGTCCAATAGATCGGGAACAGACAAATGAACGCCCACAGCATGAGCGCGCCATAGATTAGCACTCGGCTAGATACCAGCCTGGCCTGGAGCGCCCCGGGGGATTGCCTGGCTTGCATCCGCATTCTAATTTACCTTGCGCATCCAGCGGCCGACGAAATTCAGCAACAGGGTCACGAAGATGATGATGATCACCAGATAGAATTCGGCGAGCATGGTTCCGTAGCCCACATTGGAGCGGTCGCGGTATTCGCGGAAGATGAAGCTCGACACCGTGTCGGTGGCCCCGCCGGGTCCGCCCGCGGTCACGTTGATCACGATGTCGGCGAGCTTGAGCTGGAAAATGATCCTGAGCACGATGGCGGTGATGCTGATCGGCAGCATCAGCGGAAAGGTGATCTGCCAGAACGACTGCCAGGGGCTGGCCCCATCCACCTTCGCGGCTTCGGAGAGTTCCTTGGGCAGGGCCTGGAGACCGGCCAAGAGCATGATCATCAGGAAGGGTATCCACACCCAGGCATCCATGATCATGATGCTGAACTTGGCGATCCAGGGGTTGGCGAAAAAGGCCGGGTTCTCCCATCCCAGATGCCGCGCCAACGTCGCGACCGGGCCGAAGCGGTACTCCATCAGCGACTTGCCGATCATCCAACTGACCGCGACGGGGCTCAGCATGAATGGAAGCAGGAAGGCCACGCGGAAGAACTTGCGGGCGCGGATATCGGCGTTCAGCAACAGGGCCAGGCCAAAGGCGAGGACATATTGCGCCAGCACCGCCACGACATAGAACACCATGTTGGCGAGCGCATTCCAATAATAGGGATCGGAAAACAGCGCGAAGAGATTCTTGAGGCCGCTGAAGCGGCGGCCCTCGAAGGCGCTCAGGTTCCAATCGGTGAAGGCGATGTAGAGGCCGAAGAAGGTCGGAAAGATCACCATCGCCACGGTGAACAGGACGGCCGGCAACAGGAACAGCGCCTTCTCGCCGGCGCCACCGCGCATCCAGACCTGAGCGAGGCCGAGCGCGATCCCCCAGAACACATAGGCGTAAAGCACCGGGCGCCACGTCGCGAAGCCCCAGGATATGACTTCCAGGCCGTAGAGGATCTGCAGCAGCGCCATCGCGACGAAAGCCAGCGACGCGGCAATGATCAGCCGCTTGCCCGCGATCGCTCGTGACGGCGCGATCCCGCCCATCGCGGCTCCCGTGGTTCTGGGCAGTGTTGGCGGGGCAGGGTTACGCACGAAACAACCTGCATGAAAGGACAAGCCACATGGCACGAAGAAAATTATACCCGATGGCCCCCTCACCCTTCCCTCTCCCCCGCAAGCGGGGGAGAGGGATGCGTAGGGTTGGGCCGCTGGCCTTGAGCCCGTGCCCTACCCGAAGCTGGGTGAGGGCGCCGCGTTCCAGACCGGCCGGATCGGGCCCTAGAGACCGAGCGAGGCCTTGTAGAGCGCCACTTGATTGTCGCGGCCGATCTCGTCGGTGATCTTCTCCCAAGCGGCGGCGATCTTGTCCGCGCCGGTCTGCGCGTCCGAGCCGCCGGCCCAGATCTTGGAGAGCTCGTCCTCGGCGACGCTGTAATACTGGAAGATGCCGGGGATGCGCGGTTCGATGGCGGCGTTCGGGTGGTTATAGGAATTGGCCTCCGAATCCAGATAGGATTTGATGAAGCCCTCGTCGTAACCAGCCGCTACCCATTCCGCGACATCGAAATGGCTGTTCCGGTAGGGCTGGAAGCCCGACGGATAGGCCGCCGTCCATAGCGAGATGTCCTTGCCGCCGATATGGGCGGCCGCACTCCAGGCCGCCTTCTGTTTCTGGGAATCGCTGTCGACCCGGGCCATCACATAGACGCCCCAGCCGATATAGGCCATGTTGGGCGCATGACTGGGGCCGCTCGAGAGCTTGTCCCATTGTCCGGTCTTCGAATTGTAGACGTCGTCCGAGGCCGGTAGGATGTCGAACCCACACACCTCGCCGATGACCGAACTGTCACTGGTCTTGGCGTTCGAACCGATGTCGCCCCACCACGACAGCATCGAGCCGGTGCCGGCCAGGAATTGC
>CAZIUB010000124.1:0-16640 GCA_964542425.1 uncultured Rhodospirillaceae bacterium | reverse complement strand
GACACCGCCAGGAACCGGTCGCCCTTCCGCGTGTTCAGCTCCCTCACCGCGGACACCTGCCCCAGCACGCTCACCTGTTCCCCGGCGTGATCGACACCCAGGTGCATTTCCGCGAACCGGGCCATCCCCACAAGGAAGACCTCGCAACCGGTTCCGCCGGGGCGGCCATCGGCGGGGTCACCGCCTACTTCGATATGCCCAACACCAACCCCAGCACGCTCCGCCATACCGATCTGGAGGACAAGCTACGCCGCGCCAAGGGCCGAAGCTGGTGCGACCACGCCTTCTTCGTCGGCGCGGCCGAGGAAAATCTGGACCGGCTGGCGGAATTGGAGCTTCTGCCGGGCTGCGCCGGTGTGAAGGTGTTCATGGGTTCCTCGACCGGTTCGCTGCTGATCGCCGACGACGATGGCCTGCGCGCGGTGCTGGAGAACGGTCGCCGGCGGGTGGCGGTCCATGCCGAGGACGAGGCCCGTCTGCGCGAGCGCCTGGCCCTGGTGCAGGGTGGCGCCGATGCCTCGATGCACCCGGTGTGGCGCGATGTCGAGACCGCGCTACGGGCGACCACGCGGCTCTTGGCGCTGGCGCGGGGTGCGGGAAGGCGGGTCCACGTCTTGCATGTGAGCACGGCGGAGGAACTGGACTTGCTGGCCCTCAACCGCGATTTGGCGAGCGTGGAGGCCCTGGTCAACCATTTGACATTGGCGGCCCCGGATTGCTACCGGCATCTCGGCTCGTTGGCGCAAATGAACCCGCCGATCCGCGAATCGCGCCACCGCGAGGCGCTGTGGGCGGCCCTCGCCGGCGGATTAGTGGATTGCATCGGCTCCGACCACGCCCCCCATACAAGCGAAGAGAAGGCGCGCCCCTATCCCACGAGCCCATCGGGCATGCCCGGTGTGCAGACCCTGCTGCCGGTGATGCTGAACCATCTCGCCTTGGGCCGGTTGACGCTGCCACGCCTGGTCGATTTGACCAGCGCCGGACCGGCGCGCCTTTTTGGCATCGCCGGGAAGGGGCGGATCGCGCTCGGCTATGACGCCGATTTTTCCATCGTCGATCTCGAGGCCAAGCGGATTATCACCAATGGCTGGATGAAGACCCGCGTCGGCTGGACCCCATTCGACGGGATGGAGGTGACGGGTTGGCCGGTGGCCACGATCATTCGCGGCCAAATGGTGATGCGCGATGGCGAGCTCCTGGGTTCGCCGATCGGCCAGCCGGTGCGGTTCTGGGAGACGATCGCGCCTGAGAGGTATTTCGGTGACAGTTTACATAATTGATTCGCGGCTATTTAATGCACTGTCTCCGTATTCACCGTATTTCCGTATTTACCGTATTTACGGCGGATAGCGGCAAGTGGATTGCTTGGAAGCGTTGCCGGCCTAACCCTAAACCGGCCGTTCGCCCTTGATGGTGACGCGGTTGCCCGAACGCGTATGGGGCCAGTAATCCCACAGGGCGCGGTGCTGCGTGCAGCGATTGTCCCAGAAGGCGATCGAGTTTGGCCGCCATCGGAATCGGCACTGGAACAGCGGGTTTTCCATGTGCTCGTAGAGATAACGGAGAATCCCATCGCTCTCGTCGATGGGAACGCCGACGATCCGAGTCGTGAATCCCCGGTTCACATAAAGCGCTTTTTTGCCGGTGACGGGATGTGTGCGAATCAGGGGATGTTCGGCGCGGGGATAAACCGCCTTCTCGGACTGGCCGTCATTGTCATAGAGCCCGCGATAGACATGCTCGCCGTCATGGACGGCGGTCAGGCCGGCCAGATATGCCTTCATGCGCGGGGAAAGCGCCTCATGGGCCGCGTACATGTTGGCAAACAACGTGTCGCCCCCATGGGCCGGGCACTCCAGGATGTGGAGAATGGTGCCCATCGGCGGCTCCAGATCGCACGACACATCCGTGTGCCAACCCTCGCCGTTCGCCCTGGACGAATCCTTGTCGGCGTAAATCTTCATAAGTTGGGGGATGCCGTCCACATTCGGCGCAGCCGGATGCACGTGCAACTCGCCGAACAGGCGGCCAAACGCCAGATGCTGCTCGGGTGAAAACGTCTGGTCCCGAAAGAAGATGACGAGATTCTCGGCAAGTGCTCGCTGGATCTCGTCAACCTGACGATTGGACAGCGGTTTGGAAAGCGAAACGCCCCCGATCTCCGCGCCGATGAGGGGCGTCAGCTTGTCGATCGCGATGGTCTCGTAGGGCGAACCCTCGGGCAACAAGTGACGGATTCGGGGCCCTTCCTTGGCGTTGAGCATCATGCCCTCCAGCGCCAGCCGTGACGGGTCAAACAATTATAGACCGACCGGCAATTCCCTTTGTCCGACATTCCCCAGATGAATACCAGTTCCGAGTGTGAGAATAGCCATTTGGGCTCCCTGCGGCAATCTGGAATACGATAGGAGCGCCGATGTTGCCTCACCCGTCAAACATGGCCTTGCCCGGCCGCTGACGGCTCTATTTTCCGTTAACAAGGCGCACCGCTCCCGTCGTTTCTCTCCGTACGAATGGCCGTCGAACGTCTCACGCTGGCGCCGCCATAGGCGGCGGCTATGCACGGTGTCGATCCAGCGTCCCGACAGGTCAACCAGCGCCGCCTGGTTCTCGGCCCGAGTCAGCACCTCTGTCTCGAAGCGCCCCATCTGGCTGGTGGATGCGGCCCGCTTCGCTACGGCGCGACCGCCGACAATCCAACGCATTGCCGGATCACGTCCCAGACGGTCGGCGTCGTTCACGTCCTCGTAGCCGCCAAGACGGCCGAAGACGGACCGGCGAAACAAGCCTGTCATTGCGTGCTGGCCGTTCTTGCCTGGACGCGGATCGACGAGTTGATCGCCGACCATGCCGCTCAACCCAAGGGCATCATCGAGTTCGCGGTACGCAAGCAGTCCAGCGTCGGACGTGACCTTGGAACCGTGGAAATCCAGCTTGAGCCGATGGTCGAAATCCAGCCTCAAAGGCTCGTTCTCGGATTCACCCATCGGGTTCGTCATCAGCGTCGTCTCCAGAGCAGCCAAAACATTGATTCTTGCATCAGAATCGTGGCTGCGCCGCACCAATCCACGAGCCCATTTGGGAAATGCGGGTTTACAAGGGATTCATGTGTCGGACCCATACAACTAGGTCTCCAGGGCACCCACCACCCGACACAAGCGCTTGAGGTCGCCGAGCTTGAGGTGAATCTGCTTGTCGGGATTGAGTTGGCGTAGGACCACTTCCGATTCGTTGCGGCGGATGAATTGCCGTACCAGGCCCCTGCCGTCCGCCAGTTCGGCGGCGACGAAGCAATGTCGGGTGAGTGGCCTGTTGGGATTCAGAAACAGCAATTCCCCGGCGAAGAATCGGGGTTCCATGGTCTCGCCCACCGTATAAAGCGCGAAGGCATTGATCACGCCCTTGAGCGAAGACGGCCGGTCCACGAATTCCTTTGCCGTGCCGTTGTTGAATGCGAATTCGTCCGTTGAGTCGCGCAATTCGCCGAGCACCGGTAGATCGCGCTGCGTGGTGACCGCGCTCAAGGCAAGCGGACGCGCGACCGCTGTCTCGCGCGCTGCCCCGATCTGACCACGCTCGACCCCGGCCAATGCCAGTACCTGCCCGGCCTCGCCGCCGTGGCGCGCGAACACATCGTCGAGTGCCCGCGCCAGTTCAAACGGCAAATATTTGCGTTTGTAGCGATCCTCGTAATGCTGATACCGGGTCAGGCTCCAGCCCAGCGAATCGGCCACCATGCGCATCGTCAGCCCGGCCTGGTCGCGCAATTCCTTCAACTTTCTCGCGGCATCGGAGATTTCCATCATGCCAGTCGCCTCGACCCGGGAAGGACCGCCATGTTACGACCGAAGCGCGCCTGTTGCAATGCAAAACGCGTATCAATTACGGAGGAAACGGAATGACGGCTACCCTTCCGGCATTGGCCGCCGCGACCAGCAATCCGTGATCGAGCGCGATGGTGATAGCCGCCCCCGCCGCCCGATCGCCTGCGGCGAAGGCCATCGCCCTCCCCAGCCCGGCCGGCTGTACTAGTGACAGCAGGAAATCGGCCTCTCTCTCGCTCAGCGCATGCACGAGAATTCGATCCCCCGGTCGGCACACCAGGCTTGCTCTCGGCCGGGACGAGAGCTCGATCGTTTCCAATTTGGGATCGGCGGAATGGTGCGCCGACCACAATTCCACGATCGGGTAGCGATGGCGAAGCACGCAAGCGTGGCATGCCAGCCGGACCGGCAATGCCAACGCCGCCTCCGGGGCAAGGGCGGCCAGGTCGGAGGCAGCCAAGAAGGGCTCGCGCTTGGCATCCCAAACCAGGATGCGGGCCCATTCGAAATCGACCATCTCCGGCACGTAAGGGTAATCGGCGAGGCCGGGAATTCGGCGCAGATGATCGGAGAAATTGTCCCCATATTCCAGCAGGCGGGGTCCCCTCGGCGGATGGATCGTCACGTATTGGCGCGCCGCGCGCAGCATGAACTCACGCCCCACCATGAGCGTCGTCACCGGGAAATTCGCCGCCAGCGCCTCGCCGAGGCTGATCAGGAAATTGTTGCGATGGATGGCGAGACGCTCCAGGGGCTCGAACTGATCGCGGTGGATCGCCCGCGCCAGTGAGGCGCCCTCGCCGCCGAGCAGGTAATCGCCGAATTGCCGCTGCAGTTCCGAAAGTCTCATGCCGATCCGATCGCCTGGTCCAGATGGTTTCGCGCCTTCGCCGCCTCCCCGATCAGGATCTCCAGTTCGGGGATTGTGCTGTCCCATTCGATGAGCGTTGGACGGGGGCCGATCCCACCGAGTGCAACCGCGAACAGTGACCACACCTCATCGGAAACCGGAGACCCGTGATCGTCGATGCGGATGGACCGGTTGCCGATCCGGCGCAAATGGTGGCCGGAGAGATGGAACTCGCCGACCGGCAGATGCTGGATTCGGGCCAGGTAGTCGACCGGATCGAAGCCGTGATTCTCCGCGCTTACGAACACGTTGTTCACGTCCAGCAACAGCCCACAGCCCGTCAGTTGGGTGAGCGCTTCGAGGAATTCCGGTTCCGACATCTCGGAATGGGCATAGGCAAGATAGGTTGAGGGATTCTCCACCATCACTTGGCGCCCGAGCGCGTCCTGGAAGCGCTGAACATTGCCGGCCATCGCTTGCAGCGCCTCCCTCTCATAGGGGATCGGGATCAAATCGTTGAAATAGACCCCGCCCGTGATGCTCCAGGAAACATGCTCCGAAATCGCCGCCGGCTCCAGGCGCAGCACGAGTTCCGCGATCCGCGCGAGATGGTCGGAATCGAGGCCCTCCGCCGAACCCAGTGAAAGACCTACGCCGTGCAGGCTGATCGGATAGTCGCGGCGCAAATCGAACAGCAACTCGACCGCCGGCCCGGCGCCCAGGAAATTCTCGGTATGAACTTCGATCCAGCCGATGTGCGGCCGGCGCTGGGCAAAGGCGCCGTGATGGGTGGCGCGCAGCCCGATGCCGGATGAGAGTGGCAGGGAAGTGGCCACGGATTTGCTAGTGCCAACTTTCGGAATAGCGTGATGCATGAAATGCTCCCATGATTTCGCGAAAGTTGGCACATGTTACCAAACAGTTCGTACCCGCCGGCGCGCACTGGCGGGGCCAGTTGGCTCGAATCAGTGAGCTGCGACGGCGGGTACCAAGCCTCGGTCATTCCTCACTCCGGGTGATGGAATCCCGCACTAGAAATCGGCTCCGGCCTCTTCGGCCCGCCCCACAGGATCAAGGGGCGTACCCAGGCCAGTTCCGCCGTATCATCATAGGCGATGGCGCCGTCCGCCGCCATCGCCACGCCCAGCCGGCGCCAGGTTTCGTCCAGGTCCATGGGCGAGCCCTTGGCGACATGGGCTTCATGGAGGCGCGCGAGGCGATCCCCGCCGAGCATTCGGTCGCAAAGATCGATCAGTTTTCGACTGGGCCAGCGCTCCATCGTGTTACCGCCCTCGCCGAGGGCCCGGCGGAGGCAATCGCTGAAGCCCACTTGGCCGCCGCTGGCGCTGAGGGCCTCGATCTCCGCCATCAGGACGAAGATCGCGCCGCCCCAATAGATGCCGCCGCGACCGGCATTGCTGAGCCCGATATCGGTCATCGCCCGCATGCCGCGCGGCATCTGTGAAATCCATTCGCGCCACACCTCGTCCTCGGGTTTCCACCCCGCGCGCACCCGCAACAAGGGTTCGTAGAAGGTGGCGATACCCTCGTTCAGCCAGGTGCCGGTGTCGCGCATGACCGGCGAGCCCAGATGCAGGAGCTCATGCGTCAGGACCCAATCGTCAAGGAGTGCTTGTCCATCGGCCTCCTCGCCAACCCGGATCGTGACCACCGCGCCGCCCGCCGAAAGCACGCGGCCAAAGGGCACATCGCCTCGACCCAGCGCCGGAACCACCACGATCAGGCCGCCCGGCGCCGGCGACTGGCCCCAGAAGCGTCGATTGGATTGGGCGGCGGCGGAGACCCAGGCCTCTATCTCCTGGCGCGACAATTTCATGCCGCGATCCGGCGCGACCAGCCGCAATGCCGGATCGCCGGTGAGGGACTGGGCGGAGAGCCCGGTGCCCAGAAGAACCGGGCCCGCCTCGCCAATATTCCGGCTCGACAGCACGTGGGTTCCATCGGACTGACGCGCGATCGCGGTGATGACCTCGCTCCCTTCCGGAACCAGGAAGCGGATTTCCAGCGTGACCGCGCCATCGACTTGCGGCAGGGGCAGCAAGAGTTCGGGCGCGACCAGGATCCCGGCGCCGAAAATCATGACTTGGCGGAAATCGTTGGTCGCCCGCGCCATTCCGCCAAGATCGAGGTCGAACCGGCCGCGATCCTTGGCATATTGCTCGGCATCGGTGTGCCAGAATTTCCGGTCGGCCTCGGCGCGAAATCCCGAGATGCCCGAAACCTCCGTGCATTCCACCGTGATCGAGAGTCGCTCGGCGCCGGGATCGAGCAGCGAAATCTCATAGGCGCAGGAACCCCCGGCGGTCTCGGCCGCTCCGGTTTCGACGAGGATTGCGCCCGCAAGGGCGCCGAGCGCGATCAAGGCGATGCTAGGCCGATGCCAACGCGTCATGCCAGACCCGCCCAATCGCGCCCCATTCCAGCCATCCCCGCAAAATTTCACCCGCGCGCCGAGCCGGCGCCTGCGCCTCGGGTGCGGCCAGGAGATCGCACATGTCGGCGAAAGTACCGCCCTTG
The DNA here is from genome assembly GCA_964542425.1 of uncultured Rhodospirillaceae bacterium. Taxonomy (GTDB): domain Bacteria; phylum Pseudomonadota; class Alphaproteobacteria; order Dongiales; family Dongiaceae; genus Dongia_A. The sequence continues at coordinate 9,425 of CAZIUB010000124.1, read as the reverse complement.
GCCATCAGGCGCTGCGCGCTTGCCTCGTCCTCCGGTAGCTCGCGGTATTTGAGGTCGAGCCCGAACCGCCAGGTTATTACGCTCACTGCCCGTCGCAGGCTTCGATCGATCGATCCCGGCGGGTCGCCAAGGAGCATCGCGCGCGCCTCCGTCACCGGGGTCGAGACCTCGAACAAGGAAACGCTGGGATGGAAATCAATGCGCAGGCTGGCCCAGAATTCCGGCGGAACGTCCGTCAGATCGGCAAGCCTCGCCGGCTCCTCGTCCTTGGCGTCAAAGGCATGAGCGAGCGCCCAATCCAGGCGCGCCATGTCGGCGATCCAGGGATCGGAGCCATAGGGCGCATTGCTGGCCGCGAATTCCGTCAATCCAGACCCGATCCAGCGAATCGAGCGATGAACCGAGGGATGCGCGCCCATGTATTCCCGCGCCAGCGCGGCGAAATCCTTCTCGCCCAGCAACGCCTTCAAGCCCGGAAAATCGGTGCCGAGCGATTCCACCGCCCTCGCCCAATAGGCGTGGCGGTAGATGCCGAACATCCGCGACGCCGGCTCCCTTTCGTTGCCCAGGATCCCGTCCGGGATCGGCGCCTCCCCCGAGACGAGCGCCGCCTGGAACGCGAGTTGCCGCGGAGCCAGCCCCGTCATGCCGCGGAGATCCTGGGCCCGGGAATGGAAGCGGCGGCGGTTGCGCGCGCGCGGTCCAATTCGCCGACGAGTTCGGCAAGGGGTGGGATCTTGTCGTCGCGTTCGATCATGCTCGGCACCTTACCCAGGTGCTGGATCGCCCGGCGATAGAGCGCCCACACCGGATCGGCAATCGGGTGGTCGTGGGTGTCGATGATATGGGTGCCGTTGTCCTCGTGCCCGGCAAGATGGATATAGGCAATGAGGTCGCGCCGCATGAAATCGATGTAGCTTGCCGCATCGAAGCCGTGGTTGAAGGCACTGACATGCACGTTGTTGACATCGAGCAGCAGTTTGCAGCCGGTGGCGCTTGCCACCGCGACGATGAATTCCCATTCGGGAATTGTCGATTCCGCGAAGGTCACATAGGTCGAGGCATTTTCGAGCGCGATCACCCGGCCCAGGCGCTCCTGCACCTGATCGACCCTCGAACGGACATGGGCGAGCGCCTCCTCGGTAAGCGGCAGCGGCAAGAGATCGTGGCTATTGCGGCCGGCGACACCAGTCCAGCAGAAATGATCGGACACGAAGGCTGGCTCAAGCCCGTGGGCTAGCTCGCCCAGCCGGTCGAGGTAATCGAAATCGAGGGGATCGGTGGTGCCGATCGACAGCGACACGCCATGCATGACGATGGGATAGCGCGCGCGGATCGCCGATAGATTGGCGAGCGGCCGCCCGCCGCCCACCATGTAATTCTCGGAAGTTATCTCGAACCAATCCACACCTTCGGCCCCGTCCAGGATGTCCTGGTAATGCGGGGGCCGGAGGCCGAGGCCGAATCCGTCGAATGCATTCATCGAGATCTCGATCGCCAAAATAGCGCGACCGCCGGGTATGGTCCGCCCCGGCGCTCGCGCTGTAAAGGATCGCTGCTAGTATTCCGCAACCGACATTCCGCTCTAGGGACAATTCGGCCCGGCACACCAGCAAACGGGAAATGCATGTGTTGTGGTTCCAACGGGATTGATTGGGAAACAAGCGTTGGAACCACAACACTGGATAATTAGCCCTCGATGACCATTCCGCCGGCCGCCGTGCAGGTCTCAGCGCTGGATTGCTCGACCCAGCCATGGGTCTTGCACGAATTCTGCCCCTTGCAGGAATTGCTGGCCGTCTTGCAGGAGCCCTGGCCCTTGCAGGCGTTGATACCCATGCACCTGACACTCTCGGCGCTGGCGGGCGAAGCGGTCAGGCCGATGCCGCCGGCCAGGATCATGGCCGCCGCGGTGGCGGCCAGGGTAGCGCCGGCGATTTTGCGAATTGACGTCATTGCTCAATCTCCAATGGATAAAATGCCTGATTTGAGGCAGCGCATCAAAGCTGATCCTTTCCCGGCGCCCGGTCGAATCACCTTTGTGTGAAATCGTCCACCCCAGCGCCCGCGCCAGTTGCGAGAATCCAACTATCGGATGCCTGCGCTAGTGGTCCGATCCTGACGGATAGTACCCCGCAAGGGGTACGTGTCTCACGGGTGAATCGGCCCACAAACCCAATCATGCTAGTGGTGTTCAGCTTCCGACACATGAATCGCCCTAGGGAATCATGTGTCGGAACAATACCACTAGGAGTGTTGCGAAACCCGTCCTTGGCCGCTATGTAGGCCAGTCTATTGACAAATTTAGCGCTAACACGGCGTGAAATGAATCCCGGAACATCGCGATGAACCATCTGGATCGGTTGGAATCCCAAAGCGTCTATATCCTGCGCGAGGCCTTCAGCCGCATCGACAAGCTGGCGATGCTGTGGTCGCTGGGCAAGGACAGCAATGTCATGGTCTGGCTGGCCAAGAAGGCGTTTCTGGGCCACGTGCCGTTTCCGGTCATGCACATCGACACCGGCAAGAAATTTCCGGAAATGTACGCCTTTCGCGATCGCTTCACCAAGGAATGGAACCTGAATTTGATCGCCGATCATTGCCCGCCCATCGAGGCGGTCGATCCCAGCCTGCCGCCCGCCGCCCGCTCGGCCGCGCGCAAGACGCTGGGGCTGAAGAACGCGATCGAGAAATACGGCTTCACCGGCATCATCGCCGGCATCCGCCGGGACGAGGAGGCGGTCCGGGCCAAGGAACGGGTGTTCAGCCCGCGCGGCGCCGCCGGAGAGTGGGATTTCCGCGATCAGCCGCCGGAATTCTGGGATTATTTCAACACCGATCTGCCCGCGGGCACGCATCTCAGGGTGCATCCCCTGCTGCACTGGACCGAGATCGACATCTGGCGCTACATCGAGCGCGAGGAAATCCCCGTCGTCGATCTCTATTTCGCCAAGAATGGCCAGCGCTACCGGTCGCTGGGCGACCAGGACATCACCCAGCCAATGCCGAGCGATGCCGGCACGATCGGCGAAATCATTGCCGAGCTGGAGGCGACCAAGGCTCCGGAGCGCGCGGGCCGGGCCATGGATCGCGAGACCGAGGACGCCTTCGAGCGGCTGCGCGCCGCCGGGTATATGTGAACGCCCCTTCGAGTTTGGTACCGGAATGACCAAGGAACGCGAATTAATGCGGGTCGTGATCGTCGGCCACGTCGATCACGGAAAATCCACACTTGTCGGGCGGCTGTTCAACGATACCGGCACCCTTCCCGAAGGCAAGGTCGCGGCCATCGAGGCGATGTGCGAGCGCCGTGGCATGCCGTTCGAATGGGCCTTCGTCATGGATGCCTTCCAATCCGAGCGCGACCAGGGCATCACCATCGACACCGCGCAGATCTGGTTCAAGACCTCGAAGCGCGACTACACTATTATCGACGCGCCCGGCCACCGCGAATTCATCAAGAACATGATCACTGGCGCCTCCTCGGCCGAGGCGGCGGTGATGCTGATCGACGCCGCCCAGGGCATCCAGCAGCAATCGCTGACCCACGCCTTCCTGCTGGGATTGCTCGGCATCAAGCAGATCGCCGTCGTGGTCAACAAGATGGACCTCATCGATTGCTCGGAACACCATTTCGAGGCGATCAAGGCCGAGTACGCTCGATATCTTTCCGAAATCGGCATCGTTCCCGGCTGCGTCATTCCGGCGATCGCGCGCGATGGCGACAATCTGGTGCATCGTTCCGAAGCAATGCCCTGGTACAAGGGACCGACGCTGGTGGGCGCGCTGGATGCTTTCCAGGGCGTCGCTGATTTGGGCCGCTTGCCTTTGCGGCTGCCGATCCAGGACGTCTACAAGTTCGATGAACGGCGAATCCTCGCCGGGCGCATCGTCACCGGCCAGCTCAGGATCGGCGATCGGCTGCTGTTCTCGCCCTCGAACAAGGTCGCGCGGGTGAACAGCATCGAGGCCTGGAACGCTCGCCAGCCCGACAGCGCCGGGTTCGGGGAATCGGTTGGCATCACGCTGAATCACCAGATTTTCGTCGAGCGCGGCGAAATGGCGAGCCTCGAATCCTCCCCGCCGATCGAGACCAATGTCTTCGCCGGCCGTCTGTTCTGGCTCGGGCGCAAGCCGTTGAAGCCCGGGCAGGCCTTCCGGCTGCGCTTGCAGACCAGGGACGCCCAGGTGATGGTCGAGGAAATCCGCGCCATCTACGACCCCGAACAATTGACCTCGCATCCGGCCGACGAGGTCAAGCGCCACGAGATCGCCGACGTGGTGCTGCGATCCTTCGCCATGCTGGCCGTGGACGAGGCCGAGAACAATCCCAAGACCGGCCGCTTCGTGCTTTCGGACGGAATCAACATCGTGGCCGGCGGCGCCATCAGCATGGAAGGCTATGCCGACCAGCGCCGCCTGGTAACGATCAAATCCACCAACGTGACCGAGGTCGCCCACCGTGTCTCGACCGAACAACGGGTGACCCGCAATGGGCACAAGGGTGGCGTCTTGTGGCTGACCGGCCTCTCCGGCGCCGGCAAATCCACGATCGCCATGGCGGTCGAACAGGAATTGTTCCGGCGGGGCTATCTGGTCTATGTGCTGGACGGCGACAACGTGCGCAAGGGATTGAACACCAATCTCGGTTTCTCGCCCGAGGATCGGGCGGAGAATGTGCGGCGCATTGGCGAGGTGGCGGCCTTATTCGCCGATGCCGGGCAGATCGCGATTTCCGCCTTCATCTCGCCCTACCGTTCCGACCGTAGGCGCGCCCGCGAGGCGGGCGGGGCGAGCTTCCACGAGGTCTACGTGAAGGCCAATCTCGACACCTGCGAGAAGCGCGACCCCAAGGGTCTTTACAAGCGCGCGCGCTCTGGCGAGATCGCGGAATTCACCGGTGTCACCGCGCCCTACGAGCCGCCCGAGGCGCCGGAACTGACCATCGACACCGATAGCCTGTCGATCGACGAGGGCGTGGCCGAGGTGGTCAAGTACATCGAGGCGCATTTCAAGTAATCGTCGCTGGCGGTGTAGTTCGCTATAAGGCCGCCGGGTTTTCCGCGAGTGCCCGCTGGATCATCGCGTCGTCGGCATTGCCGCCCGAGAGAATGACCACGCAGTTCTTGCCCCTGGTCTCGACGCGCCCCGAAAGCAATGCTGCAAGCGCCACCGCGCCACCTGGCTCGACCACCAGCTTCAGGTGCCGGATGGCGAACGCCATCGCCGCCAGCACTTCCTCGTCGCTCGCCGAGAGCCCGCCCTTGAGCAGCCTGGAATTGATCGCGAAGGTAAGCTCGCCCGGCGTTCGCGACATCAGCGCATCGCAGATCGAGCGCGCTTCGGGCGGGTTCTCGACCCGCCTCCCCAGGGCCAAAGAGCGCGCGTGATCGTCGAGCGTCGCCGGCTCGCAGGAATAGATCAGCGTTTCCGGGAACTGGGCCGTGATCCCGAGTGCCACGCCCGAGACCAGCCCGCCGCCGCTGCAGGGCGCCAGCACGATTTCGGGGGCAATTCCCATTGCCGCCATGTCCTCGGCGATCTCGAGCCCGATCGTCCCCTGGCCGGCGATGATCGCGGGGTCATCGTAGGGAGGCACCAGCGCATATCCCCGCTCGGTGGCGATCGCGCGCGCGATCGCCTCGCGGTCCTGGCTGTAGCGATCATAGAGCACCACTTCGCCGCCCAGCGCCCTGGTATTGGCGATCTTGGTCGAGGGCGCGTCCTCTGGCATCACGATCACCGCCTGGCGCTGAAGGCGCCTGGCTGCCGCGGCTACGCCTTGGGCATGGTTGCCCGACGAGAACGCCACCACGCCCTCGAGCCCAGGCGAGCGGGTGATTTCGCTGGCGATCTTGTTGAAGGCGCCGCGATACTTGAAGGAGCCGGTCACTTGCAGGATTTCGGGTTTCAGGAACACGCGCCCGAAGCGAACCGGGCCAGGGATGCGGGCCTCCATCCGGGCCTCGAGCAAGGGTGTGCGCGAAGCCTCGCCCTTCAGTCGAAGGGCCGCCTTGCGCACATCATCGATACTGGGGAGGAGTTCAGCCCTCGGCGGCACGCCCGATGTCCTTCTCCGGAACCGGGCTCAACATATCGCCATTCAACCGCGCTCGATAGATTTGCACGCCTTCGATCACCCGCTGGACGTAATTTCTTGTCTCGTCGAACGGGATGCTCTCGATCCAGTCGATGACATCGACCTTGCCGTGGCGCGGATCGCCGTTCTTGCGCATCCATTCGACCGCTCGGGTTGGCCCGGCGTTGTAGGAGGCGGCGGCCAGCACGTAGGAACCGCCGAAACCGCGCAACATCTGCAACAGATAAGCCCGGCCCAGCGAGATGTTGTAAGAGCCGCTGCGGGTCAATTCGGCCTCGCGATAGTTGATGCCGGCCTTTGTCGCGACCGCGCGCGCGGTCGCCGGCATGAGCTGCATCAATCCCCTGGCGCCGGCTGGGCTTATCGCCTCGGGATCGAACGCGCTTTCCTGGCGAATGATACCGAGGATGAGTGCCGGCTCCGGCATTTCCTGGAAATCGATCTTGGCCATCGGGTAAAGATGCTGGGTCAACTCCAATCCGCTCGGGCGGATCGCCTTGGCGACTTGGATGGCGTAGTCCTTGCGCCCGATCTCCGCCGCTAGATCGGCGATTAGTGCCTGGTGTGCCGGCCTGGTCGCGTTTTCGACCATCTTCAGCAAGAAGAGCCTGGCATGTTCTTCCTGGTCGAGTGCCGCTAACGCCCGCACCACCCGCGTCAATTCCTGGTTGGCGAATTGCGTGGCCTCGTCGGCGGTCGGCCGAGGTGTCGCGGGCAGGGCAATGGACTTGCCGCCGGGCAGCCTGCTCGCCGCCATCTGGCCATAGAACGTCAGCACATAGCCCGCCGATTTCCGGTACCAGGAGAGGGAAGTGGGCTTGTCGCCGATCTGCTCGAAGGCGCGACCCACCCAATACGCGCCCCGCGCGCGCGTGATCGGCGACTTGGAATTGTCATAAAGCCGCACGAAATGCGGGGATGCCATGCGGCTGTCCTTGAGCTGGCGGAGGGCGATCCATCCGGCGAGGAATTCCGCCTCGACGAAGGCCTCGCCGCCAAGCGTGCCATGGCCGGCTGCCAGTCGGTAAGCGCGCTTGTACTCGCCGCGCTCGATGGATTCCCTCGCCGCTCGCTTTATTTCGTCCCAGAATCGGGCCGGATCGGACATTTCCTTGGGCGGTGGATCCAGTAACTCGGCGGCGCGCAAATCATTGCCACGGCGGCGATTCCAGCGAGCGCGCTCGAAGATCAGGCCGGAATCCTGACGTAGCGCCTTGGGCACCTGCGCCACCGCTTGATCGACATCCGGGGTGGAGGCGGCAAGCTTCATTCGCGCTCGCGCCAGCGCCTTGTGGCCCGCATCCACCCGTGGAAGCATCCACACGGCCTGATCGGATTGACCCTCCCAAAGCAGGCGGTCCAGCCGCGCCTGATCGGCCTTCTGATGCAAAAGATGCCCGAATCGCCGCTTGAACTCGTCTTCCTGGGCGCGATCGAAATCGAGATGAATCCAGGCCTCCTGGGCCACCCGTTCGGCCAGCGGCTTCTGCTTCAAGGCAAGAAGCGCGTCCAGGAGCCGCACCGCCCCCTCGGCGGTCATTGGCGTCCTTCCGTCGAACCAGCGCAAGACGCGCTCTGGGGCCAGGGTCTTCGGCATCGCGCGCTCGGCCTGGCGCATCAGCGTCTCGCGCCGCGGCCAATCCCGATTGGCCACCAGAAAGGCGGCTATTTCGTCGAACGCTCGGCCAGGCCCGGGGCGGGTCAGGTCGAGCCATTGGATGACCTTGGCCGGCAACTTGTCGCGGGCCGTGGCCGCGAGTTGCCTGGCCTCGGTCCAGCGCTCGGCGGCGATGGCCGCGAAGGCTAGGCGGTAGATGCCCTGATCCTTGGCCGAAAGCTCATCGGCAATGGCTGGCGCCGGCCAGCCCGCCGCCAGGGCAAGGACCAGCACTAAACCCAAGAGCCGCGATAACCCGAACCTGGCCAAGGTGATCTCCGTGACGGCGGCGAAGCGTCGCCATTCTGGCACGAGTATCTTAATATTCGATGATGAATCGGGCAGATCGCCCGGTTCGCTTCTATCGCCGCCCGCCTCGCGGCTATTTTGCGGCTAGTGGCTGCAGTCGCGGCAGGGCGATTCGAGCGAAATGACCCTGGAAGTCGCACGCCGGCGGGTGCGATCATCTGGTGACATGTGCCAACTTTCCTGGAACCATGGAATCGTTTCATGTATCACGGTTCGTGGAAAGTTGGCACGGGCGCGAGGCTTTCCGCCCCGATTGTCGGAGAGATGCCCAAATGACCATGTTCAAGGGCTCGATTACCGCCTTGGTGACGCCATTCCGCGATGGCGCGGTGGACGAGGATGCCTTCAAGAAGCTGGTCGAATGGCAGATTGCCGAGGGTATCGATGGGCTGGTGCCCTGCGGCACCACCGGCGAATCGCCGACCTTGAGCCATGCCGAACACAAACGCGTGGTCGAATTGTGCATCGCCGCTTCCGGCAAACGGGTGCCGGTGATCGCCGGCACCGGATCGAATTCGACCGCCGAGGCGATCGAACTGACCCGGCACGCCAAGGTTGCCGGCGCCGATGCGGCACTCCTGGTCATGCCCTATTACAACCGGCCCACGCCCGAGGGGCAGTATCAGCACTACAAAGCGGTGCACGACGCGGTCGAGATCCCGATCATCATCTACAATATCCCGGGGCGGAGCGCGGTGGACATGAGTGTGGACACGATGGCGAGACTGGCCAAATTGCCGCGCATCATCGGCGTCAAGGATGCCACCGCCGATCTCGCACGCCCGATGCTGACCCGTATGGCCTGCGGGGCCGATTTTTGCCAAGTGTCGGGCGAGGATGCAACCACGCTGCCGTTCCTGGCGCAAGGCGGACACGGCTGCATCTCGGTCACCGCCAATGTGGCCCCACGGCTGACGGCCGAATTGCAAATCGCCTGGCGCAAGGCCGACATCAAGGCCGCCCAGGCGATCAACGAGCGCCTGATGCCGATGCACAAGGCGCTGTTCTGCGAATCCAGTCCCGGCCCGGTCAAATACGCGCTCAGTCGGCTAGGCCTGTGCCAGCCCGATTTGCGCCTGCCCTTGGCCCCGATCGCCGAAGCCTCGCGCCAGGCCGTGGATGCGGCACTCCGGAAGTCCGGGCTGGTACCCGCCGTCGCTGTTGGCTGATTCGAGCCTATGTGACTCCGCCCGGACCCGCCGGCGGGTACCATCTATTTAGGGAGCCTCTGATTTAATCGCTTGCACTTGATTTGTCATTCTGATTCAAGGCCACCTCTAAAAACCCCCTGTTCCGCGGGATAGATTTCTGATTCAGTGATTCCAGCAGCAAAGGAGTCGCCGATGGCGAACCAGCCAG
>CAZIUB010000123.1:0-7409 GCA_964542425.1 uncultured Rhodospirillaceae bacterium | reverse complement strand
ACCGGATTGCCGCCGAAGGTGTTGAAGTATTCCATGCCGGTCACGAACGAGGCCGCGATTTCCGGGCGCACCACGACCGCCGCTATCGGGTGCCCGTTCCCGATCGGCTTTCCCATGGTGACGATGTCGGGCACCACGCTTTGGGTTTCAAACGCCCACATGTGATGGCCCGCGCGCCCGAAGCCGATTTGGACCTCGTCGGCGATCGCGACCGCGCCCGCTTCGCGGATGATCGCATAGGCCGCGCGCAAGTAGCCATCCGGCAGCACCAGCTGTCCGCCGGTTCCCAGGATCGATTCGCATATGAACGCGGCCGGAGCGCGGCTAGAGCGGCCAAGTGCCGCGATGATTTCGCCGATGCTGGCGGCGTAGCGCGTACCGGCTTCCCCGTCGCCATATCGAAATCGGCCGCGATAGAGGTCCGGCATTTCCGCCACCTGCACGTGTTCCGCCCGCCCCTCGCCGCCTGGTCCGGCGAATTTGTAGGGGCTGATTTCGATGAGCGAGGAAAGATGGCCATGATAGGCATGATCGAGGACGATGATGTCCCGCCGCCTGGTATGGGCACGCGCGATTCTCAAGGCCAGGTCGTTGGCCTCGCTTCCCGAATTGACGAAAAAACAGACGCTCAATTCCGGCGGCAGGGTTTGAGTCAGGCGCCGCGCGTATTCGACCATCATGTCGTGCAGATACCGCGTGTTGGTGTTGAGTCGCGCCATCTGCGCCTGGCCCGCCGCGACCACGCGCGGGTGGCAATGCCCGACATGGCAGACATTGTTCACCAGGTCGAGATAGGCGTTGCCTCCTTCGTCGAAGAGATGGCAGCCGCTGCCCCCGACGATTTTCAGCGGTGATTTGTAGGCAAGGCTGAACACCCGCCCGACATGGCGGCGGCGTTGCGCCTCGAGCCAGTCGCCCTCGCGCGCCACCACGCGCGATGCATTGACCGGCAGGCCCAGCACCAGATTTGGGTCCGGGCACAAGGATTGCCAGATTTCCCAATCCCGCCTTTGGCACAAGCCCGGCATCGCCGCGATCTCGTCATGCAACAGCTCGGTCCACAATTGCAGTTGCAGATGCGATGGCCAGCCGCCATTCGCGGCGCTGTCGCCAAGCCGCCCGACCGGGGCACCCGCCTCGATTGCCTCGCCCCTTCGCCAGCTTGCGATGCTCTTGGGATCGAGATGCCCAAGGAAGATCCAGAATGGCGTGCCATCGCCGGTTTCGTGGCGCAGCAGCAAGGACCCGCCAAAGCCGAAGGGCGCGCGATCGATTCCCGCCTGCTCGATGGTCGCGGCGAAGGGCGCCAGGATTTCCGTGCCCTCGGGTGCGAAGACGTCGATTCCCAGGTGAATATCGCTCCCGCCCGTTTGGGGATCGAGCGCGCGATCCTCGCCATGGGGCGCCACCGCCACCCTCCCCCGTGACCTTTCGAGTTCTCGGGAGACCCATGCGGCGTAGACACGGTCGCGCTCGCCCCCACCTTGCGCCAGCGCCAGGATCGCCGCTCGGTCAAATTCCAGGACCGCGAAATCCTCGAATTCCTGAGGCAATGTCATGATCGGTGGCGGGCACGCCTCTTGTTCCAGCCATCGCAGGATGCGCCGGGCATTGGGTACTGGCTCCCAGCCGGCGGAAGATCGCAAGCGTAGCGAAGCGAAGCGGTCGCGGCCCGCACGCAGGCGCCGCAATTCCTTCCAGACCGCATCCTGGCTCACCAGCAGATAGGCGTTGTCGGGCTGCTCGCGCGATTGCCGCGCCGCCATCACCATGCTCACCGCATAGCGCGTCTCGATGAGATCGAGGAGGAGATCCCCCTCGCATTCCAAGAGCCGGTTCTCGTCGCAATAGCCGGCGACGATTTCGCAAGTCGATTGCACCGGATCGGCGGCCCCGATCGCCCCATAGGCGGCGGCCACGGCCAATTCGCTCACCCGGTGGGACCGCACCATGTCGCCGAAATCCAGCAGCGCCACCACCCGCCCTTCGGGGTCAAGCAGGATGTTCCGGTCGTTGGCGTCATTGTGGATGATTTGGACCGGGCAATCGCCAAGGCGCGGCTTCACGATCTCGGCGAAGCGCCTCAGGACTTGGCCGGCCGCCTCGCGCCGCTCCGGATCGGCGATCAGATCGACACCCGGCAGATGCCGTTCGGCCTGCGCCAGATCCCAGCCATAGGCGCGCTCGGCCCCGGCATGGGCAAAGCTCGCCAACGCGTGATCGAGCCGGCCGAGGAATTCGCCCAGGGACCGGCGCGAGGATGCACCCAGGTTTCCCGCCTCGGCCCAGAGCGTTCCCGCCATCCAGGTGGTCAGCCGGCACCACCGCGCGGCACCTTCGAGCTCGATCGGGGAAAGCGCGCGCCCCGCCCGGTCGCGCACCAGCCGCGAAACACCGATCTGGCGATCGGCGCGGCCGAGGTGCTCCAGCGCCGCCGCCTGGCATTCCACTTCGGCCAAGGTCCAATGCGCGGCATGGATCTTGAAGAGGAACTCGACGCCGTCGGTGCTCAGCACATGAAAATTGGAATCGTGTTCGCCCGGAAGCGCATCGATTTGGCCCCCGATTCCATAGCGTTCGCGAAGGATTCGCGCCGCCGCCGATTCCATTTCGCTGTTCATGCCACCCTCGTTCGCACCGGCACAATACCGATCGGCATTTGCTCCGCAATGGCCAGTACCTAGCAATTGCCGATTCAATTCACGTGTGCCAGATTGCGCCGCCACCCCCTAGTACCCGCCGTCGCCGAAGGCCGATTTTTTGTCAAATGGCTCCGCCGGTACACGCCGGCGGGCGACACATCATTTGGCTACATGCGGCCCGACTTTCGTCGCGGCGTTGGAGCGTTTCATGGATCAGGCATACTCGAAAGTTGGCACGAGGGGAACCGCATGAGCGCCATCGAGACGGCGAAAAACTTGACCTGCTGGAGCGGCCCGGTCGACCCGAAGCCGATCAAGGGCGGCATCACCAACGCTAATTTCCTGGTCGCCGACAAAGGCCGCCAGTATTTCGTCCGCATCGGCGTCGACATTCCGGTGCACGGGGTCATGCGTTTCAACGAGGCGGCGGCGAGCCGCGCCGCGGCCGCTTGCGGCTTGTCCCCCGCGCTGATCCACCTTCAGCCCGGCGCCCTGGTGTTCGAATTCGTCGTTGCGCGAACCCTCGATGCGCAATCGGTGCGCGAGCCAGCGATGCTGGAACGGGTGCTGGCGCTGGTCAAACGCTGCCACCGGGACATGCCACGCCATGTGCGCGGCCCTGTGCTCGTCTTCTGGGTGTTCCATGTGCTCCGCGACTACGCGCATTCCCTGAAGGATGCCGGCACCCGCCATCTCCCCGATCTCGATCGCCTGATGGCAATTGCCGAGACCCTTGAGACGGCAATCGGGCCTATCGAACTTGTCTTTGGCCATAACGACCTCCTGCCCAGCAATTTGCTGGATGACGGCCAGCGGCTGTGGCTGATCGATTGGGACTACGCCGGCTTCAATTCGCCGTTGTTCGATCTCGCCAATCTGGCGTCGAACAACGAAGTGCCGGCGACAAGCGAGCGCCGGCTCCTGGAGCTCTATTTCGAGCGACCGGCCAATGACGATCTGTGGCGGCGCTACCATGCCATGAAATGCGCCTCGCTCCTGCGCGAGACCATGTGGAGCATGATTTCGGAGATCCATTCCGATCTCGATTTCGACTTCGCCGCCTACACGGCGGAGAACCGCGCCCGGTTCGAGCGGGCGCTGGCCGGGTTCCAGGCGTCATGAGCGCCGGATCGGCCGGGTAAGGCAGGTCGGGCCGCCCTGGCCCGGTACCGAAATGGCATCGGCGGCGATGGCATGGGCGAGGCAACCGGCCTCGCGCAGCCTTGCCTCGGTCACCGGATTGCCGCGCAGCATCACCACCTCGCGCGGCGCGATCGCCAGCACGTTGCAACCCATGGTTGGAAACTCCGCGTCCGGCACCTCGATCAGACGCTGGCCCCGTGCCAGCAACCACTCCCGGAACGAGACCGGCATCAGCGGCGAATAGACGAGCTGCAGATCGGCATCGATCGGCGAAATGATCGACATCAGGTGAAAGACATCGCCCGGCCCCTTGTAATTCGGCAACACGACGATCTCGACATGGACAGCCGGGCCAAGGAACTCCTTGAATTGGCGGATGCCCTCGTCATTGGTGCGGTATCCGCGCCCGATCGCCGCATGGCCCTCGTCCAGCCAGATCAAATCGCCACCCTCGAGGCGGCCATCGCCGGTGATGGCACCCAAGACGGGAATGCCGGCGGCGGCAAGCGCGCGACCATTCACCGCCGGTTCGCCGGCACGGGCGGGCTTGCCCATCGCGCAAAGCACGATGCCGCTGGGCGCAAGCACAGAAGCGTCCCGAACATAGAGGCTGTCCAGCGTCAGGGCGGGATCGGTGGGCAGTTCGACGATCTCCGCGCCGGCCTTGCGCAGGACTTTGGCCAGCGCATCATGCTCGCGGATGGAAAGATCGAAATCGGGCGCGCAATGGTAGTTGAGCGCCCGCCAACTGGAATCAATGTTCCGCTGTGAAAGAAGCGCCGCAAGTGGCGGCCGCAGCGCGACTTGGCGCAGGCGCGAATATTCGTTGAGGCCGGTGATGTTCCCGGCCGTCACGCCACGTCCGCTCGCGCCGCTAGGCCATTTGCAAAGGCAACGATGCGCCGGCAGGCTTCCTCCAGGCTGGCATCGTCGGTGGCGAAGGAGAGCCGCACATGGCCCTCGGCGCTCACGCCGAAGTGGGTGGCGTCGAGCAACGCAACGCCGGTCTCCCGATAGAGCCGCCAGGCAAAATCCCGGGCGCTCATTCCGGTCGGGCGCACGTCCAGCATCATGAACATGCCGGCCTCGGGCGTGAGCACCTTGATGAGCGGCGCCTGGGTGAGCAGCAAACTCACTCGGTCGCGCCGGCGCCGATAGGCCTCGCGCATTTCCGCTACTTCCGGAATCTCCAAGCGGAACGCGGCCAGCGCGCCCCGTTGCATGAAGCCCGGCAGCCCATAGAGCATCGCCAATCCCAGATTGAAGGCGTGCCGGATCAGTTCCGGCGGCGCCACCATCCAGCCCATTCGCCAGCCGGTCATGGCGTGGGATTTCGACAGCGAGTTGATGGTCACCGTGCGCTCGGCCATCCCCGGCACACCGGCGATGCTGACATGCTCGCCCTCGAAGGTGAGCATGGCATAGACCTCGTCGGCCACCACCCAGAGGTCGTGGCGAATCGCGATCTCCGCCACCTGTTCGAGGGTCCGGCGGGCCATCATCGCGCCGGTCGGGTTGCTGGGCGTGGCGAAGAGAATGGCCCGCGTCGCCGGCGTGATCGCCGCTTCCAGATCAAGCGAGTTCAGGTGAAAGCCGTTCTCCGGCCTCTGGGCCACTCGGATCAGATGCGCGCCGGTCGATTGGACGGTGGCCTCATAGGTGACATACATCGGCTCTAGGACCGCGACCCCGTCCCCGGGTCCGATTAGGCATTGTGCCGCCACGAACAGGCCGCATTGCGCGCCGGCCACCACGGCCACGTTCTCCGCCCCGACCTCTTGGCCCGATCGCGCCCGATGCCATTCGCCGATCGCCTGGCGCAGATCGATGAGGCCCAGGATGTCGCTGTAATGCGTGTCGCCATCGCGCAAGGCCGCGATCGTTGCCTCGCTTATGGCCGGTGGGGTGTCGAAATCCGGATCGCCGATGGAGAGGACGATGACATTCCGGCCCGCTCGGCGATCCTTGAGCGCCTGGATATGCAGATCCCAAGCGGAAGCGCCTTCGCCGGCGATCCGTTCGACAAAAGGTGAAAAACGCATGTTGCCTCCGATTTCGGGCCGCACCATGCGCGAGCGCTGGTTCCCGGGTCAAGGCCGCCAGGAGACCCGGCGATCCTTGATCGAATGGGCCAATCGCGCTATGCCTCGCCCAGCCACCGTCAAAAGCAGCGCCGGCTTAGCTCAGGGGTAGAGCAACCGCCTTGTAAGCGGTAGGTCGCGAGTTCGAATCCCGCAGCCGGCACCATTGCAATCGCCCACGCGATTCCCGGAACTTGATCCGATGGCCTCAGACCCGCGCCACGATGAATATGCGCCGGAAGGGAAACAGCGTTCGACCATCTTCTTCCCTGGGATAGGCAGCGGCGACGCGCGCGGCATAAGCGGCGAGGAACGCATCGCGCTCCGGTTCCTCCAATGCGTCCAGTTGGGGCCGCAGCGCCGTGCCCTTGGTCCATTCCACGACCGGATTGTCGCCTTCCAGAACGTGCAGATATTCGGCCTCCCAGATATCCAGGTGCCGGGCGACCGGGGACAGGATCCGATAGTATTCGGATGGCGAGGTCACCGGCAGGATGCTTCGAACGTCCGCGAGTTTGGCCTCCCACGGGCCCTCTCTTGCGGTCGCAAGGATGGCAGTGTGCGATGGCGCGTCGTGACAATGGGGCATCTGAATGGCAAGCGTGCCGCCTTGCGCCAAGAACCGTGCCAACCGAGGCAGCAAGTGCTCGTGATAGGGCAGCCATTGCAATGTTGCGTTGCTGAAGATGACATCGGGTGGCGCAAGCGGGCTCCAGGTTCCGATATCGGCCTCCAGAAATTCGGCGTTGGGCATTTCGCCACGCGCCTTGGCCAGCATCGCGGCCGATGAATCTACCCCGATGATTCGGGCCTCTGGCCAGCGCTCGGCCAGCAATCGGGTGACATTGCCTGGGCCGCAGCCCAGATCGTAGATAATACGCGGGCGCTCGACATCGATCCGGGCCACGAGGTCGAGTGCCGGCCGCAACCGGTCATCGGCGAATCTCAGATACTGACTTGGATCCCAACTCGGCATTGCGATGAACGCCCCGGGGTGGTGCTGGCTGATTCTCCGGCACTTTCGTGGTGCCGGCAAGTCGCTTGCCGCTGGCGAATCGGCACAGTGACGAATCAAGGCGAGGGACGCGCCTTCGCCATGATCCGCATGACCATCCGATCGGGCCATCCCCTGGGCGGCGCGCTGGGCGGCGTGGTGGTTCCCGTCCTCGGCTTGTTGTCCGGTGTCGGAATTTCAGCCGCCTTGATCGGCCTGCCCGGCCTGATGGGCCTTGGCCGACGCTCCCTGCGCCGGACAGAGGCCTCTCCAGTCAACCGCTCCGACAACTAACCTCATTTTCAAGTGTTCTCCAGCGGAAAATCTATTTTCCATTCGATTCGGTTTAACAGATCGCCGAACCTTCCTCGATCGATCGAATTTTCGCTAATTCACTCCTTTAACATCTCGCGGATTCAAGTAGCCAGTGCATAATTTAGACGTCCGGATGGAGCAACCTCTTGGCAAAACAAGAGGTTACGGATGAGCAAGAAGTATCGGCGTATCAAGTACGAGGACAGGTGCCAGATTCACGCGCTGACGAAGGCT
>CAZIUB010000122.1:0-21928 GCA_964542425.1 uncultured Rhodospirillaceae bacterium | reverse complement strand
CCATGGCGCCGTCGGTACAGTCTTGCGGGTCGCACACCCGTTTGACCCCACCATGGACCCCCGCTTTCGCGGGGGTGACGAGAGAAATGCCGACAATGGCGCCAAAATCTCCTCGTTGGAACCGTTCAAGCGATTGCCCTGCCGCGCCCTCGGCATTGTCTTGCGCAACCGCTTCCGAAGGCGCATAATTATTCCATGCGTGGACCTGTACTAGGCCGCTTGCTCAAAATTGCTCTGTTGCTGGCCGTCCTTGCTGGCATGCAGGTAACTGCCGTCTCGATGCCGATGGCGATGGGCGGCCCCAACCTGCTTGAAAACGCGGTCGGCCCGATGTTGCAGGATTGCAAGGGTTGCGGGACGATGGACATGACATCGGCTGGTTGCGATGCCATGTGCGCGGTATTTCCGGTGCTGGACCCACCATCGGCTGGCGTTCCCCAAGCCGCTATCCGGCAATCGCTCGTTTTGACCGCCGATTCCGTTCCAACACACATTATTAGTCCCGAACCCTCCCCGCCTCGATCCTGACGACCAATTGTTCGGGTTCGCCGTTGGCGGCGCGCCGGAAGTCGTAATCCGTTCCCCTTTCGGTAATCGTGGCGCTCGCGCCAATCACTCGCCATATCGGAAATGGCCAGTGCCAAGCACGTTTTCTCCGTTCTGAGTCAGTGGAATGGGGGTAAAGGACGAGAGGACCAAGCATGTCCCGATCATTCTTCGCTGTGTCGCGCAAGGGATTGCCGCGCCTAGGCCGCCTTGCCTTTCTGTTGCCGATCGTGGCGTTCGCCGGGATCGCTATCCTCTTGAGTATTGGCTTACCACGAGACCCCTCGTTGCTGCCGTCCGCCCTGATTGGCAAGTCGGTCCCGACTTTCAGCCTGCCTCCCGTTCTGGGAAGAACATTGGGACTATCGAACAACGATCTCAACGGTGAGGTGTCGCTCGTCAATGTCTTCGCCTCCTGGTGTGTCGCGTGCCGGGCGGAGCATCCCCACCTCATGCGCCTCAAGAGCGCTGGAATCGTTCCGGTCCATGGCATCAATTACAAGGACCGGCCGGCGGATGCCGCCAAATGGCTCGACCAGCTGGGTGACCCCTACACGCGAACCGGGGCCGATCTGGATGGGCGCGTCGCCATCGATTGGGGCGTCTACGGTGTTCCCGAGACATTCGTCGTCGATCGACAGGGACATGTCGCCTACAAGCAGATCGGCCCAATCACCGACCAAGTCCTGACCGAAACCATCCTGCCCTTGGTGGAACGGTTGCGCCAATGACACTTCGTCGCGCCAATTTCGGTCGAATGGCGATTCGGCTCCGTCGCGCGGCCATGGTCGCTCTAGCGGCGGCAACCCTGGTTATCAATGCGTCACAAGCCCTTGCGGCCGAATTCATCATCCATGCCGAGCCACTGCCGATTGATGCCCTATCGTTCCAGGACCAGAATGGATCATCCCTGGATTTGTCCGCTTTCGGCGGAAAGATCGTGTTGCTGAATCTATGGGCCACCTGGTGCGCGCCATGTCGCAAGGAATTGCCGTCATTGGACCGGCTGCGCCAGAGCCTGCCTAGTTCCGATTTTGAGATCATCGCGCTTTCGATCGATCGCGACGGTGTGGCGGCAGTGCACCCGTTTTTTAAGGCGATCGGCATCACCGGCCTCAGGATCTATGTCGATCCAACCGGGCAAGCCACTTCGACCCTCAAGGCGAGCGGCTTGCCAACAACGTTGCTGGTTGATCGCGCCGGTCGGGAAATCGGCCGCCTGGTCGGGCCGGCCGAATGGGATGGCTCCGACATGCGCGCGCTCATCCAGTCGTGGCTGGAGGCGGATTCGGCTACCCAAGCGGGGACCACTGATAATTACGAGCCGCCGCCTGAAACGGAATGACTCGGGTTGGCGATCGGCGCCAAGCTGGCCAGCGCCACTCACAAGTTCAACGCAGACGGGAGACGCACACCATGGAAAGCACCACTTCATCATTGCCGCAAGTCCATGAATCCGGGCCGCCGGTGGCCGATTCCCGGAATCCACATCGGCCCAATTGGCGCCGATCGATCGGTATCCCCTTCGATCGAAGGACCATGATCATCCTACCGATCCTGGCCATTGGTCTTGGTCTGGTTCTTGCCTGGGATTGGCTCGCCGCGATCGGACTAGCGCCGATTATCCTGGCGAGCGTGCCTTGCCTTGCCATGTGCGCCCTTGGTTTCTGCTCCGTGTCGAAGCCAGGTGGACAATGTTCACGACATCCAGCGGTGGGCCAGCACCAAATTCCGGACTCGGAGCAGGACCCTGGTGGAACGACCACGCGCCAACTCGAAGTTGGATCTGGCCCGACCCGGCGAATTCGATATGGCGGAGGAGACGATCATGCCGCATCATGAGCGGACGCTGCTGATCATCGTCATGGTCGCCGTGCTCGGCGGCGCGGTGGCAGCGTGTAGCGAGGAAGGCTCGGCAGTCCCTGCGGAGATCTCGAACCGATTCGAGTATCTGAGCCAAAACGGCAATTCCGCTTGCTCGGCCGAATTTCAAGAATCGATTGCGACCATGGCCCCGACCGCCCGATTGCAGGGCTCTTGCTGCAGCCCCATGGATTTGCACCGCTACGGCGAGCAGATCGACGGCCTCAAGCAATTCAGCGACGTACCGATCGTTCCGCCCGACCCCTATGATGTTGAGGCCGGCTTGGCGCAAAGGTTGCTGGCCGGCTATGACACGGCCCTCAGCGCCGACGAGCAAGGGGCCTATGACTACGCCACGGCCAATTCCGACGAGAAGGGGCCGTGCTGCTGCAAGTGCTGGCGCTGGCATGTCTTCGGCGGCCTAGGAAAGCTGCTGATTCATGAGCACGGCTTCACCGGTCAGCAAGTCGCGACCGTGTGGGATCTCTCCGATGGTTGCGGAGGCGATGAAGATCACGCCTAAGGCATGGCGCCCGGCCATGGCGTCAATTCCGGGGGCGTCGGGCCGACGATCGCGCCCGCGGCGGGATTCGCGCTCCTCGCGACACGACGTGCTTCGACACCAATCGCCGACGCCTTGACGAATCGAGCAACCCACAAAGGCGTGTCACGATGCTAGGGACCACAGAAATTGCGCTTGCGGGTGCCTTTCTGGCCGGCTTGATTTCGTTCGTCTCGCCTTGCGTACTCCCCCTGGTCCCGGGTTACGTATCCTATATCGCTGGCCAATCACTCGCGACGACGAGGCAGCCGCCGTCACCATCCCCGCGTCTTTCGGTGGTTGGCTTGAGCGTGGCGTTCGTGCTTGGGTTCAGCACCGTATTCATCACGCTGGGCGCAAGCGCGACGGCGCTGGGGCAGTGGTTGCTTGGCTACCGAGCCCAAGCCAATCTCGCTGGCGGGGTTATCGTCATCATTTTCGGGCTGTACATGACCGGCCTGCTGCGTCCGTCGTGGCTCGGCCGGGACATGCGTTTTCACGGCGCGGTCGCCAACGGGAAGCCCGCTGGTGCCTTCATTCTGGGCCTCGGATTCGCTTTCGGCTGGACGCCGTGTATCGGCCCGATGCTCGGCGCCATCTTGACCATCAGCGCCACCACCGCGACGATCGACCAGGGAATCGTCTATCTCGGTGTCTACGCCCTCGGTCTCGGTCTGCCCTTCGTGGGTGTTGCCGCCCTCGCCGGCGGTGAATGGTCTGTCACCACTCGGTTCCGCCGGATGGGGCGCTACATCGAAATCGCGGCCGGCATGGTTATGGTGTTCATGGGCGCCGCCATGATCACTGGCAGGATGTCGAGCATGTCGGTCTGGCTGTTGGAGCAATTTCCGGAGTTGGGGAGGATCGGATGAAAGTCGATTCTGCCTTTGCTCATCGCGTCATGGTTTCAATGGGACCGGTCCTCGGACTGATCGGGCTTGCCGCGGCGCTCCAGGCGTTCCCTCCCTTGGCCTTCGCCCATTCCATCGAGGATGTGGAGAAGATGTTGAGCGACGACGAGATCTATCTTCAGGTCGTCCACCAGGCGGCGCCCGATTTCTCCTTGCGGGATGCCGAGGGCAAGCCCGTTGGCCTCAAGGGGTTTCGCGGCGAGGTTGTCGTGCTCTACTTCATCTTTGCGAGCTGCCCGGACGAATGCCCGCTACAAAGCGAGAAACTGGCCGCGATCCAGAAGGGCGTCAATGGCACGCCGATGCGCGACCGTGTGCAATTCATCGCCATTACCACCGACCCGGAGCACGACACCGAGGAGACGCTGCGCGCCTATGCCGGCATTCACGGCTTGGACCCCGCCAATTGGATCTTCCTGACCAGCGGCGACGATCAGCCCGCCGCGACCCGCGAACTCGCGCGCCGGTATGGCCTGGAATTCACGCCGACCGAGGATGGCACGCTGATGCATGGAATCGTGACGCACCTGATCGACAAGAGCGGCAATCTGCGGGCGCGCTACCACGGCCTCAAATTCGACAACACCAACATGATCCTGTTCATCAATGCCCTGACCAATGACACGCATTGACCAAGGGCGCGATTCGCGATTCCACGTCGAATGCCCATGGGGCAGCGGCGGATTGGAGGACCTATGGCCGAGCAATTGCCCAACGACCGATCACAATCGCTGACTCGCCGCCGATTTGTCCTTTCATTGGCCGCGTCTTTTGGCCTCGGCGCTGTTGTGGCCGCCGAAGCCTTGCGCCTTTGGGAGCGCCATGACCGCCTCTTTGGCGCGACCACCAACCTCCTCGACCAGGTCATCCCAAGCGCCGGTAGCAGGACATCGACATCCTTCGGCGAGTCGGTTCGGAAATTGATTGCCGCTGGCGCGATCGATCCCCAAAAATTCAGGTCTACACTTGCCGGGGGCAATGCCCTCCCGGATTGGGTCGAGCAGCATTTCCTGTTGCCCGCCACGGAGCCGATCTTGCTCGATCTGCAAACAGCACCCTACTTGCTGAATCTGCTGTGGCCGCTGGGCCTATCGACCAAGGCCAAGTTCAACGAGACGAGTCCCATCAATACGGACAGGCTGCCATCCTTTGCCAGTACCGCCGGTTGGACTCTCGGGCGCGAGCCGAACGGTGCCGCCTATTTCAACAAAATTGACTCATTTCATTTGACGGGAGACCAAGAGGCAATGGTCGAAGCAGTGGCACAGAGCACCTTTCGGCCATGCTGCGACAATTCGACATTGTTTCAGGACTGCAATCATGGTTCGGCGCTCCTTGGCCTCATTGAACTCGCCGCCTCCCAGGCGGCCGATCTGGTGGAGCTGTACCGGGTCGCGCTTGCGGCTAATTCCTATTGGTTTCCCGATCAATACACAAAGACCGCGCTCTATTTTGCGTTGTTTGAGAATCGCGATTGGCACGAAGTGCCGCCAGCCATCATTCTCGGGGCCCGTTTCTCCTCCCTGAACGGCTGGCAGAACAATGTGTTGGCTCCATTGCAGCGAGCGAACTACTTTTCGGCGGTGGGGCAGATGGGACAGGGCAAATGCGCCGTCTAATATCTCGCCGACGGGGGCATTGCCAAGCCAGGTCGCCTCGAATCGTCGGGACGAAAGCCGACACCTGTTCGATCGCGGGCAGACCGGGCTGGCCTGAGTTCGACACCGCCTCAGGCGAACCGGGGGGCTGGACGCTAGATCGCGGGGTCGATTCCCGGCCTTTGAATCGGGTATTCACCACAACCCTGGCGCAATGCCTGGCGCAATGCCTGGCGCAATGCCTTGCCGAAGCCCGAGCGCTGAGGCAGCATGGAAACTCCTCGCTTTCGATCAGGATCAATTCATGCGCGCCTTTCGTCTGTTCTTGGCCACGACCTTGCTGGCAGCCGCCATCCTCGCCCCGGCCAGCGCCGATTCGACGCTTTCCATCCTGCCAATCTCGGAATCCCAGATCGGACGCAGCTGGGCGGCCGTCGGGGAAATGATCATGCGATACTATTCCGTGCCCAATACCGGGCCGGACGATGATTACCAATGCGGCCTCGCCAACTTCCTGAGCGGTGGCGAGGGTTGCGGCGCTCCCGGCAAGTTGAGTGCCTTCAATGCGGCCTTGGAAGTCATCGATGGCTATCAGCCCTATGCGTTTGCCCATTTCGACGAGCCGCCGCGCCAGATGCGATGGCAGCAAGGCGGCGTGATGGCGCCGGCCGATCTCATTCACGAGATCGAGTTGGAGCGCCCCTTGGCGGCGGCGATCACCCCGCCCCAGATGAGCGCGGTCGATGTCGATGCCGAGCAGGTAGCCCTGATCGTGGGTTACCAGGGCGGCGCCGGATCGCTTCTTCTGCTCGTCAACGATCCCAGGACCTATGCATTTGGCGCCGATCCCTTTGTCGATGTCGGCGCGCAATTGCTGGAGCCGGGCCAATACTTGATCCCATACGAATCCTTCGTTCGCGATTTGCGTTGGAAGGCCACCATCCACCACATCAAGCCGGAATGAGCGAAGCAGCCATCACCCGCCGGCTTCGGCCAGCCGCATGCGTTCGGTGATATCGCTGAAGACGTCAGCGGGCCTATCGCCGTAATCCGCAAATTTCGGTGATGGGGTGGACGGCGCCCATTTGGCAAGAGGCTTTGTGCGGTGATGCAACGTAGTCGGGTGCGGTCATGTGTCCGGCCTGTTTGGGCAGGATATTTGCCTGCTGGCTCTGATGTTGTCCGCTGACATCGGGTCCCTATCACTGTATCGCGCTGATTGGCGCCGACAGTATATCGGGGTGTCCCGGTCACCGGCTCGACCCGGTTCGCATCATCTCCTTGCACCCTGCCAAACTCGTTGCCTTGTCGGTTCGCGCATGTTCCGGCGCGGGCGACGCGGAGCCTTCCATAGCGTAGCATCGCCCGCGCCGGCCGCCGTCAGGCGGCCGTCATCGCCGGCTCGTCGATCCGGTCCGCCCGATATGTTTCTCCGCGCGTCAGCACCGCCCAAGCGATGCGGGCCGTCTTGTTGGCAAGCGCCACTGCCGCGACCTTGAAAGGCTTGCGCCGCACCGTAATTCACCGTAATTCACAGTAATTGCGAATCCAGCAAGGGCTCTTTACGACCATCGGCGCCCGCTTGCTCGGCCGTATATCGAGTTCCTAAATTCTACAGTCGAGTTGAATGTTCAGCCAGTCATCCGGGCGACGACTTCGCATAACCGATCGCGCGCAAGGCGAGCGCGATCTCGTCCAGGATCGTCGGATCGTCAATGGTGGCCGGCAACTTGTATTCCTGGCAATCGGCAATCTTTTGCATGGTGGCGCGCAGAATCTTGCCGGAGCGCGTCTTGGGCAAGCGCTTGACCACGGTCGCCGTCTTGAACGCGGCCACCGGACCGATGCGCTCGCGCACCAGTGCCACCACCTCGCCGATCACCACCGCGTTCGGTTTGGCGGCGCCCGCTTTCAAGACCAGGAACCCCAGGGGGACCTGACCCTTGAGAGCATCGGCAACACCAATGACGGCACATTCGGCCACCTCCGGGTGGCTTGCCAGCACCTCCTCCATCGCCCCGGTGGAGAGGCGGTGGCCGGCCACGTTGATGATGTCGTCGGTACGGGACATGACGTAGATGTAGCCGTCCTCGTCCACATAACCGGCATCGGCCGTCACATAATATCCGGGATAGCGATCGAGATAGGATGCAAAGTAGCGCGCCTCGGCGTTCCACAGCGTGGGCAGCGTGCCAGGAGGAAGCGGCAATTTGCACACGATGTTTCCGATCTGGCCGGGTTGGGCTTCCTTGCCCTCGCCGTCCAGGACCCGGACGTCCCAGCCCGGCACCGCCTTGGCGGGCGATCCGTGCTTGACCGGCAATCGTTCGATGCCAAGGCAATTCGCGGCGATCGGCCAGCCGGTTTCGGTCTGCCACCAATGATCGATGACCGGCACTTTCAACTTGGCCTCGGCCCATTCGAGCGTCGCCGGGTCGGAACGCTCTCCGGCCAGGAACAGGGCCTTGAACCGCGACAGGTCGTATCGACCGATCAACGCACCATCGGGATCGTCGCGCTTGATGGCGCGGAAGGCGGTGGGCGCGGTGAACAAGGTCGCCACCTTATGCTGCGAAATCACCCGCCAGAATGCCCCGGCGTCGGGTGTGCCCACCGGCTTGCCCTCATAGAGGATGGTGGTGCATCCGGCCAGAAGCGGCGCATAGACGATGTAGGAATGGCCGACCACCCAGCCCACATCGGAGGCCGCCCAGTAAACCTCTCCAGCCTCGGTGTCATAGATGTTCTTCATGCTCCAATGGAGTGCGACCGCGTGGCCGCCATTGTCGCGCACCACGCCCTTGGGCTGACCGGTGGTGCCGGAAGTATAGAGAATGTAGAGCGGATCTGTGGCCGCCACCGGGACGCAAGGTGCCGGAATCGCGCTTTCCTGACACGCCTCCCAATCGAGGTCGCGCCCCGGGCTAAGGGCAGCGGGCGCCATCGGCCGTTGCAGAATAACGCAATGCGACGGCTTGTGCTTGGCCAATCCGATCGCCGCGTCCAGCAGCGGCTTGTAGGCGATGATCTTGCCGATTTCGATCCCGCAACTGGCGCCGAGAATCAGTTTCGGCTTGGCGTCGTCGATCCGGGTTGCCAATTCATTGGCGGCAAATCCGCCAAAGACCACGGAATGCACCGCGCCCAGCCTGGCGCAAGCCAGCATGGCGATGGCCGCCTCGGGTACCATTGGCATGTAGATGATCGCACGGTCGCCCTTGCCGAGGCCAAGCATTGCAAGCGCGCCCGCGAATCTTGCGACCGCGTCCAGGAGCTGCCGATAGGTGTAGGCCCTGACCGTTCCGGTAACCGGCGAATCGTAGATGAGGGCAGCCTGTTCGGCGCGGCCCGCAGCGACGTGGCGATCAAGCGCGTTATGGCAGGTATTGAGCATCGCGCCCGGAAACCAGCGATAGAAGGGCGCCCGGCTCGAATCGAGCACCCTGTCCCAACGGCGTTCCCAATCGATGCCCTTGGCGGCTTCCGCCCAGAAGGCCTCCGGATCCTTCCGCCACCGCCCATACACCTCCGCATAGCCGCCGGTCACCTGCCACCCCTCCCGATCCCAGACCACTTCAAGAATGCGCACCGGTAAAAACGAGCGCAAGAGTGAATCGGTGCGACGCGCCGGTCAGTGCCCGGTCAGTTCGCGCCCGATCGCCGATATCGCCGCCAAAATCACGGATCGACGCTCCTGGTTGAGCGGTTCCGGCCAGGACGAGAGCGTCACCACCGCCATGCGGCGCGCGGGATCGATGATGATCATTTGCCCGAAGATTCCCAGCGCGGCCATGAACCCGGTCGCCGGATCGAGCGCCCACCACTGCCTGGAATAACCGGCATCGGGAAACTCGGCGAAACGATCGGCAGTGTCGAGGCCAAAGACCGAATGGTCGCCCTGCGAACAGGCGCGAACCCACCAAGCGGGCACGATCTGCCGGCCTTCGACCACGCCCTCATCGAGCATCATCTGCGCAAATCGTCCATAGTCGCGCAAAGTGGCATTGAGGCCGCCCGAAGCCATGCACGACCCGGCGCGATCGACGGTAAAAGAGGCGTCGAACTCGGCACCCATCCCTTGCCACACTTCCCGGGCCAATAGCTCGGCCAGTCCCATGCCGGTCGTGCGCTCCAAGACCCAGCCAAGTATCTCCGTCTCGATCGAGCGGTAGTCGAACATGCCGCCATGGCGCCTCGCCTGGCGCAAGGTAAGCACGAAATCGTAGCTCGACAACGGCTCGCCCGGCCGTTGCGGTTTCCACAGCGACACCCGCTCGAACACGCCGATCGCGGATTCCCGATCCAGGTAATCCTCGGTGAACATGACCCCGCTGCGCATGTCAAGCACGTGCCAAAGCAACGCGCCGTCATAACCGCATTGCGCCAATTCGGGTACATAACGCGTGACCGGCGCCAGAAGGTCGAGGCCGGCCCGCTCGAACACCGATCCCATCAATGCCGAGGTAATCGATTTCGACACGGATTGCGAAAGGTGCTGGCTACTCGGATTCATGCCGTTCGGATAGATCTCGCTGACCACCCGCCCATTATGCAGAACCAGGAACCCGTCGGTGTAGGTGGTGGCCAGGGCCTCGCCCAAAGTGCGCGATTGCCCATGGGAATCGCTGAATTGGAACCCTGTCAGATCCTGGTCGGCCCGTGCAAGTATACGCGCCGGGTCCGCACCACGCTCGACCGCGCGGGTGGGAAGGATTTGGCGCACATTCTGGAAACTCCAACGATTGAAAGGTGGCCAGTCCCAATTTTCCAGCGTGATCCGCCGGTCAGCCGGGGGCGGAGAGCCAACCATGATGCCTTCTGAACCGCGTTCACTCGGCGTGCCATCAATCGCCACGGCTCGACCCATTTTTCAATAGCGCAGGCGAGAGCCTCGTCGATTTCCAGCGATTGCGTCAAGGCTTCCGCTTGAATGCAGACCCGACTATAATCGCCGGTACGCCGGAACTTGGAGGGGTGTCATGCCGCGCGGATACCTGATCGTTTTGAGCCTAGTTGCTCTACCCCTCCTTGGCGAAGCCGCGTTCGCTCAGGAAATACGGCCCGGCCAATACCGTATCACCACCTCCGGCAGTTTCAGCCAAGCTGGGGTCGAGACCGCCATCCCGGAAACCACGATGGAAATGTGCTTCACGCCCGAGCAAGCCCAGCAAGCCACACAGCCGGCTACATCGCCCGAGCAGCCAGATTGCACGATCGAATCCCTGGGCCAGGCCGACGGCTCGATCGCCATTCGCATGACCTGCCCGGACATGATGGTCGAAACCCGCACCGACTGGACGGCCGATTCCTATCGAACCTCGGCGCGCACGGTGATGACCCAGGACGGCGCGCGAATGACGAGCGACATGATCGTGAGCGGCCAACGCCTGGGAGACTGCCAACAATAGGCCCGAGATCCAAACCCTGCCTTTGTGCCTTAGGCCCCGGCCTCCTGTACCCTGCCCGCCTTCAGCCGATTGGCGGCCGAGACGATCGCCTTCAGCGAGGCCTTGACGATATTGGGGTCCATGCCGACCCCGAACACGGTGGCGCCTTCGGGGCTGCGGGTTTCCACGTAGGCGACCGCCGTGGCGTCGGCGCCTTGGCCGACCGAATGTTCGTGGTAATCGATGATCTTGAGATCGATGCCCGCACCCTTGCGGAGCGCATCCATGAAGGCGTCGATGGGGCCGTTGCCGCGCCCGCCAAGCTCCACTTCCTTGCCATCCAGCTTGACCCGCGCCGTCATCAGCCGCAACTCGCTGGCATGCGCGTCGGCGTGCGTGAGATGGTCGATGAATTTCAGCGGCCGCTCCGCGGTCAGATATTCATCGCTGAACGCCTTCCAGATGGTTGCCGGCACGATTTCCTTGCCGGTCTTGTCGGCGATCTCCTTAACCACGGCCGAAAACTCCATTTGCAGGCGGCGCGGCAGTTGCAGCCCGTAATCGGCCTCGAGGATATAGGCGACGCCGCCCTTGCCCGACTGGCTGTTGATGCGGATGACCGCCTCGTAGTCGCGGCCCAAATCGCGCGGGTCGATCGGTAGATAGGGCACCTCCCACAATCCGGTGTTCGATTGTTTCATGGCCCCGAATCCCTTCTTGATCGCGTCCTGGTGCGATCCGGAAAAGGCGGTGAACACCAAATCCCCGGCGTAGGGATGACGCGGGTGGATCGGCAACTGGTTGCAATACTCCGCGGTCCGCACCAATTCGTTGATGTCGGAAAAATCGATGCCCGGATCGATCCCCTGCGTGTGCAGGTTGAGGCCGAGCGTCACCAAATCGACGTTGCCGGTGCGCTCGCCATTTCCGAACAGGGTGCCTTCGATCCGGTCGGCACCCGCCATCACCCCAAGTTCGGCGGCGGCCACGCCGGTTCCCCGGTCGTTATGCGGATGAAGGCTGACGATGGCGCTGTCGCGCCTGGTCATGTTACGGCAAAAATACTCGATCTGGTCCGCATAGATGTTGGGCGTGGCCATTTCGACCGTCGCCGGCAGGTTGAGAATGCATTTGCGGGTCGGGGTCGGGCCCCAAACGTCCATCACCGCATCGCAGACTTCGATCGCGTAATCGATCTCGGTGCCGGTGAAACTTTCCGGCGAGTATTGGAATACGAAATCGGTGTTTCCGGGCTGCGCCGCCGCGATGTCGCGAACCAGCGTGGCGCCCTCGGTGGCGATCGCCTTGATTCCTGCCATGTCCAACCCAAAGACGACCCGGCGCTGCAGGGCCGAGGTCGAATTGTAGACATGCACGATCGCCCGCCTGGCGCCTATGATCGATTCATAGGTCCGCTTGATCAGGTGCTCCCGCGCCTGGGTAAGGACTTGGATGGTGACGTCGGCGGGGATGAGGTCCTTTTCGATCAACTCGCGCACGAAATCGAAATCGGTCTGCGAGGCGGACGGGAATCCGACCTCGATTTCCTTGTAGCCCATGCGCACCAAGGTCTTGAACATGCGCAGTTTGCGTTCCGGCCCCATCGGCTCGATCAGTGCCTGATTGCCATCGCGCAGATCGACGCTGCACCAGATCGGGGCCTCGGTGATGGCACGCCCGGGCCATCGCCGGTCGGGGAGACCGATCGGCTCGAATGCTCGATACTTCTTGGCCGGCTCGGTACGCATGGTGACGGTTCCTAGGGCTGGAGAATTCGAGGAATCCCCGGTGCGGCGCCGCCAAATCGCGAGCGAAATCCCGCCTGGCCCCACGATTGGCTGAAGGATATCGACTTCGAAATCGAATCGGCACCGGACACTGGAAGCTCCCGCATCGCGACTGGCAAGAATCAAACGAGCCGACGCCCCTGGTTCAGAGCGTCGGGGCGGTAAGTCGCAGCTTCAATGGGGTCGGTTGGGCCGGCATGGCCCAAAACCTAGCGTTCGACGGGCGCGCAGGTCAAGCGCCGACTCGACCGGCCACCACGGGTACCCCGTCCATCGCCTCGGGATTTAGATGCCAAGCCACCTCGGGGTCAATTCCGAGGTGGCCGGCCTTCCGGCGCACGCGCGCCGGGGGATGCGTCGCCGGTCCAATCAGGCCCGGCGGCGACCAACCGTTCCGGGTCAGGAAACCCGTGATATCTCCGACAATTGATCCTTTATTCGCAGTTTCAACTTTTTCAATTCGTGAACAACCACATCATCCGGATGCGGGCGTCGTTCTTCGTCGGCGATCTTTGCTTCGAGGTCCGCATGCTTCGCTTTCAGCGAATCCAGATGTGAGGCGACTGCCATGGGCCATCTCCCTTCGGTTGCGCGCCGCGCCCTTGCGGGGGACGCTCGGTTATGAACAACTGAACCGATCCTCGAGATGGTACTCCGAATCGGTCCCCGAGTAAATTGCTGAACGGTCGCAGGATACAGAAAACGGTAGGGATTGACCGGTTAATGCAGCAGCAGGGCTGACCAAATGGCCAGGGTCAAAAAAACTCCTCCGCCCACGGCGCCTGCAAGATTGATCGTCGGAATTTCAGGTGCGTCGGGCGCGATCTATGGTGTGCGGCTGCTCGAAATGCTGCGTGGGACCATGATCGAAACCCATCTCGTCATGACCCGCAACGCCGAACTGGCGCTGGCCTATGAAACCGATCGCAAACTCAAACTAGTTCGTGATCTGGCCGATTGTTGCCACGATCCTGACGACATGGCGGCCTCCATATCGAGCGGCTCTTTCCTTGCGCTGGGCATGATCGTGGCCCCATGTTCGGTGAAGGCCCTGGCGGAGATCGCCAGCGGGGTCACCGGGACGTTGCTGTCGCGCGCTGCCGACGTGACCTTGAAGGAACGCCGGCCTTTGGTGCTGATGGTGCGCGAAACGCCGCTTCACGCCGGGCATATCCGGAACATGCTGGCGGTCACGGAAATGGGTGGGATCATCGCGCCGCCGGTGCCGGCCTTTTACGCTCGGCCGGCCAGTCTCAATGCCGCGGTCGATTACTCGCTCGGCCGCGTGCTGGATTTATTCGGCATCCACCTGGAAGGCTTGGCGCGCTGGAGCAGCGATGCGCGGCGACGTCCCACACGTTCATAATACGGCCACCAGAGCGTCGATATCGGCCTTGTCCTGGACATCTTGTGTTGTCGCGAGTCGGCGCAGATAGACCCTAAGTGATACCGTTGCCAATTCGCGCGGCTCCGTACTGGTTGGGCGAATCGGGAAATTGTTCAGGGCGTCGATCATGCGCGCCTGCGATGCTCGCTCGGCTTCGCTCTCCGCCACCTTGATCGCCTTCTTGACGGCGTTGCGAAATTCATCAGGCATGCGCCCGACAAATTGTGGTAGTTGCTTGCGGCATTTTTGCAGGGCTCTGGTAATCGTATCCCGCCAATTGCTGACCGCCGAATCAATTTCGCCGAACAGCGGGCCCGAGAGCTCCACCTGCTGGCCGGAAAGCCACAAGCAAATCAACAGGATATTGACATCGGCCAAGCGCCGGTGTTGCAGCGACATGCAGGCGCGCTCCACACCCGGTCGGGCGTAGAACTCCTTGCCGAACTCCCAAAATTCCTCGGCCGAATAGGCCATCGTCGACACACTGCCGGCTGGACGCCGGTCCCCCGTTTTGAATGACAATTCATTTGCCATCTTGTCAATCAATCCATACTAAATCCCCAATGATTTCAACCCAATGCTTTGCCATTGTCCGATTGGGGTTGCAATTCCCTTCCCGGCTGGGCAAATATCCCGCGATGCGAGATAACTCTCTGACATGCCAGCGAAATTCGCACACATTGCTGGCCGCCGATCTTGGTTTACCGAGACCATGCAACCGGTAAGATTTCATATTTCGACCGAACGAGCCGTGATCAGGCTCGCGGGCGAGGACCGCCAGGCCTTCCTGCAGGGGTTGATTTCGAACGATACCCGGAAAATCGCGGCCAACCGCGCGATTTACGCCGCCCTGCTCACGCCCCAGGGAAGGTTCCTGTTCGACCTATTTCTTGCCGAGCATGACGGCGCCTATCTGATCGATTGCGAGGCCGCACGCAGGGCGGATCTCTTGCGCCGGCTTTCCATCTATCGGCTGCGCTCCAAGGTGATCCTGACCGATGCCGGCCCGGATTGGCGGGTGTGCCTGCTGCATGGGCCGGGTACCTTTGGTGCGATCCCGCTTGCGGCCGAGCCGGGTGCCGCCGGGCCTTTGGGCGGCGGCATCGCCTTCGCCGATCCCCGTCTGCCGGCACTTGGCGTGCGCGCGATCTTGCCTGCAAACGAGGTGGCGAATGCCGTCGCGGCACTTGGCGCGATCGCGGATCAGGACGGCCACGGCTACGACCGGTTGCGCGCGACGCTTGGTGTCCCGGAGCCCTTGCGGGACCTCATTCCGGAAAAATCCCTGCTCCTCGAATCGGGTTTGGACGAACTCAATGCCATCGATTGGGAAAAGGGCTGCTACATGGGCCAGGAACTGACCGCTCGCAGCCGGTATCGTGGTTTGGTTCGCAAGCGCCTGTTCCCGGTAGAAATCATCGGCCCTGCTCCGAAGCCGGGCCAAACGCTGACCCTCGATGGCCAGGAGGTGGGCGAAATGCGTGGAATCGTCGCCGATGGAAAGCTGGGGCTGGCGCTCATTCGCCTGGAAGCCTTCGTCAGTGGCAACCGACCGATCCTGCGCTGCGGAGAGAGCGAGATTTCCCCAGTGCTGCCGAACTGGATGTCCTTGCCCGACCTCCAGCCGACCCACTGATTCGCCCATTCCCGGTCCCAAGCTCCCCGATCATCATCGGTACCCACCGTCGTGAGACCAGATGAGTCGGCATTGGGACTGGGCAAGCACACGCCGGCGGGTACTATTGTTCGGCAGTTTGTGCCGACTTTAGGAAGAGCAGGTGCACAATTCATGGATCACCCTTCACCCAAAGTCGGCACAAGGCGAAGACTGCGCGACCTCGGAATCAATCTGGGTCAAATCGCCCCGGGGCCGTTGAACGCCATCACGGATGTGGCCGGCGTGAGCGTGGGCGTCCAGACAATCCACCGCGACCAGCCGGCGATCGCGCGTACCGGCGTCACCGCGATCTGGCCAGCGGCGGAAATATTCGAGAATTATCTGTTCGCCGGTTATCACTCCTTCAACGGCAACGGCGAGATGACCGGCACCATCTGGTTGGCCGAGCAGGGCCTGCTGGCCGGGCCGATTTGCATCACCAACACCCATGCAACGGGAATCGCGCGCGACGCGATCGTGCATTTGGCCGCGCGGCGGGGTATCGATCAGGCTTGGCATCTTCCAGTCGCCGCCGAGACCGCTGATGGCTTTCTTTCCGACGCGGAGAGCTTCCCGGTAACGCTGGAGGGCGTCATCACCGCGCTCGAAAATGCCCGCACCGGTCCGGTTCCCGAGGGCAATGTCGGGGGCGGCACCGGGATGATTTGTCACGAATTCAAGGGTGGCACCGGCACCGCCTCGCGCCGTCTCTCGGCCGAGCACGGCGGCTGGATCGTGGGCGCCCTGGTCCAAGCCAATTATGGCTTGCGTCAATTGCTGCGCTGTGGCCACGCGCCGGTCGGGCTGGAAATCGGCGATGCGATCGTGCCGGTGCCCAAGCCGGACACTGATTCCGCCCGACCGCAAGCCGACCATGGATCGATCATCGTCATCCTGGCGACGGACGCACCTCTCTTGCCGATCCAATGCCAGAGGCTGGCCCGGCGCGCGACCATTGGCCTCGCCTGGGTCGGCGGGTTCGGGTCGAATTCCAGCGGCGATATCTTCCTCGCCTTTTCCACCGGCAATCGCATTCGTGCCAAGAATCCGATGGCCGACGTGCGGATGCTCGGCCTCGAACAATGCTCGCCCTTGTTCCAGGCGGCCGCCGAAGCGACCGAGGAGGCGATCTGGAACGCGTTGGTGGCGGCGGAAACCATGACCGGCTGGAAGGGGCGCACGGCGCACGCGATCCCCCACGATCTGCTACGCGAGGCCGTCGCCCGCTACGCAAGGCGGGATTGAGCGGCCTAGACAACGCCCCCGCGCTTGCGCCGTCTTGCTTCGCGCAGCGTGCTCAGTTCCTTGACCACGCCGTGGAGGGTGCGGATTTCCTGCTCGGTCAAGCCCGCCCGTTGCCACATGTTCCGGAGGTTGCGGATCATGTTCGGTCGCGCCTCCTCGTTCCGAAGGAACCCGCAGGAATCCAACTCCCGCTCCAGATGCGCGAAGAAATTGTGCAATTCCTCCTTGGTCGCGGGCAGGGTGCCATTGAGATCCAAGCGCTCGCCCGGTGTCTCATCACCTGCCATCAGCCACTCATAGCCAAGGAGCAGCACCGCCTGGCCGAGATTGAGGGAAGTGAAGGCCGGGTTGAGGGGGACCGTCACCAGCGCATCGGCCAGGCTCAGATCGTCGTTGACCAGACCCATGCGCTCCGGTCCGAACAAGAGGCCGACGCGCCCGCCCTGGCTCGAGTGCTGGCGCGCCATCTGGGCGGCCGCGCGCGCGGTCAAGATCGGCTTCACCATGCGCCGGTCGCGCGCGGTCGTGGCATAGACAAGCGTCATTCCCGCCAGCGCGTCCTGCGTGCTTGTGCAGACCCGAACCGGCGCCATCAAAGCGAAGGCGCCCACCGCCGCGCGCTCCGCGATCGGGTTGGGCCAGCCGTCGCGCGGATTGACCAGACGCAAATCCTCGAGACCGCAATTGACCATGGCGCGGGCACAGGCACCGATATTCTCGCCCATCTGGGGTTCCACCAGGATGATCGCCGGCGGCCTAGTACCCGCCGTCGCCGATGGCTGATTCACCAACATGACCCTGCCACTACACGCCGGCCGGTACTGTCATTAGGTAACATGCGGCCCAACTTTCGTGGAAGCACGGGAGCGTTTCAAGTATGGCGCCGTTTCGAAAATTGGCACTAGCCTCGGATTGGGGTTCGATACCCATCGCAAGGTTCACTTCGTCACTTGCGCCCGTAGCAGCATCCAGGTGATGGCATCGTTCAGCGCCTCGTAGGAGGCGTCGATGATATTGCCCGAGACCCCGACCGTCGACCAGCGCTCGCCCGAGCGATCGGCGCTCTCGATCATCACCCGCGTGATCGCCTCCGTGCCGGCCTGAGGGGTGAGGATGCGGACCTTGAAATCCACCAGGCGCATCTCGCCCAGTTCCGGATAATGCACCAGCAGCGCCTTCCTGAGCGCGCTGTCCAGCGCGTTCACCGGGCCGTTGCCGGTGGCCACCGTCATGGCATGGACGCCCCTCACGTCGATGGTGACCGTGGCCTCGGATTCGGTCACCAACTCGCCGCGCGCATTCCAGCGCCGCTCGTCCATCACCCGGAATCGCGATAGCCGGAAGAATTCCGGCACGCTGCCCAGCGCGCGACGCGCCAGCAACTCGAAACTCGCCTCCGCCCCGTCATAGGCGTAGCCGTCGAATTCCCTGGCCTTCACCGTTTCGACCAGGGAAGCGACCTTGGGGTCGGCGGCATCCACCGCCAGGCCGATCTCGCGAAACCGGGCCAGGATGTTGGCTCGCCCGGATTGATCCGAGACCACCACATGGCGCCGGTTTCCGACTAGCGCCGGTTCGATATGCTCATAGGTCCGGGGGTCCTTCTCCACCGCCGAGACATGCAGCCCGCCCTTGTGCGCGAAGGCGGAATCGCCCACATAGGCGGCGCCACGATGGGGCGCGCGATTGAGGCGCTCGTCCAGAAACCTCGACACGTGCGTCAACTTGGCCAAGTCTTTCGAATCGACGCCGATCTTGTAATCCGTCTTCAGCATCAAGTTGGGAATGAGCGAGACCAGATTGGCGTTGCCGCAGCGCTCGCCAAGGCCGTTCAGCGTGCCCTGCACCTGTCGCGCCCCGGCGCGGATCGCGGCCAGCGAATTGGCGACCGCGTTCTCGGTATCGTTGTGGCAGTGAATGCCGAGTTGCGATCCCGGCACCAGGACCGCGACCTCACCCACGATGCGCTCGATTTCGTGGGGCAGCGTGCCGCCATTGGTGTCGCACAGGACGACCCATCGCGCGCCCGCGCCATGGGCCGCCTTGATGCAATCCAGCGCGAATTCCGGGTTGGCCTTGAAGCCGTCGAAGAAATGCTCGGCGTCGAACATGACTTCCGCCACCCGCTCCTTGGCGTGGGCGACGCTTTCGCCGATCAAGTCGATGTTCTCGGCCAGCGTGATGCCGAGTGCCACCTCGACATGGAAATCCCAGGCCTTGCCCACCATGCACACGGCCTTGGCACCGGTGTTGAGCAGCGCATTCAGGCCGGGATCGTTGGCGGCGCTGCGCCCCGGACGCCTGGTCATGCCAAAGGCCGTGAAGATCGCGCGGCGCAGGCTAGGCGGATCGGCGAAGAAGGCGTCATCGGTCGGATTGGCGCCGGGCCAGCCGCCCTCGATGTAATCCATGCCAAGCCGATCCAGGGCCTGGGCGATCGCGCGCTTGTCGCCAACGTCAAAATCCACGCCCTGGGTCTGGGCGCCGTCGCGCAAGGTACTGTCGAAGAGATAGACGCGCTTATCGTCGGTCATCTAAGTGCCAACTTTCGAAAATGAGTGGTACATGAAACGCTTCGACGCTTCCACGAAAGTCGGGCCGCATGTTACCAAGTGATCGTACCCGCCGACGCGCGACTTCCGGGGTTATTTGGGTCGAATCAGCCGGTCTCACGACGGCGGGTACTAGGCCCCGTCGGTCACGACCGGTATTCAACATACCGGCCTTGGCGGGGTCAATCGCGGCGATCTTGCCGAGGCACCCCTGATCCCGCGAAAAAACGTTCCTGCCCGCCTTCGGCCGGCTCGTCCCCTCGCCTCTCCGTCGGATCTGCCGTAACGAATGTTTTTCCTTCCGCAATTCGCCGATCCGACTAAAACCGGCGTGGCGGCCCGATGGTCGCGTCCTCGGTTCCGAGTCCTCACAAGAACCGGCGCAGGAAGCGCTCGTCCCAACGCCGAACGGCCACCTCCCGGCCGCCTTCGAGCGCCCGCAATTCGCCCATCAATTGGAATTCGCCGGCCGTACTGGTCAATCTGGTTCGGGTCTCGATCCTCGTGTCCCAGCCGGGCCGCGAAAGGCCCATGCTCTGGGCGATGGCATGGCTCGCGCAAAGCGGGTCGTCGGGATGAATGACCAGTTCTCGGCGAAGCGAGTGATTGATCGTTGTTCCGGTCGCCTCAAGACGCTGCACGCCTTCCCCGAACACGCCGCCAACGCCATCCGTGACATAGGTGATGGTGCCATCGACGAGATCGCGGGTGATGAAACGGCGGATGTGCCCTGGATCAACGATTGCGATCGGCGTCGGCGGGGCCGATTCCGGCGCGTCGAATGGCTCCGCCCCATCTTGGGGCGACGGCGCGCGCGCCGGCAAGATGAGGCGCGTGCTTTCGGTATGGAGGGTGAGCGTCGCCATCTCCGGCGTCGGCCAGATCAAGGGCCAATAGCTGGTCGAGACCGAAAGCCGCAGCCGATGGCCGGCCGGAAACCGGTGCCCCAGCACCTTCATTCCGATCCGCGCGCGATAGACTTGCCCCGGCCTCAACGATTTGGGCCGGTCATTGCCATCGACATGATTGAGATTGAATACGGCATAGCTGACCCGCTGCGCGGCACCATCCGGCCACACATCGCCGAGCCGCAAGGCGACTTGCGCGACCGGCCGGTCGACCGAGAATGCAAGCTCCAAGATCGGCGACCCCAACAGGTCAAGCGCCACCACCAGGGCTTCGCTGTCAAAGCCCAGCGATCCCGCATCCTCGCCGCGCTGGTCCCCCGGCCTTTCCCCCAAGCAACCGGTTCCCATCCATTCGCCGCCATCGAGCCCGACCCAAAGCGGTGAGCGGATGGAAAGCCGCGCATTCGCCCCCGCTTCGCGGACCAGCCGGCCCGGTGCTAGATGCCAGGAATCGGCACGGATGTTCGGGCTGGGCCAGGTTTGCTCCGCCACCCAGCGGCCAGGTCGCAATTTGGCGCTGGTCGTGGGAAGGGCAGAATCCTCCAACCAGGCCCAGAGCATCGGGCCATCCATCACGTCGTTCGGCGTTCCCCTCAACCAGCGGTCCCACCACTTGACCGCTTCCTGCAGGAAGCCGATCGCGGGGGCGGGAGCGCCGTCGTGAGGATAGAGATGCGCCCAAGGGCCGATCATCGCCTTTCGCGGAACCTTGAGATTGGCCAGCATGCGCGGGATCGCGTTGGGATAGGCATCGGACCATCCGCCGATCAGATAGACCGGGCATTGGATGGCACTCCAATCCTCGCAAACCGAACCTTGGCGCCAGTAATCGTCACGATCCGGGTGGCGCATCCACAAACCCGGCCAGAACGGCATGGCCCCGACGCGCTTCAGCCATTCGTCTCGCCAGCCAGGGCCGAAATTGGCGGGATCGGGCGGCCGACCCTGATAGGCCAGCATGATCGCGCCCCACCAATGATTGTCGTTGAGCAGGCAACCGCCCATGTAGTGGATGTCGTCGGCATAGCGATCATCGGTGGAACACACCGAAAGCACAGCCTTCAAGGCTGTGGGCCCTCGCGCCGCCACTTGCAGACAATTGAACCCGCCCCAGGATTTCCCCATCATGCCGACGCGCCCATTGCACCAGGGCTGCGCGGCGATCCATTCGATGACTTCGACGGCATCGTCCAGTTCGGAGTTCAGGTATTCATCCTCGAGCAGCCCATCCGAATCGCCCGAGCCGCGCAGATCGACCCGGATCGCGGCATAGCCGTGCCCGGCGAAGTAACCGTACATCGGCTCGTCGCGGGCGCGCGTTCCGTCACTCTTGCGATAAGGGATGTATTCCAGGATCGCCGGAACGGGCCTGGCCTCGGCATCTTCCGGCAACCACATCCGCGCCGCCAGCCGGCATCCGTCCTTGAGCGCGATCCAGAAATGCTCGGCGAGCCTGAACCGGTGCGGGAATTGGGTGACAATGGTCTTGGGAGCCTCTGAATAAATTGAAGTTTGAAGATTTAAGGCTGATTTTTGTGACTTTTCT
>CAZIUB010000121.1:0-23297 GCA_964542425.1 uncultured Rhodospirillaceae bacterium | reverse complement strand
GCTGAGCAGCGTCGGGCTCGACGCCTTGATCACATCGTCGCCGACCAGACCGTTCAACGGCCGCAGATATCCCAGCCACACGCTTTCCATGTGGTAGATCCCGTTCCACAGGAACTGGATTTCGGGCGCCTCGCCGGCGGCGGCAGCCGTCTGGAACTGGGAGATCACCACCGCAGTGTCCTGCAGCATCGGCTTCACATTTGCCGCGGAATAGTTCTTGACCGATTCATCGACAAAGGCTTGCAGGCCGGGCAGTTCCTGTTCGCCCCACCACCACAAGTTCAGCGCCGGCGTGTCCGCGCGCGCCGCCATGGTGGGCAGCAGGCCACCCAATGCCGCGCCGGCACCCAGCCCCGCGGATGTTTTCAATAGATTTCGACGAGAGAAAACTCCTGTCCCATTCCTGTTCATCGCGATTCCCAAACCTCCCCGTTAGAGTTGCGGTATCAATGCATTTCTGGTGAAAAGGAACTCAAGATCCTTTCCAACCGGCATTCGGCGGCTTCAGAAGGTACTCATCAATCCGCCATCGACAACGAGCAACTGTCCGGTCATGTACCGGCAGTATTTCGATGCCAGAAAGATCACGGTACCCGAAACATCCTCCGGATACCCGGTCCGGCGAAGCGGTATCTTGCCCTTCTTCACATACCACTCCATGAACTCGGGTGTCTCGGTTTCGTTGACACCGTTGATGACCGACATCGGTGTCGACATGAATCCGGGCGCCACCGCGTTGACCAGGATGTTGTGCGGCCCAAGCTCGACCGCCATGGACTTGGTCAGCGCCATGATCCCGCCTTTGGCGGCATTGTAGGCGCCGACCTCGCCGCTAGCAGCGAACCCTTGGATCGAGGCGATGCTGATAATTCGCCCAGCTGCTTTTTCGACCATATGCGGCGCCACGAGCTTCGATCCCATATACACGGATTCGAGGTTGATCTGGATGGTCCGGCGCCAATCATCGAGGCTGTCTTGCAAGATGGTCCGCGCGGGCGGATTGATCGCCGCGTTGTTCACCAGGACATCGATCTTCCCGAAATTCGAGATCACGTCGGCGATCGCGCTGCGATAGGCATCGTAATTCGTCACATTGAGCTCATAGGCCCTGGCGACACCGCAGGCCTTGGCTATCTCGGCGGCAACGGCGCCGAGGGTCTCGGGATTCCTTTCCAGGAGCACGACACTGGCGCCTTCACCAGCCATCTCGAGCGCGACACTGCGACCAAGCCCCTGACCCGCGCCGGTGACAATGCAGACCTGCCCCGCCAGCAACTTCATCGCGCCGCTCCCAACCCGTTGGTCTTGAATTTGTGCTTCAACCAGTTAACGAGGCTCGGTCCTCATGAGCGACGGATCGACGCAAAGAGCCGGCATCGCATGCGAACGTTTTCCGGAATTCTGGAAAATGTTCTAGCGTGTCGGATGAGTCTATGCTGTCATTTCAAGACCCGTCAAGCGTCGGGAATCGTCGCGAAGTCGGCGCTTTCACCGGCACCAAAAGGAAAAGACATCCAGGCAGCCAGCACCAATTCATACGCCAGGAAAGCGAGCATCATGGCCAAT
Organism: uncultured Rhodospirillaceae bacterium; assembly: GCA_964542425.1. Taxonomy (GTDB): domain Bacteria; phylum Pseudomonadota; class Alphaproteobacteria; order Dongiales; family Dongiaceae; genus Dongia_A. Next base: position 21,731 of record CAZIUB010000121.1, on the reverse strand, counting down.
ACGCAGAATCTGATCACCCTGACCAATCTGGGTCACGTACTAGACCACCCCGAGGCAGTGGCATGGGGGCCCGACCAGCGAATCTACGCGGGCGGCGAGGACGGCCAGCTTTACCGGATCGGCTTTTCGGACCGTAGCTGCGAGCAGAAAGCACGAATCCAAGGCGGGTTCCTTCTGGGCTTGGCCCATGATGCCGATTGTAATGTCTACGCTTGCGACGAGCGCAACGCTTGCGTCCAAAGGATCACGCCGGAGGGGGGCGTATTGGTCTATGCTTCGGGCAATACCGAACAGAAGTTCCGGGTACCGAACTACCCGGTTTTCGACGACGGCGGAAATCTTTTTGTCTCGGATTCCGGAGATTTCGGTCAGAGCAATGGGGTCATTTGGCGCATTCGGCCCGGCGGAAAGGCGGAAATTTGGGACCGCAGTGCCCGGGGGTTTCCGAACGGACTGTGCCTGTCGGCCGATGGTCGGGCGCTTTTCGTCGTCGAATCCTCGCCCCCGCTCATCTCCAGGCTCGAAATCAAGGAGGATGGATCCGTCGGCGAAAGGAAGATTGTCGTTCGCCTGCCACGCCAGGTGCCAGACGGGGTCGCGCTTGATCGGAACGGCGACCTCTATATCTCCTTGTACAATCCAAACATCATCTATCGGTACACGACGGGCGGGGAACTCATTGTGCTTTACGACGATTGGGAACAACTCAAACTCGTGGCCCCGACGAATATCGCTTTCGGCGGGCCGGATCTGGGAACCCTGATTATCGCCAGTCTTTGCGGATGGTCCATCCACACCGCGCCGATGCCGGTGCAAGGACTGCCGGTGCGATATCCGAAGCTCTGAAGCACGTCCGGGTTTCCAGCCGATTGCCCCTGGCTTGGGCGGCGAGGGTGCGATAGGTGCGGCCGGATCAGTCGAGCGACGGTGTCCGATACAAGATCTTGCCGCCGACCTTGATCTCCACGTCGATCAGATACTTCTTCATGATGGCGCGATCCATCTCGATGCCAAGGCCCGGCGCGTCGGGCACCCGGATCTCGCCATTGCCGTCGGGCGCGATATGGGTCTTGCACATCTCCCAAGCCATTTTTTGGGGCGCCACCGGATACTCGCAGATCCGATGCTCGGCCAATCCCGCGAAGGGCTGGATCGAAGCACAGAGCGCCAGGTGCGAGGTGAAAGTGTGGTTCACATAGGTGACGCCCTTCCGCGCCGCGTAGTCGGCCACCTGTTTTGCCGGTCCGATGCCGCCGATGCGGCCGCAATCGATCTGCACGAAGCCGATGCCACCAAGGTCGATCAGATGGCGGGCCATGAAGACGTTGTGCGCCGCCTCGCCGCCGGCAAGCTTGACCGCGCTCGGCCGCTTGGCAAGTGCCCCGTACGCCTCATAGGCACTGCCATGAAATGGTTCTTCCAGCCACGTCGCCTTCACGCCCTCCAGCAAGGGCAGGCGGGCCTGGGCCGCGGCAACATCTTCGTTCCAGATCTGGCCGGCATCGATCAGCAGGATGCCATCCGGGCCGATCCCCTCTCGTGCCGCGGTAAGCTGATCGGCATCCTCCTTCAAGGTGCCCCGGCCAAACGGCCCCCAGCCGCATTTCACCGCCCGATACCCCGCCAGGCGCGCGGCCCGGCAGCGCGCCAGCGTTTCGGCCGCGCTGTCGCCGAAGAGTTGCGAGGCGTAGGGGGTCTTCGGATAAGCGCGTTCGTAGCCCAGCAATTTGTAGACGGGCTCGCCGCGCTTCCTGCCGATCAGGTCCCAAAGTGCTATTTCCACGCCGGACCAAGTGTGCGCCGCCTGCAGCAAATCCATGCTGTTCCACTGGATGGTCGCCGCGATGCGTGCGATGTCGGCGGGCGCGGACACATTTTCGCCCAGCACCGAGGCGCCGATCGGGCGGCATGCGCCGTGCGACATCGGGCAGACGAAGGACGCGATCGAGGTCAAGGGCGAGGCTTCGCATTCGCCCCAGGCCTCGATGCCGCCGGCGCGCACGCGAACAACCAAGGCATCCTGGCTGCCGTCGCCGGCATCGGTCACCACCGGCATGGAGAGATAGAAGAAGTCGACGGCTTCGATCTTCATGGGTTCCACCCTATATCGGCCGGACCAAGTCCTCGATCCGGGCGATCATCATGTCGCGGCTCTTTGTTCGAGCGCTGGCGGCCAATCGGCCAGTGCGTTCAGCTTCTCGATGGTCAGGTGGCAGCGCAAGCCCACGCCGCCTTCGCTTTCGCGCCACGGCGGGCGTTCGGTCTCGCAGATGGCGCCAATCTGCCAGGGGCAGCGACCGGCATAGACGCAACCCTCGCCGCCGCGCTTGGGTTCGCCCGCCTTGGGCGCGTTGGATGATGCGCGGGGCGGGCGCATCGGCACCGGAACGGCGTGGAGCAGGCTATGCGTATAGGGGTGGAAGGGCGGCGCGAAAACCCGGTCGCGTGGGCCGATTTCCATGATTTCACCGCCGAAGAGCACACAGACCCGATCGGCGAGCGAACGAACCACCGCCAGGTCATGCGAGATGAACAACATGGCGACGCCGTGCGCCGAGCGCAATTGGCGCAGCAAGGTCAGAATATTGGCCTGCACCGAAACATCGAGCGCCGAAAGAATCTCGTCGCACAATAGCAGCGCTGGCTTGGCCGCCAGGGCGCGGGCGATGGCGATGCGCTGGCGCTCGCCGCCGGAAAGCTGGTCGGGAAATCGCGCGGCATAGGATTCATCGAGCCGCACGTCGCTGAGCGCATCGATCACCATGGCGCGGACCTGGTCTGCTTCCAACTTGAAGAAATGCACCAGTGGCCGAGCAATAGCCTCGCCGATACGCGCGCGTGGGTTGAGCGAGGCGTCTGGATTTTGGAAGATGTACTGGATCAGTCGGCGTTGCTCGGGCGTGCGCTCATGGATGGCGCCGCGGAGCGCCTCGCCGCGCAGGCTGATATTGCCGGATTCGGGCGCGGTCAGTCCGCTGATGGCTCGCGCCAGGGTCGACTTGCCGCTGCCCGATTCGCCGACCAGGGCAAAGACCTCGCCCTCCTTGATCGCGAACGAGACGTCCCTGACGGCGCGAAAGACGCGCGATCCCGATCCATAATCGACGTTGACATGCCGCAGCGACAAGACCGGCGGGCGGGCCAGATCAGAGGCAGGCGTGTTGCTCGCGGCCGGATCGGCGGGAAATGGCGCGATTTCCCGCCAGCGCCAGCACGCGACGGCGCGGGTCTCGTCGACCTCTTGCATCTCCTGTCGCTCCGCCACGCAACGCTCGAGCGCGTGATCGCAGCGCGGCGCGAAGGGGCAGCCTTGGGGTAGATCCCGCCGCCGCAGCAATCCGCGCAGCGCTCGCGATCGCTTTGCCGGCTGTTCCTCGATCGTCGGAATCGAGGCGATCAGTCCTTGCGTGTAGGGGTGACACGGCCGCAGGAAGATCTCTCTCGTCGGGGCAATCTCCACCATGCGCCCGGCATACATGACACCGATCCGATCGGCGATCTGCGACAGCAGCGCCAGATCGTGGGTCACGTAAAGCATGGCGAGGCCAATTCGACCGCACAGTACCCCGAGGAGCGAGATGATCTGTTCCTGGGTGGTGACATCGAGCCCGGTTGTCGGCTCGTCCAGGACCAGCAGATCGGGCTCGCAGGCCAATGCCATGGCGATACAGACCCGCTGTTGCTGGCCGCCCGACAATTGGTGCGGATAGCGCCGCCCGAAGGCGGGATCGACCGGCAAACCGACAAGCATGAGGGTATCGGCGATGAGCGCCGAGGCGCCATCGATGTTCCCGATACGCCCGTGCGCCAGCATGGTCTCCGCGAGCTGCCGGCCGATCCGAATGCCGGGATTGAGGGCGGTGGTCGGATTCTGCGGCACGAAGGCGATGCGATCGCCGCGCAGCCGGTCGAGTTCGGGCCGCGACATCCCGGTCAGGCTCTCGCCCTTGAAACGAACTTCGCCCTGCTCCAGCCGCAGCGAGGGATGTCGAAAGCCGAGCAATTGAAGGGCGACGGTGGACTTGCCGCAACCCGATTCGCCGACCAGGCCGAACACCTCTCCGGGCCGCATCGAGAATTCAACTTCCTCGACCGCGCGCGACCAACCACCACCCTGGCGATAGGCAACGCTGAGGTTCCGCACTTCGAGGAGCCCGGCCGCGCCGGTCATTGGTTGCCGACCCGCACGGTGCGCCCGAGGATCCGCGCCAGGCCTTCGGTGAAGAGATTGAGGCCCACCACCAGCGATGCAAGCGCCAGGCCCGGTCCCAACACGGTGATCGGCGTGATGATGATGAGGGCGCGATTCTCGCTGATCATCAGGCCCCATTCCGGGGTCGGGGGCCGCAGGCCAAACCCGAGAAAGCCGAGCGAACCGATCAGCACCGGCGCATAGCCGGCGCGCAACGCGAATTCCACCAACAGCACGCTGGTGGCGTTGGGCAGCAATTCGCGCCGCATCACCGACCAGGCGCTTTCGCCGCGCAGCCGGGCCACGGTGACGTAATCGCGCGTGGCAATGTCCATCGCCGCCGCCCGCGCGATGCGCGCGATGCGCGGCGCATAAACCAAGGCCACCACGAGCACCACAAGGATCGGATTGCCGGACAATTCCGGCCCGGCCGAGGCAATGGCGATCAACGCCAGCACCAGGAAGGGAATGCTGATCAGCGCCTCCAGCAGGCGCTGCAGCACGTTGTCGAACCAGCCGCCGAGATAGCCCGACAGCAACCCCAGGACCGCGCCCACCACCAGGCCAAGCCCGGTTCCCGAGAGCGCCAGCAGGATGACGATGTGGGCGCCATGCACCACCCGGCTGAACACGTCCCGGCCAAGCTGATCGATGCCAAAAGGGTGGGCCCAGCTCATCCCGGCGAGCGGCGCGCCGGTACCCATCTGCGAGTAGCCGTAGGGCGCCCACAAGGGTCCGGTGGCGGCAATGACCAGATGCACGAGCAGAATGACCGACCCGATGCGAAAACTCCGCGGCGTCTGGCGCCAGAGCAGGCAATAATTGACCAGTGATCGTCGTGGGGCCGTGGCTTTCGCTTGATCAGTACTCATGGTTCAGGCCGTCCGCAGGCGCGGGTTAAGCAGCATGGCGGCGATATCGGCGATCAGATTGGCGCAGACATAGACCAAGGCGGCGATCATCACCGTCGCTTCGATCACCGGAAGATCGCGCAATTGCAGCGAATCAACCAACAGGCTGCCAAAACCGGGATAGGAAAACACCTTCTCCACCACCACTACGCCGCCAACCAGATAAGCGAGGTTGAGCGCCGTGACGTTGAGGGTGGGAACCAGCGCGTTGGGCAGCGCATGGCGCACAAGCACACGCCTGGCGCTGAGCCCCTTCAGCTCCGCCATCCGCACGTAATCGGAATCCAGAACCTCGATCAGATTGTCGCGCAACATGCGCACCGCATAGACCGCCATCACGATGGCGAGGGTCACCGCCGGCAGGGTCATGGCACGAAAATAGTCCCAGACACTCGAGGAATGATCGACCAGCGAAATTGCCGGCAGAATCGGAACCAGAACGACAAAGGTAAAGAGCAAGATCGTCGCCAGCAGGAAATCCGGCATCGATAGCAGCACCAGCGTGACGATCGACAGGGCGTGATCCACCTGCCCGTCCCGCCTGATTGCCTGGATCAGGGCCGGCACGACCGTCAATGGCAGGTAGATCAGGAAGGCATAGAGGGAGAGCAGAACCGTGTTGTAGATCCTGGGCGCCAGGATATCGTTCACCGGCCGGCTCGAGACCAGCGACTGACCCAGATCGCCGGACAACAAGCCACCGAGCCAATGGGCATAGCGCAATGGCGCCGGATCGTGGAGGCCCAATCGTACGCGCAAGATTTCAAGTGATTCCGGCGTCGCATCGCGGCCTAGGATGCGTGTCGCCACATCGCCCGGCAGGACCTCCAGCATACCGAAAACGATCAGCGAAACGACCAGAAGCGTGAACAGCGAGAGCAGGATTCGGCCGGCGATGAGCTTCAGAATTGGCAATCGCAATCCCCCCGCTCAATCGCGGCATCGACAAGGGCGAGAACCACGCAAGTCCCGGGCGTCGGCGACTGCCGAGGCCCGGGACGACGCGAGCCTAGTTGCCGCAGCTCAAATCCTCGAAGCTCAGATTGAAGTTCTGCGCCCGGGGGGTATAGCCGTCGCAATCCTTGCGCAGCGCCAGCACCTGGTGAACGAACATCGGCAGGATCAGTCCGCCTTCGTTCGCCAGCAACCCGGCGGTCTGCTGGAACAGCGCGCGCCGCTCGTCCGCATTGACCGTGGTGTTCGCCTTGAGCAACAGGGCATCGTAGTCGGGCCGCTCCCAATGGGTTTCCTTCCACTTGGCGCTTTGGGTATAGGCGACGGCCAGCCCTTCGCCCGGCGGGCGCATCGACCAGGCGGAGGTCACGATCGGCTGCTTCAACCAGACATCGTCCCAGTAGCTCTCGGCTGGGGTGACGATGACGTTGACGTCGATGCCGGCGGGCTTGGCCATTTCGGCGTAAACCTGCGCCATGCGCACCATGCCCGGCACACCTTCCGCCGTATAGAGGTCGAACTTCAACCCGTTGGGATGGCCGGCTTCGGTCAGCAACTTCTTAGCCAGTTCATAGTCCTGCTTCGGCGCTTCCTTGACGAAGGATGCCGGATTGCCGACCGGTACCGGATTATCCGCGCCCGCTTCGCCAAAACCAAGCAACACGGTGTCGACCATGGCTTGCCGGTCCACCACGGCCTTCAGCGCTGCGCGCACCTTCGGATCGTCGAAGGGCTTGGTGTCGACCCACATGGAGATGGTCATGGAATTCGAGGCCGCGGTTTCCAGCAAGGTGACCGACGGGTCGTCCTTCAGGGCCGAGATGACCGAGGGATCGACGTTCAGCATCAAATCCACTTCGCCCGACTTTATCGCCGAGACGGCAGCCACCGCCTCTTGGGCGACGGTAATTTTCAGGCATTCCGACTTCGGCTTGCCCGCGTCCCAATAATTCGGGTTCTTGCGCAGGATGCGCACCGGCGCGTTCGGCGTGAACTCCTCCTGCATGAAGGGGCCGGTGCCATCGCCATGCAGGCGTATCTCCGCCTGCACCGCGCCGTCCGGGACGATATTGGTGAACTTGTTGGTGATCAGTACCGGCAGCTCCACCACTTGTTTCTTGGTCGTGAAGGTAACGGTGCGGGCATCGGGTGCCTTGATCCCGTCGGGATCGAGGAATTCGAGCACCGCGCGCGCGCCCGATCCGGTCTTTTCGTCCAGCAGGCGCTTGAAGCTGTAGACGACATCGGCGGAGGAGAAGTCCTTGCCGCTATGGAACTTCACGCCATCGCGCAGCTTGAAGGTCCAGCTCAGACCGTCATCCGACACCGACCATTCCGTCGCCAGTTCCGGCAGGACGTTGAAATTGTCGTCAATATCGACCAGACGGTTGTAGATCGCAAACGTATGATAGGCGTCGTCGCCGGAATGCATGTCGGCGGGATCCATCGATTGCTTCTCGCCGCTCCATTCATAACCCAGCACCTTGACGCATTCGTCACCAGCCGCCGCGAGCGCCGCGCTCGACACCCCAGCCAGGGCCAGCGCGCCCAAAGCAGCGCCGGACATCAATCGAACTAGTTTCATGGCCACCTCCCCGTTTGTTTTTTTCGCTGCCTCGATCGAAACAGCGCGACGCAAAAATTCCAGAATGCCGGACTATTGTGCGCAACTTTAGGCTGGTAGGTTAGCCGGAATCGCCACAGAGTCAACCGGGAGCGGATTGATGGCGGAAACGCGCCTCAGCGGCATGACCTGGAACCATCGTCGCGCAACCGACCCGCTGCTGGGGACGCAAGCGATGTTTGCCAGCGCCCATCCCGGCATCGAGATCGGATGGTCGTCGCGGCCGCTGCATGGGTTCGAATTCGCACCGGTCGCCGAACTGGCGCGATCCTACGACCTGATCGTCCTCGATCATCCCTTTTGCGGCGACATCGCGGATAGCAATTGCCTTGTGCCGGTCGACCCCATCCTGACCGGCGAGGCGCGATCCGCCTTCGTCGGCCCGTCGCTGGAAAGCTACGTCTATGCCGGGAAAACCTGGGCGGTGCCCCTCGACGCGGCGTGCCAGGTGGCGGTGTCGCGGCCCGATCTAATGGTTGGGGTGGACGCGGCCGTGCCGAAGGACTGGGCCGAATTGCTCGATCTCGGGCGCCGCGCCTCGCGGCTCGGCCTGAAGCTCGCGATCGGGCTGCGGGGCGTCCACAGCCTGATGACGTTTTTTACCTTGTGCGCCAATCTCGGGCGGCCCTGCGCGACATCGCCCGGTGAACCATTCGCCGATTTGGACACGGCCCGCGAAGCGCTGGAGCGGATGCGCGCCCTACTATCCCTTTGCCCGGGCGAGGCGCTGGGATGGAACAGCATCGAGTTGCACGAGTTCATGGTCGCGCGCGACGATCTGGTTTTTTGCCCGGCGGTCTATTGTTATGCGACCTATGCGCAGGCCGATCAGCGCCGGCCGCTACGCTTCCACGACTTTCCGGGACCAAACGGGCCGGCCGGGTCGACCATCGGCGGCACCGGCCTCGGCATCTCGGCCCATTGCGCTAATCCCGAAGCGGCACTGACCTATGCGCGTTTTGCCGCCTCGGTCGCGGCGCAACGCGCCTTCGCGCTGCACCATGGACAGCCGGCACGCATCGAGGCCTGGACGGATGCCACCATCGATGCGCGCTTCGGCGGATGCTTTCGCGCGACATTGCCTACGATGCAGGCTTGCTGGATCAGGCCGCGTTTTGCCGGCTATCTCGGCTTTCAGGCCAAGGCCGGCGATCTGATCGAGCAGCACCTCCGGGGCGGGGTCGCGGAGCGCGACCTGCTCGACCGGCTGCAATTCCTTTTCGAGCGAGCGCCCCGCCGGCCTCGATGAACGCCCGGGCGCCCGGACGGCCTTGCCCACGGCTTCGCGCACCATCTTGATCGGTTGGTCGCGCCTCTGCTTGCCGAGGCGATGGTCCGGCAGGGCGATGCCGATGGCCCCGATTGTCGCCGGCGCGCCCCGTTGCGGCAAGAATTCGAACATCTCCAGCCCGGCGCGCCGAACGCGATCCGCCCGGGCCCTCGTCCAACCCGACCGGGGCCGATTGCGTATTGGCGCGCGCGCCATGCCGCCTTGCGCCATGCTTGATATTCCAACATTCTGGGCGCCTATCCAATATTCCAGACGATCGCGGAAATCGACGCGACGGGAGCCCGGAAGTGAAGATCGTGGACATCGAGGTGATCGAACTGCGGGTGCCCGGTTGGACCGGCGCGACCTTCGACGGGTCCTACGACAATTGCCTCGTGCTGGTCCATACCGACAGCGGCGTTACCGGCATCGCCGAGGTCGACAGCGTGCCCTCGGTCATCCGGGCCATTGTCGCCGCACCCCGCTCGCATACCCATGCCATGGGCCTGAAGGAGGTGCTGGTCGGCCAGGACCCGCTTCGCATCGAAGCGCTGTGGGACCGGATGTACGACCTCACCAGCTATTACGGCCGTCGCGGTGTGGTGATTCACGCCATGAGCGCGATCGACATCGCGTTGTGGGACATTCGGGGCAAGGTCGAGGGCCGTCCGGTCGCGGGCCTGCTGGGTGAACGCAAGCGCGACCGTCTGTTGGCCTATGGCACCGTCTATCCGCTGGGCGAGACGCCGGACCAGGTGCGCGGCAACATCGATCGCGGCCTGAAGCTCGGCCTTCAAGCGATCAAGATCGTCGCCGACCCGCATTGGCGCGAAGATGTAAGGCGCGCCGAGACCCTGATCCGGACCGCGCGCGAGCATGTCGGGCCCGGCATCCGCCTGATGGTGGATGCGGCGACGGCCTGGGAGAAGGCCGAGGACGGCCTGCCCCTGATGCCAGTCTTCCGCGACAATAATTTCCTCTGGGTCGAGGCGCCATTGCCGATCGACGATCTGGAGGGCCATGCACGGTTCCAGGGCTTCGGCGTGCCGATCGGTGGCGGCGATCTCGGCCTCACCACACGCTATGAATACGAGCAGGCCTTCGAAATCGGCAAGATCGACATCGCCCAGCCGGATGTGACCATGGCCGGCGGGTTTACCGAACTGATGCGCATCGCGGCCATTGCCAAGAGGCGTGGCAAGCGCGTGGTGACCCACGGCTACAAATCGAACATCACCATCGCCGCCAATCTGGCGTTCCTGTCGCAGCATTGGGATGACGAACCGGCGGAATATTCCACCAGCCAGTCGCCGATCCGCTGGAATCTGACCCGCGAAAAGTTCAATATCGGCGCCGATGGACGCATCCAGGTGCCGGACACGCCCGGCCTAGGCGTCAGTCTGGACCCTGCGACAATCGAAAAATTCCGGGTTGGCTAACGCCGATCGGCGCGCAAGCGCTCGACCAGTTCCTCATTGAGGTCGATGCCGAGACCCGGCCGGTCCGGCAAATCCATGGTACCGTCGACGATTGCCGGTTCGGGCGAGACCAGTTCGCGGCGCAGCAGGCTGTCGAACACGCGTGGCGAGACATATTCGAAGACCGGCGCCGGGCCGCACGCAGCCTGAAAATGCCGGCCGGCCGCGGACGTGATGCCGGTCTTCCAGCCGTGCGGCACGACCTCGGCGCCATGCAGTTCGCACAGTTCGGCGATGCGGCGGATCTCGGTCAATCCACCGCCGCGCCCGATATTGGGCTGCACCACGCCAACCTTGCCGCGGGTCAGCCATTCCAGGATCTCCCAGCGCGTGGCCGCGGCCTCGGCCCCGCCGATACGGATGGAGCTCTGCTCCGCCAGCCGCGCATGGCCCTCCAGATCGTCATGCTGCAGGGTCGCCTCGGCGAAGAAGATGTCGCAATCGCCGGTCCGTTCCAGAACGAACAGCGCATCGTGCCAATTGTGCCAGCGATAGCCGAAATCGACCGCCATCAGGATGTCGTCGCCCAGCATCCTGCGGCCGCGCCTGATGAGATTGACGAGCTCCCGATCGGTGACCAGATCGTAGAACAGCACTTCCATCTTCACGGCTCGGAAGCCGTTTTCCAGCGCGGCATCGAACTGCCGGCCGATCTCGGTCATGAGTTCCTCGATCGACCGGCCATGAGCCAGGCCGGGGAAGATGGTGCAATAGGGGCGCAACCTGTCGCGACGCGCGCCCCCCATCAGTTTGTAGGCGGGCACGCCCAGCTGTTTGCCAGCGAGGTCATGGAGCGCGATGTCGATCGCGGAGATGGCGTGGATTCCGAGGCCGCGCCGGCCAGGCCAGAAGGTGCCGTCGTAGAGCTTTTGCCACAGGCCCGCCGTTTCCAGCGGGTCGGCGCCGATCAGGATTTCCGCCGCGTTGCGGCTCCACAGATGCGCCGACGGCATTTCCAGGAACGCCTTCACCACATGGGGCGGCGCGTCGGTTTCGCCGATGCCGGTGCGGCCGGATTCGTCGGTCAGGCGAACGATGACGGTATCTGTCGTGCCGTCCAGATCGTCAGCGGCGGGATTCGGGCCGATAATGGGAATGACTTCGATCGCGGTGATCTTGTTCACGGGTATCTCCTGACCTAGTCGGCGGCGCGGCCGCGCGGCCGATGCCGCGACCCGCGCCAACGATGATGACGGAATAATCCGGATTGTCGAAATAATTCACCATGACCACTATTTTTCGAGCCCGCGAGGATCGCATCGCCCGGCGGCGATCCGCCTTGACCGCCTTTCTAGTGTCGTGGTTCCAACGTTGGATTCCCAATCATTCCCGTTGGAACCGCAACGCATGCCATTGGTTTTGCTGGTGTTCCCTCGCCGACATGTCCCTAATTTCGTGGTTTTTAAAGTTCGCCAGATCACGCGGCCAGGCTGGCGAGCGATCTTCGAAACCGAATACAACACTAGACTCGAATAAGTTGCCAGTGTCCTTTCGATTCTGAAATTCGCTCGGGGTATCGCCGGGTGGTCTGGCGTATTTCAGAATCGGGACACTAGAGCGGAATGTCGGTTACGGAACACTGGCCCATGGTGGTCCAATCCCGCATCTTGAACAGGCGTCCGGCATTTGGGATGTCCACGCCTATACTGTCGACAAGCCGCGATGGCGATGACACACTCTCGCCAACAAGACCGGACAACATTCCTTGTTCAATGCTGGAAGCAGGCCGGGGCAAGAATGGGGGGCGTTTGGTGGGCACCAGGCTCGCTGGCAAGAGGGCGCTGATCCATGGTGGCGGGACCGGCATCGGCCTCGCTTGTGCCGAGGCGATGGCGCGCGAAGGTGCCAAGGTTTTCATATCCGGTCGCCGTGAATCGGTCTTGCGCGAGGCGGTCGAGGGACTGAAGGCGCATGGCGAGGCTGACTTTGCCGCCGGTGATGCCACGATCGGTGCCGACGTGCAGCGCGTGACCGATCAGGCGGCTCGGGTCATGGGTGGCATCGACACGATCGTCGTCAGCGCCGGCGCCGGCGGTCGCACGCCGATCTTCGATACGCCGGTAGAGGAATTCCAGCGCATCATCGATCATTCGCTGCTTCCTCCCTTTCTCGCCATGCGCATCGGCGCCACGCATCTCTTGGCCGCGGGTGGCGCCTCGGTCAGCATCATTTCCTCCATGTATGGGTTGGTCGCCCAGAAGGAGCGTGTCGCCTATTGCGCGGGCAAGGCCGGCGTGATCGGCCTGGTCAAGGCCGCGGCACTCGACTTTGCCGACAAGAAGGTTCGCGTGAATGCGATCTGCCCCGGATTCGTGGAAACGCCCTTGGCCATCGAGGTCGTCAATCTGGAGGCAGACCCGCAGGCGGCGCTGGAGGCAAAGCGACGCATGCATCCGGTGCCGCGCGCCGGCAAGCTCGAAGAGATGGGCGAACTCGCGGTCTATCTGGCCAGTGACCTGGCGGCCTTCGTCACCGGTCAGGCCATCGCCATCGATGGCGGCTATACGACCCGATGACCGGCGACATGAACGCCAGCCTGGCGGGGAAATGGCGGGTATCGCCATCACCAGGCCAGCGCGGGCCAAAGGCTGGATTGCCAGCCGCCATGTCTCCTCTCGCTCAAGGACTTTTCCATGCCCTTTGAAACCGTCTCGCCACGCATTGCCGGCGCCGCGCCGCGCTTGAAGATCACCGATGTCGAATGCCACGTCTTGCTGGCGCCGGATTACGACGCCAGTTTCACTTCTTCGGCGCAGGACAGCTTCGTCGTCGTCATCCGCACGGATGGCGGTGTGTTCGGCGTCGGCGAATGCGATGCCAACCCCTGGATGGCCAAGACCTGCATCGAGGCGCCGGGCACCCATACGATGGGTCTGTGCATCAAGGAAATGCTGATCGGCGCCGATCCATTTCAAATCGGTGATTTGTGGCGGAAGATGTATCTGGGCACGGCGATGAACGGTCGCCGCGGCATGATCATCCATGCCATGAGTGCCGTGGACATGGCGCTCTGGGATCTGTGCGGCAAGGCGATGGGCAAGCCCGTGCATGAGCTGCTGGGCGGTGCGACACGCACGAGCATCACGCCCTATGCGTCGCTGCAGCCTGCCGGCCATCGGTTCGAGGAATATCGCGACGCCCTCTGCGCCTCGGCGGAAAAGGCCAAGAGCCTCGGCTTCAAGGCCATGAAGACCGAGATCACCATGAACGGGCCTTATGCGCATGGGGGCATGCGCGAAAGCTACGAGCGTCACACCGAGGTTCTGGCGGCCGTGCGCAAGACCATCGGCCCGGACGTTACCCTGATGGTCGACGTGCAATATCTCTGGAACGACGCCGCGACCTGTTTGCGGACGGTGAAGGATTGGGGCGAGTTCAACGTCTATTTCCTGGAGACGCCGCTCTGGTCCGACAATGTGCGCGAGATGGCCAAGCTGGTGGAGAAGGCGCCCATGGCAATCGCCTTCGGTGAATGGCTGGCGACCCGCTTCGAGTTCGAGGAACTGATGGACGTGGGCAAAGTGCAGGTTGCCCAACCTGATGTGGGCCGCGTGGGTGGCATCGGCGAGGCCAAGATCGTCTGCGACATGGCCAAGGCACGCGGTCGCACCATCGTGCCACATTGCTGGAAGACGGGCATCTCCATCTCGGGGACGGCGCACCTGGCCTTCGTCACCGATCATTGCGCCTTCATCGAGTATCTGCCGCCCCAGCTTTGCCACGAGCGCCTCCGCCGGGAGCTGGCGCAGGAAGAACTCGTGCTGCGACCGGACGGAACGATCCCCCTGCCGGTCAGGCCGGGGCTGGGCGTGGAGGTTGATTGGGACGCGGTCAAGCGCTACAAGGTTGCCTAGGGCGAGGCCACTTGGGCGGCAGCAACCGCCTGGGAACGATGATCGATATCGATGAGTGCGCTGAGCGATCGATGCGCGTCAACTTGTCCATCCCATCCGATCGCCTCCCCAAGCGTTGCCGCAAGACTTTACCGCGCCACCAGGACGCGCGCGGAGATAAGTGATGGTACTCGCCATGGCACAGGTCCGGATATCAAAGCCCATCGCACCAGATGATGCGGACTTCGCCATGGCCGCCTATCGACAGATGCTGCTGGTGCGGGCGTTCGAGCAGCGCTGTCTGGATCTCAGCTTGAGCAATCCACCGGTTGTGGTGGGCTCCATTCATCTCTGTGCCGGACAAGAAGCGATCCCGATCGGCGCCATGGCCGCACTGATGCCCCATGACAGCGTCGTCGCCACCTATCGCGGCCACGGCTGGGCGCTGACGGGACGGCTCAGCGCCGAGGAGGTGCTTGCGGAAGTTTGCCATCGGGCGACTGGCGTCAACGGCGGGCGCGCGGGATCGGCGATGATCACCGCGCCTTGGGCCGGCTTCATCGGCGAGAACTCCATCGTCGGCGCGGGTGGGCCGATCGCTTGCGGCGTCGCCCTCGCGTCGCAGGTCAGGAAAACCGGCGCCGTGGTCATCGTATCCTTTGGCGACGGTGCCACCAGTCAGGGCGCGCTTCACGAAAGCCTGGTCTTCGCCGCCGCCATTGATCTGCCGGTGATATTCCTCTGTGAGAATAATGGCTGGTCGGAATTGACGGCAAGCTCGCGGATAATCAAGATCGATAGGTTGGCAAGGCGCGCCACCTCTTATGGCATGGTTGGTGTCACGATCGACGGCACCGACCCCATCGCCGTTCGAGACACAATCGCCGAGGCCGCCAAACGGGCCCGCTCCGGTGGTGGGCCGAGCTTCGTGGAATGTCGTGTCTCCAGGCTCTGGGGCCACTACAACCGCGATGTCGAGCACTACCGATCGAAGCAAGACAAGGCACAAGCGATCGCCAATGATCCGATTCCATTGCTGGCTCGTCGCCTGCAAGAGTCAAAGGTCGCCACCGAGGAGGCACTTTCCGCCTGCCAAGCCGAAGTCGATCGTCGCATCGCCGACCTCGAGGCAACGGTTCTGAGCAGCACAATGCCGGATCCCGCTTCGGCCCGACTTCACGTGACATCGGGCATGAGTCGGCGTGCTGTCCGCGCACCGTCAAAAGCTTCTCACCGCGTCGCCGCCGAGACGACTTTTATCGGGGCTGTGAACGAGGCCTTGAGGCGCATCCTCACCGAAGATGAACGGAGCATCGTCTATGGAGAGGATGTCGGCAAGGCGGGGGGAATTTTCGCCGCCACCCGGGACCTGCAGCGCGAATTCGGGCCTGGCCGGGTCTTCGACACGCCCATAGCCGAGGCAGCGATTCTGGGTTCGGCCGTCGGCGCGGCTCTTGCCGGCCTGCGGCCGATCGTCGAGATCATGTGGGGTGACTTTCTTTTAGTCGCCCTGGACCAGATCGTCAATCAAGCGGCAAACCTCCACTACATTACGCAAGGCCGCGCAACCGTGCCAATGGTCGTTCGCACTCAGCAGGGTGCGACCCCGGGTTCGTGCGCGCAGCACTCGCAATCCTTGGAGGCCCTGCTCTTTCACATCCCCGGAATTTTCGTCGGGATGCCGGCCAGGGCCCAAGACGCCTACGACATGCTGCGGGCGGCGGCGGCGGCTTCCGACCCGGTCATATTGATCGAGGCGCGGGCTCTCTATCAGCGCCGCGAGGACGTCGTGTTCGACAAGGAGCCGGATCCGATCGGTACCGCGAGGCTGGTTCGTGATGGTCACGACGTCGCGATCATCACGTGGGGCACGACCGTGTTGAAGGCGATGGAGGCCGCCGATCGACTGTCGGCTGCCGGGATCGATGCCGCATTGCTCGATCTTCGATGGCTTTCTCCGCTGGACCAGGCCGCGATATCGACCGTCACAATGCGCTGCGGCGGGCGCGTCCTGGTCGTGCATGAAGCCAATCGAACCGGCGGGGTCGGTGCGGAGATCGCGGCCCGGATTACCGAACGCCACGGCGATGCTCTCGTTCGCCGTTTGGCGACCCCCGATGTTCGAATTCCAGCCTCGCCGGTTCTACAGGCAGCTCTCTTGCCGAATGCCGACGCCATCGTGGCGGCGGCGCGGGCGATCGTGGAGGGGCGGGATACGCCCGGCGCGGCTAGACAAGTCATTGGTTAACGGAATCGAAGCGAGGACACCACAAATGCCGACCGCGCGATCAGCCACCAGCCGCCGTGCCCTCATTACGGGCGGTGGCGCCGGCATCGGCGCCGTCACCGCGCGCCTGCTCGTCGATGGAGGATGGCGCGTTGCCCTTTTCGATCGAGATGGCGCGGCGGCGCAACGCACATCGGAAGATATCAGCAAGAACAGCACGCTTTGGCACCAAGGGGACGTCACCGATTCGGATGCGATCACCGCAATCCTGGACAAGATGGTCGAGGCATGGGGTGGCATCGACGACCTCGTGAACAATGCCGGCACCTGGCACCATGCTCCCCTACTGGAGCTCACGATGGAGCATTGGCGGCAAGTATTCGACGTCAACCTCATGGCGCCGATCGCGATTTCCAACGCTGCCGTGCGCCGCATGAACGCTGGCAGCGCCATCGTCAACGTATCCTCCGTGATGGGGCAAATCGCGGCACCGACACGGGGACCGTATTGTGTGTCAAAGGGCGCCCTTATCAGTTTGACCAAGATACAAGCCATCGAATGGGCGGAGCGCGGCATTCGCGTCAACGCCATCGCGCCAGGTTATATTTTCAACGAACCAGTTCGAGTCATGGCGGCGGCCGGCGGCTTGGACCTCTCGGCCATCGAGCGCCGGACCCCCATGAGGCGACTTGGAACCGAGCAAGAAGTCGCCGAGGGTATCGCCTTTCTGCTGACACCCGAGCAGGCGGGCTACATCACCGGGCACACCCTGGAGGTGAACGGCGGTTGGACCGCCTATGGCTTTCTTTAGGTACGCAACATGATTACAGGGTTCAACCACACCAGTTTCACCGTTGCCAACATGGACAAGTCGGTACGGTTCTGGACCGAAATGCTGGGCTTCGAGGCGGCATCGGTTTCAATGCGTCACGGAAGCTGGCAGGAGGATGTCACGGGCATCGCCGGCGCCTCCCTCATGGTGGCTCATCTCCATGGTCACGGGCATCATATCGAATTCATCCAATACGTACATGGCGCGATCGAAGGCGCGGCGACGCAACCGGCTCTGACCGGCGCTGCCCATGTCTGCCTGGAGGTGGACGATATCGAACGGACCTGGAAGCAACTGCTGGCCGCCGGCGCCACCGGCCAGGGCAAGATCGCCGGCGTGAAGACCGGTCCGGTCGGCGGCTGCCTGGCGGGCTATATCCGGGACCCCAACGGGATCATTATCGAACTGCTCGAACTGCGGAAAGACTGACGCCGACGGCGAAACGGCGTGGCCGGAGCGAGGAGCTGGAAGCGCTGGCGGTGGAGATGTACGCGCGCGGCCTCTCGACGCGGGACGCCCTGCCAGAGTTCGCCTTTGAAGCGAAAACGGTCGCCAAAGTTGGCCAGCGGCACTTCCGGCAGGTGCCGAGCGCGGACTTCTCCGGATTCCCCCGCGGGCACTGCTTGCGATGGCGGCTCGGATTCAATCTGGCTGGTGGTCGTCGTCTCGAAAAGTCGAGAAATGGCACATCAGCGGAGTTCAATACGACATCGGAATCGCATTTTCCGGGGCGATGCCCCTTAGCATGATTCGACGCCTGGCATCGCGGCATCGTCGGCGCTGATGCGCTCGACGACGCGGAAGATCGGCCGACCGAAGCCCCCCTCAGGGGCGCGCAAGTCATCCAGATCCGATCCATCCCGTTCGCGTTGCGGCAATGCGAGAGGCTGTCCGGCGCGCGGTCGTCGATCAAGAAAGCAGGGGCGCCGGTCAACCGCGAAGGGATACCTTCGGTCGCACGGCACTATACCCGATCCGGCCAGGGGATTATAAGCTTCGAGGCGCATGGGTCGAGGCATCGCATGCTCTGGGTCGGAACACATATCGTGGGTCCGTGGCGGCTGCCGATGGCGGTAATCGTCGCGCTCTCGCTCGCCATCGCGGCGCGGATCGCGGCAGCCGACCCATATGCGGCTGCCCGGCAGGAGATGGTGCGCGTCATCGAGGCCATCTCCAGCGATGTCGGTGGCGGTGCGACGCCAACGACTCTCGGCGCCAGCGTGCTTGACGCGATGCGTCGCACGCCGCGTCATGCCTTCGTTCCCGAATACCTGCACGGCCTGGCATATGCCGATCGCCCGCTGCCGATCGGCTACGGACAGACCATATCCCAACCCTACATTGTCGCCTTGATGACCGACCTGCTGGGGCTCGCGCCACACAGCCGCGCGCTGGAGATCGGCACCGGCTCGGGTTATCAGGCCGCGATCCTGGCGGAGCTGGGCCATGACGTCTATACCATGGAGATTGTCCCCAGCCTGGCGGAACGGGCGGCGACGCGGCTCGCCGATCTCGGCTATGACAGCGTTCATGTGCGTGAAGGCGACGGTTATTTCGGATGGCCCGACGCGGCGCCCTTCGACGCCATCGTCGTCACCGCGGCCGCGTCGCATGTTCCCCCGCCCCTGCTCGAGCAACTCAAACCGGGCGGCCGGATGGTGGTCCCCGTTGGCGCTGCCTTCATGGTCCAGCAACTGTTGCTGATCGAGAAGCTTGCCGACGGGACTGTCCGCACGGAGGCATTGCTGCCGGTGGTGTTCGTGCCGCTCACGGGCGCGCAGTAGCGATGCCGCTGCTCGCGGCTGTCTCCCTCCTCTCCCTGGCGGCGATCGCCTACGAGATCCTCCTGACACGATTGTTCGCGATCGCGCTGTGGCACCACTACGTCTACATGATCATCAGCCTGGCGCTGCTCGGCTACGGCGCCAGCGGAACTTTCCTGGTGTTCGTCAAGCATCGCCTGGCGCCGCGATTCGGCGCAAGCTTTGCCGGGTTCGCCGTGCTGTTCGGTGTTAGCGCGATCGGATGCTATGTGCTGGCACGCCGGCTGCCGTTCAATCCGCTCGAAGTGATCTGGGATTGGCGCCAGCAGGTCTATCTGGCGGTGATGTATCTCACCCTGGCGGTGCCGTTCTTCGCCGCCGCCAGCGCCATCGCCCTGGGGTTTGCCGTTTGGCCGGGGCGTATTGGCGCCATTTATCGCGCCGACCTGACCGGCGCCGGCGCGGGCGCGCTCGCCATCGTGGCGGCCCTGTTCGTATTGCCGCCCGAAGATTGCCTGCGGGTCATCGCCGCCGGCAGCTTCGGCGCGGCCGCGCTCGCGATGTCCGGAACGGGATCGCGACGGGCCGCGTTGTGGATTGTCGTGCTGGCGGTGCCGGCAACGCTCGCCTGGCCGGCGACATGGCTCACGCCGATGCCCTCGCCCTACAAGGGGCTCAGTCTGGCCCTGAGCGTACCTGAAGCCCGCGTCATCGCCGAGCGCAGCGGCCCGCTCGGACGCCTCTCGGTGATCGAAAGCCCGAGAGTGCCCTTGCGCATCGCGCCAGGCTTGAGCCTCGCCACCACGTTGGCGCCGCCGGCACAGCTTGGCGTCTTCACGGATGGCGAAGGCGCTACAGCCATCACCCGCTTCACCGGCGAGCTAGCTGCCCTCGGCTATCTCGACCAGCAGATCGCGGCGCTGCCCTATCACCTGCTCGACCGGCCCGCGACGCTGGTGCTCGGCGCGGGTGGGGGCGCCGATGTGCTGCAGGCGCGCTATCACGGCGCATCGCGCATCGACGCGGTCGAACTGAACGCGCAGCTCGTCGAACTTGTCCGCCGCGATTTCGTCGACTTCGCGGGCCACATCTACGACCATCCGGCGGTGGCCGTGCACGTTGCCGAGGCGCGCGGCTTTGTCGAGGCCAGTCAAGCGCGCTGGGACCTGATCCATCTCGCCCTCATCGATTCGTTCGCGACCTCCGCCGCGGGCGTGCAGGCGCTCAGCGAAAGCCCGATCTACACGATCGAAGCGTTCCAAGCCTATCTCGATCATCTGGCTCCGGGCGGGATGCTCGCCATCACCCGCTGGCTGGGCAATCCGCCGCGCGACACGCTGAAGCTGTTCGCCACCGCCATCGCCGCGATCGAGGCCAATGGCGTGACCAGTCCCGCCGACCGGCTTGTCCTGCTGCACGGCTGGAATACGGCGACGCTGCTGGTCAAGAACGATCCCTTCAGCCGGGACGAGATCGCCGCGACGCTGGGCTTCGCCGGCGAGCGGCAATTCGACCTCGCCTGGTTTGCCGGAATCCGCGCCGACGAGGCCAATCGATACCACCGCATGGCCAAGCCAACGCTCCACGACGCCGCGATCGCGCTGCTCGGCCCCGCGAGATCGACATTCATCGCCGATTACGAGTTCGATATCCGGCCGGCGACCGACGACCGGCCATTCTTTTTTCGCTTCTTCAAATGGAGCCTCCTGCCCCGGCTGGCGAGGTTGCAGGGGCAAGCCGGGCTGGTGTTTGTCGATGCCGGGTACCTTGTCCTCGTCCTGGCGCTGTTGCAGGCGGTCGCGGCGTCGGTCGCGCTCATCCTGCTGCCGCTGGCCTGGCTTGGGCGCGCCGAACCAGGCGCCGCGGCATCGGAGCGGATGGGCGTCGCGCTCTATTTCCTCCTGATCGGTTTCGCATTCCTGTTCGTTGAGATTGCGTTCATCCAGGGCTTCAGCCTGTTTCTCGGCCATCCGCTGAGCGCGATCGCGGTCACGCTCGCGGGCTTTCTGGTCTCGGCCGGACTTGGTAGCGGCGTCTCGAAGCGCGCCGGGGCACGCTGGCCGCGGGCGGCGATCATCCTGAGCGTCGCCGCGATCGTCGCGATCGGCGCCGGGGATGCAATGCTGCTGCCGCTTGTCTTCGGCGGCCTGATGGGGTGGCCGCTGGCTGCCAAGTGCGCACTCGCCATTTGTTTGATTGCGCCTCTGGGCTTTGCCATGGGATTGCCCTTTCCGCTCGGCCTGAGCCGCGTCTCTGAAAGCGCACCGGCCCTGCTGCCATGGGCTTGGGGCATCAACGGCTGCGCGTCGGTCGTGGCAGCCGTGACGGCCAGCCTGCTCGCCATGCACATCGGATTCACCGCCCTGCTGGCGGTCGCCCTTGGCCTCTACGGCGCGGCGGCGCTTCTGTTTGGTCGCATGCGTCGTGTGAGCTGATCGTCCGCGGTGTCTTTCGCCGCGGCTGGGCCGGATCGGGACCAACGTCCATCCACGCCAGCACATCAGCCGGGATTGACAAGTTAACGCACCTTGATCGCAGAGCACCCACAGCATTCTTGATAGTCATCCGGGGGCGGTCGCCGTTGCCCAAGCCGTCATCGCCGCGGCCCGCCAGTGGCGAAGCGTGGAACGACTGATCAGATGGCGTT
>CAZIUB010000120.1:0-41357 GCA_964542425.1 uncultured Rhodospirillaceae bacterium | reverse complement strand
AGACCGGCAACGCCAGCCTCCAGGTAGCGCGTATGCCAGCGTCGAAACGTTCGCTCGCTCATGCCCAAAGCCTCCGCCACCTCCCCTTGGCTCAACTCGCCCCCCTCCCAACGCTCCAACATTCTCTCAAACTTCATGGCTCTCAGTCCTTGCAACACTTCTGTCCGCTTCATCCTCGCCCCCTTGTTTGGAGCGAATCTAAAACCGGACAGATCACGCGCTACAAAAACCGGACAGATGACGAGCTAACTACAGTTCAACTCTATGCCCCTGGCGGCGCACGCCGGCGGGTACTATCATTGGGGCAACTGCGCCGACTTTCGTGGATGCATCAGAGCGTTTCATGGATCCCGCGTTTTTTAAAAGCTGGCGCTAGGCATCAGAATTCCACGCCGCGCTGCGCCTTGACACCGTCGCGGAACGGATGCTTGATTTGGGTCATCTCGGTCACCAGATCGGCGGCCTCGATCAGCGCTTCGGGCGCATTGCGGCCGGTCACCACCACATGGAGATCCGGCCGGCGCGCCTTCAAGGTCGCGACCACGTCGGTGACCCCCAGATATTCGTAACGCAGCGCGATGTTGAGCTCGTCCAGGAGCACCAGCGAAAATCCCGGGTCATCCATCATGCGCCTTCCTTCCGCCCAGGCGGCCTCGGCGAAGCGGATATCGCGGGCGCGGTCCTGGGTCTCCCAGGTGAAGCCCTCGCCCAAGGCCTTGATCTCGCACAGATTGGGAAAGCGCTCCAAAATTGTGCGCTCGCCGGTTTCCCACTTGCCCTTGATGAATTGCACCACGCCCACCTTCATCCCGTGGCCGATCGCGCGCATAAGCATGCCGAAAGCGGCGGTCGATTTTCCCTTGCCCTTGCCGGTATGGACGATGAGCAGGCCCTTTTGCACCGTCTTTTCCGCCATCATGCGGTCGCGCGCTTCCTTTCGCCGTTTCGATTTCTCATCCGCCAGGCGGTTGCGCTCGTCCTCGCTCGGGACTTGGTCGCTTTGGGTTTGGTCGCTCATGCCGCGTCGCTCCTTCCAGTGTTGTGGTTCCAACGCTTGATTCCCGATCAATCCCGTTGGAACCACAACGCATGCCATTCTCGTTTGCTAGTGTTCCGGGCCGAAACTCCGGGGGCGGAATGTCGGTTACGGAACACTAGCCAATTCGCGCAAGGTGAGATGCGTATTGTTCGAGCGCGGCTTCCAGAGGCCGCGATCCTGCGCCTCGATCAGGCGTCCCGCCATTTCCCTGAGCGCCGCCGGATTGACCCGGGCGAGGAATTCCCGCACCTCCGCCGCCCCCAGATAAGCATCGAACACCAGATCGAAGTGATGGTCGGCGACGCAATCGGCGGTGGCGGCGAAGGCGAACAGGTAATCGACCGTGGCCGCCATCTCGAAGGCACCCTTGTAGCCGTGGCGCATCACGCCGGCGATCCATTTCGGGTTGACCACGCGCGCGCGCAATACGCGCGCGATTTCCTCGTCCAGGCTGCGCACCTTCGGCGCCTCGGGCCGCGAATGGTCGTTGTGCCAGACCACCGCCTTGCGGCCGGTCAAATGCTTGACGCTGGCCGCCAGGCCCCCTTCGAACTGGTAGTAATCGTCGCTGTCCAAAAGATCGTGCTCGCGATTGTCCTGGTTGTGCAGGATGGCGTCGATCCGCGACAGGCGGCGAGCCAAGGAGGCGGGCGCCGGTTCGCCATCGGCGCCACCGCCATAGGCAAATCCGCCCCAGGCCAGATAGGCGCGGGCAAAATCACCTTCGTCCCGCCAGCCCTTTTCGTCGATGAGGGCCTGCAGCCCCGCGCCATAAGCGCCGGGCTTTGAGCCGAACACGCGAAAGCCCGCGCGCCGCTCCGCCACTTCGCGGGGCGCGCCCTCTTCCATCATTCTCGCACTCTCCTCGCGCCAGCGTTGGGCGATGGGATTGAGATGCTCGGGCTCGTCCAGGCGAGCGAGTGCGCGAACCGCGCTGTCGAACAAATCGATCTGTGCTGGAAAGGCATCGCGAAAGAAGCCCGAGACCCTGAGCGTCATGTCCACACGCGGGCGATCGAGAACGCCAAGCGGCATGATCTCGAACCCGCTGACCCTTCCCGAGCCGCCCTGGTCCCATCTGGGTCGCACCCCCATCAAGGCCAGCGCCTGGGCGATGTCGTCGCCCCCGGTGCGCATGTTGGCCGTTCCCCAGGCGGAGAGCACGAGTGCCTTGGGCCAGGAGCCATGTTCCTGAAGATGCCGCTCCAAGAGGAGTGCCGCCGATTTCCAACCCAGATTCCAGGCGCTCGGCGTCGGCACGGCGCGGGTATCGACCGAATAGAAATTGCGTCCCGTGGGCAGCACGTCGAGCCGGCCGCGGCTGGGTGCCCCCGAGGGACCCGGGGGAACGAACCCACCGGCGAGGCCCTTGAGGATGCCGGCCAATTCGGCAGGCCCGCTCGCTTCCAATCGCGGGCGCAGATCGGTTTCGATGAAATCCAGCACCCGACGCGTACGCGTCCATGAGGGATCGAGGGCAATTTCGCCCGCGATCAGTTTCAGAGCCAGCAGCTCCAGCCGCTCCACGGCATCGCCCGCACTTCGCCAGGCATCGCCGCTCAATCCGGCGAGGATCGTGGGCCTGGCATCATTCCAGGGATCGGCAAGGCGCGCATCCAGCGGATCGAAACCCGACGAGAGGCCCAGATCCTCGGCAAGTGCGCGGATGATGGATTGGCGGGCACCCTCGCCCGATTCGCGCGGCAGGCGCGTGAGTGCGACCAGGAGCGCATCCAGCAACCGGCCCTCGGGCGCCCGGCCGAAAACATGCAGCCCGTCGCGGATCTGCATTTCCTTCAATTCGCAAAGCTGGTTGTCGAGCTTGGCCAGCGCCTTTTCCGGATCGTCCTCCGGCAGAATGCCGCAATCCTCCGCCATGCCGCCCGATCGCGCGATATCCAGAATGCGCCGGCGCAATTCCAGGCATCGACGCGGGTCCAGCTGCGCCGCCTCGTAATACTCGTCCACCAGCAATTCGAGCTCGCGCAACGGGCCATAGCTCTCGGCCCGCGCCAGGGGTGGCGTCAAATGATCGACGATCACCGCTTGGGCGCGGCGCTTGGCCTGGGCGCCCTCGCCCGGATCGTTGACGATGAAAGGATAGAGATGCGCCAAAGGCCCAAGCGCCGCCTCGGGAAAACTCGCCCGATCGAGCGCCAGCGCCTTCCCCGGCAGCCATTCCAGATTGCCGTGCTTGCCCATGTGGATGATGGCGTGAATATCCGCCACGCGCCGCAGATAGGCGTAGAAAGCGAGATACCCATGGGGTGGCGGCAGGTCAGGGTCGTGATAGGATTTGGCGGGGTCGATGTTGTAGCCGCGCGCCGGCTGGATGCCGATCAAGATATTGCCGAAGCGATGCAGCTTCAGGCGAAAGGCGCCGTCCTTGAAGAACGGGTCGGCTTGCGGTCCGCCCCAACGCTCGACCATGCGATCCAAGACCGCCGGCGCCAGGGTGGCCAGGAATTCCTCGTAATCGCCAAGCGAAAGCGCCTCGCCTCTCGCCGGCCCGATGCGATCCGGCGCATTGGTCGGGCCGGAAAGCAGCATCTCCAAGAGTGCCGCGCCGTCTCGCGGCGCCTCGCCGATCGCGTAGCCCGCGCTCTTCAGCGCCTTCAGCACCTCGATCGTTCCGGCCGGCGTATCCAGCCCGACGCCGTTGCCGATGCGCCCGTCGCGGTTGGGATAATTGGCGAGGATGATTCCGACCCGGCGCTCTCCCGGCCGGGTCGCGCGCAGCCTTGCCCAGGCGGCGGCCAGATCGGCCACGAAATCGACCCGATCGGCGATGGCGACCGGCGCCACCAATTCGCATTGCGTGGCCGCGTCGTAGCGCGAACGCGCCTTGAACGAGATGGCGCGCGATAGAATCCGCCCGTCCAGTTCCGGCAGCGCCACCTGCATGGCGAGATCGCGCGGCGAGAGGCCCTGTTGGCCTGCGCGCCAATCTTCTTGCGTGCCGCTCGACATCACCACTTGCAGGACCGGTGCGTCGCTCGCATCGAAGGGCGCCACCGGGCCACCGGACCCGGGCCGCGACACGGCAAAGCCGGTGCAGTTCAGCGTCACCGCCGGAAGGCACGCGCGATAGAGATCGTCGATCAGTTCCTGCGCCAGTTTTTCCTTGAGCCCGGCGACGTAGATCGGCAGTGGGTTCAAGCCCCGCGCTTCGATCGCCGTCATGAGCGCATCGATCGGCGCCGTCTGCCCGGCCTGGAGGAGCGCGCGATAGAACACGATCCCGGCGACCTGCGCATTTGTAGTCCAGCGGCTTTTCAGATCCTCGAGCGAGGCCAGGTCCAGGCCCGGCCAATAGAGGCCGGCGCGAAGGAGCGGCCTGGGCTCGCGCCACTCGCCCTGGCCGCCCAGGAGGCTCCACGCATAGGCCAGGAAATTGCGCGCGTTCTCTTGGCCGCCCTCGACCAGATACCGCCACAACCGATGCCGCGCCGAAGCCGGCAGGGTCGAGTATTCGTCGAGCTCGGGATCGGGCTGATCGTCGCCGGGCAGGCAGGCAAGCGCGATGCCACGCTCGCGGCAGACGGCCGATATCTGCTCGATCCCGTGGGGCCAGTACCGATACCCGCCGAGGAGCCGCACCACCACCAGGCGCGCTTGCGCGACAATGGTCTCGACATAGCGATCGACCGACAGGTGATGCGAGAGGCGCAACAGATTGGCCAGCCGCAGGCTGGGGGGCTGCCCATCCAGCCCGGCAAACGCCCCCGCGAGGCAGGCCAGTTCCGAATCCGCGGCCGCCAGCACCACGATCTCGCCCGGCGTTTGGCCGAGATCGATGGCCTGGCCGCCGTCGGAAATGTTACCGGGCTTGGTGGCTAGAAGGTGCATGGCAGCCTGGCGCCCTTGTTCGTTCAGGCGCCAAGTGCGAGCGCGATGCCGGCGCGATCCAGGCCGCGCATCCCGATCACCACCAGACGGCCCCGCCGCTCCTCGGCCGCGCGCCACGGCCGGTCGTAGTAATGCTGCACCCGCGCGCCCACGCCCTGGACCACCAGGCGCAAATCCTTGCCGGCGATATCCAGGAATCCCTTGACCCGCAGAATGTCGTGCCGATCGATGACCGGCAGGAGGCGGCCCAGCAATTCCTCCGGCGTGGCCAGCCGCGGCAAGGCCACGTGGAAGGATTCGAATTCGTCGTGATCGTGATCCTCGCCCTCCAATTCATGATGCGAGGGCCGGGAGCCTAGATCGTCTTCCGCCGCCGCACCCAGGCCAAGCAGGATTTCGCTGGCGATGGCGCCATGGCTGGCCGAGAGGATCCGGGGCCGGCGCTTCAATTCCGCCCGGATCGCGGCCTCGGCCGCCTTGTGCTGGGTCGCATCCATCAGGTCGGCCTTGTTGAGTACGATCAGATCGGCGCAATTGATCTGATCCTCGAACAATTCCGAGAGCGGCGTTTCGTGGTCCGACTGGGCATTACCGGCGGGCCCCGCTTGAATGGCGCCGGAATTGTCGGCGAAGCGCCCGGCGGCCAAGGCCGGCCCATCGACGATTGCGATCACCCCGTCGACGGTCACCCGGGTGCGTACTTCCGGCCAGTTGAAGGCCTTGACCAGGGGCTTGGGCAAGGCCAGGCCCGAGGTCTCGATGACGATGTGATCGGGTGGGTTCGCTCGGTCCAGCAGGGCGCGCATGGTGGGGAGGAAATCCTCGGCCACGGTGCAGCAGATGCAGCCATTGGCCAATTCGACGATGTTCTCCTCCGGGCAGCCCACGATGCCGCAGCCCTTGACGATTTCGGCATCGATGCCGATGTCGCCGAACTCGTTGATGATGAGTGCCAGGCGCCGCCCGCGCGCATTGCGCAGCAGGTTCTGGATGAGCGAGGTCTTGCCCGCGCCCAGGAACCCGGTCACCACAGTCGCCGGTATTTTCGCCGCCATCAAGCTTCCCCCAATCCGATCTCGTTTACTTGAGCCGCAGCGGCAATCCGGCCGCCACCAGGAACACCTGGTCGGCCAGCGCCGCCAATCGCTGGTGCAATATCCCGGCATGGTCGCGAAACTCGCGTGCCAGCGCGTTCTCCGGGACGATGCCGAGGCCCACCTCGTTGGAAACGAAAACCACCGGCCCGCCCAATTGCCCGAAGGCCGCCACCAGACCGTCGAACTCGCGGGCAGGATCGCGCCCCGCCTCCAGGAGATTGCCGAGCCAAAGCGTCAGGCAATCGACCAGGATTGCGGCACCCTGTTCCGTCCGCGCCACCAGGGCTTGTGCGATGTCCAGGGGTGCTTCCACCGTGGCCCAATGGGGACCGCGGCGGTCGCGGTGGGCGCGGATGCGCGCCTCCATTTCGCGATCTCCTGGTGTAGCGGTCGCCAGATAGACGAAGCCGCGCGGATGGCGTTCGACCAGGCGTTCAGCGAACAGGCTCTTGCCCGAGCGCGCGCCGCCCAGAACCAGGGTGACCGGGGGCAAAATTCGGGCCGAATCCTCGAAGCCGAGGGCCATGCTTGCAGTCCTTCCTCCCGCCGAGGGGGCTCGCTAATCACGCTCATCGCCGAGGTCTCCTGGCTTGATCGATTTCGCCCCTGGAAGCGCCTTCCCAGCCGCAAGGCGGCCAGTGACGGGCATGATGCCTTTCCAGGGGACGACGACGGGTCCGCTTCTTGACCGGTCACGATCCCACAGTTGCGGGGGCAGCGCCGGAATTGTTCCCTACAGGCGGGATCGCACCGGCTTCCCTCACGACGATTGCGGCACCTTATTCCCCGAGAGCGGGTTTGTCACCGGCTTCGCGGGGGCCAAATCCAAGAAATGCCAGGGATTTCGTCAGAATTTTAACGAAGGCTTAAGGATACCGACTCAACATGTGGATCATGTCCGAGTCGCCAATACGATTCATGGATTCGATTTTGGCCAGGCGTTCCCGTGCGTGGCGCCAACCTGGGCTCTCATCATTCGCCGAAGTGCTGGGCAAAGAGGGCCTGGGCGCGGGGTGTCCGCCTGGAGACGAAGAGGCGATTCATCTTTTCCTCAAATCCGCGCTCGCCCAGGCGATCTTGATCGCACACTGGAACACCGGGCGCATTTATTACGCGACCGAAGCCGCCGCCACCCTGCTAGGCGTCGCGCCGGATCTGATGTGCGGGATGTCGGCCCTGCAATTCTTCGTCGATTCCAATCAGCGGCTGGATTCCATGCGCCGGCTGGGTTTGGGCGAAAAGGTCATCCATACCGAATTGCGCCTGCGGAGTTTCGACGGTCGGGATCTATGCGTGCTGGCCAATCTCGGTCGCATCACCTATCGCGGCGAGCGATCGCTGATCCTGGTCCTGAACGACATGACCGATTACAAGTGCCACGAGCATCGCCTGCTGGATTCGCGCCACCGCCTGCGCGCGCAGGCACGCCAGATGGCTCGCGAGAACGATTCCTGGCGCGAACGCCATGAGGCGGCCAAGGCGGAGAGCGAGGCCAAGAGCCGGTTCCTCGCGCGGATGAGCCACGAAATGCGCTCACCCCTGAACGCCATTCTGGGTTTCGCGGAAATCATTCGCGACGGCACACTGGGCGAGATGGGGCGACACAAACGCGCGGAATACGCCGGCCACATCCATTGCGCCGGGCTGCATTTGCTGGGCGTCATCAACGACGTGCTCGACCTCTCGAAGATCGAGGCTGGCAAGATGGAACTCGACCTGGAAGCCGTCGATCTAGCGGCCCTTTGCGAGGAATGCCTGGCGCTGATGGGCCCCGAGGCGTCCCGGCGCGAAGTGGCACTGTCGCTGCGCCGTTCCGAGGCACCCCTGCCGCCTGCGCTGGCCGACCGGCAACGCTGTCGCCAGATCCTGATCAACCTCTTGTCGAATGCCCTCAAATTCACCCGCGCGGGCGGTCAAGCCTGGATCGAACTCGATCGCGACCGCGAGGGCCGGATTGCACTCATTGTCGCCGATTCCGGGATCGGCATGAGCCCCGCCGAAATGGCTATCGCGCTCGAACCGTTCGGCCAAGTCCCGGGCGCCTCCGTGAGCGAAGGCGGGGGCACCGGGCTTGGCCTGCCGATCGTGTGCTCGCTCGTCGAGGCACAAGGCGGGCAGTTCCGGATCGCCAGCCACCCGGGCCGGGGAACCCGAGTGACCTTGGCCTTCCCGGCCGCCGACACAGATTCTGACCGCGAAATCGGCCGATTAAAATAACATAGTGGTTATTTTAATCGTAAAAAATTAAGGTATTACATAGGCTTGCCATAATTTAGTGGTTTTGCGACCGAGTAAAATTCGCGGAGCAGACATTAAAATCCGCTTTTGTTTTGGCCGAACAGCCCGATCCCGGTTCGCAAGGCTATCGCGTCACCAATTCGGTCGAGCGCGCCGACAGCGGCTCGGCGCCGGTTTCAGTGACCAGGACGGTTTGCCCGCTGGTCATGGCGAGGCCGCGCTCGCTGTCGAAGATGATGAGGTGGATGAAGAACACCATGCCGGGGCGCGCGATCTCCGGATTGCCGTGGTAGAGCATCGGCCAATCCATCCAATTGGGCGCGAACGTGGCGCCCAGGGAATAGCCGGTCGCGTTCATCCGGTGCGCGCGGTAGCCGGCGGCATCGAGCACGCTTGCATGCGCATCGAACACCAGGCCCACCTTGCTTCCGGGCTTGAGCGCTTCCTTGCAGGCCTCGAGTGCATCAACCGCGACCTTGTGCATCTCGATTTGGCGAGGGGGCGCTTGGCCCACGGGAATCGTGCGCATCAGCGCCGAGTGGTAATGGCGAAAGACCCCGGCGAATTCGAGCGTCAACTGGTCCTGCGCGTCCAGGCGACGCCTGCCGGTCTTGTAGCGGCAGAGGAGCGCATCGGGTCCCGACCCGATGATGAATTCGTTGGCCGGATCGTCGCCGCCGCCACGAATGATGATGGATTGCATGGCGGCCAGGATCTCGCCTTCGTCCGCGCCCGGTGCCGCCAGGCGATGGGCCTCGTCCAATGCCAGATCGGCAAGCTGGGCGGCCTTCCGGACATAGGCGATCTCGGCCGGGCTCTTGACCACGCGGAGCCGCGAGACCAAATCGGAGGCATCGATCAGATCGGCCAATCCGTCGAAGGCGTGGGCCAGGCGTTGGCCGTTGCGCGCGGTCAGACCATAGGAATCCCATTCGACGCCGAGCGACTTGCCCGAGAGACCGAAGCCGGTGAGGTAATGGCATAGTTCCGACCCGGGATCGGCATTGGGGATGTCGGTCCAGATCCGGATGTCCTTGATGATCGAGGTGTTCTCGGCCTGCCGGAGGTCGGGCGCGCGGGTGAGCAGCATCAGGCGCCCGTCCGCGCCCAGATACAGACATTGGAAGAAGACGTAGCCGAAGGTGTCGTAGCCGGTCAGGTAGTACATGCTTTCCTGACGGAACATCAGCAGCCCATCGAGGCCGCGTTCGATCATGAGCGCAATCGCGCGCTGGCGGCGATCGGCCAATTCGGCTTCGCTGAAATGGAGCGCCATGGGATGCTTCCTAGAACATCCGCCCGCCATTGGGCACAGGCCGATCGGGACCGATCATGACCACTTCGCCCTCGGCATCGGGGAAACCCAGCACCAGCACTTCCGACATGAACTTGCCGATCTGCTTGGCGGGAAAGTTGACCACCGCCGCCACCTGTCGCCCGAGGATGCCATCGGGCTCATAATGGTGTGTGAGCTGCGCCGAACTGCACTTCACACCGATCGCCGGGCCGAAATCGATCGACAGCTTGAAGGCCGGAATTCGCGCCTCCGGGTAGGGATCAACCCCGATCACGGTTCCGACGCGGACATCGATGCGCCGGAATTCGTCATAGGTGATCGGCGGGGCGAGATTGCCTGGCGCTTCCGAGTTCATGGCGATTCCGAGCATGTTGGCGGAGGAGCTGGCAAGCTAACCGACAATCCAACACCCCCACAAACGAAAACCGCCCGCTCACGAGGAACGGGCGGTTTGGATCGGTAGCCGAACAACCCCCAGCCCTCCCCAAATTTGGCGGAGAGAAAGCTAAGGCTCGATCGGGCGCTTACTTCTTCAGGAACGGGGCCTTGGCAATGAGCGCCTTGGTCTCGTCGAAATTGGCGACCACGCGCTTGGTGATGAGGTCGACGGCCTCGGTCTGCGACTTCTGCAGGGTGTCGACGGTCTCGCGCAGGTTCTCGATCGTCTGCTCGAAAGCGGTCTTGGCGAGGTCGGTCTGCTTGGCGAGCTTCTCTTCGGGCGTGTCGGCGTTCGTCAGTTCCTTGCCCGCCTTGGTCATATCCTCGAACGCCTGGCGCGCAATCTCGGCCTGGCGCTTGGCGACCGTCTTGTAGCCCTCGAAGGCGGCCTGGTTGGCGGCCGAGAAGGCTTCGACGTTCTTGCGGCTCTGGGCGAACATGGTGTCGAAATCGAACGCCGGAAACTTGGAATTGCCGAAGAACTTGGCGAAATCGCCGGCCCAACGGCTGAACTCGTTCTGCATCTGGGTGAAATCGGGGGTCTTGAAGGCGTCGGTCTCGACAGTCTGGGTCTTGGCCATCATGGTCTCTCCTGGGATCGAATTCGGGTTGCGGAAATCGGTTGGGCGAGGCGCCGGGCGATGCCGCCGGATCACTCCGAAGATTGCGTCGTTTGGAGCCGTTGCCTGACAGCTATATGATGCACTGCAGCATAAAAATCAAGAAAAATTTGCTGCGATGCAAAATTATAAAAAATTCACATTATTTTCAAACTACTTACGTCTCTTGCACCGCGCCAAGCAGTAGAACTTTTCGAGCTGGGCCAGGCGCTTGTCAAGCTCCGCCATGGTGGCGGCAAGATCGGCGCTCTCGTCGCCGAAAAAGACCCGGAGGGCAAGCGCGTAGGCCCCGCCCAGGGCTTCGATCTTGGCCGCGCCCATCAGGCCAGAGGCGCTGATCCCGGCAGCTTCGAGCATCAGCGCCAGCGACCGGCGAAGCGTGCAGGCAAGGCACAGGGCCTCGGCCGGTGTCCAGGGGAGTTCCTGCGCCAACATTGCATAGGCGGCGCGATCGGCCTTCAGCCGATCGAACCGGCGCATCAGCAAATCGAACAGGCGGTCGCGGGCCGATCCGTCCAGGGGATCGCCGGCCAGGGTGGAAAGCACGGATGAATCGATTGCCCGCGCGAGGCCGGACAAAATGGCGCCCTTCGAAGGATAGGCTTGAAGCGCCTCGGCGAGGCCTAGCCCCGCTTCCTCGGCGATCTTGGCGTAGGAAAGATCGCGCCAGCCGTCCTTGGCGACCAGATCAAGGAGTGCCCGCCGCAACCGGGCGGCGGGATCGCGCCCCTCGCCTTCCACCTTGGGGCGCTTTCGAGGCGCCGCCTTGCCAGGGGATTTTGCATCAGTGGGTTTGGCCCCGGGGGATTTTGCTCCAGGGGATTTGGCTCCAGGGGATTTGACCATGAAAGCCTCCGCCAGCCTGTTCGTTCCTAGTGTCCCGATTCTGAAATTCGCCAGACCACCAAGCGATACCCCGAGCGAATTTCAGAATCGACAGGACACTAGCAACTTATTGAGTCTAGTGCCGTTTTCGGTTTCGAAGTTCGCTCGGCGCTCCTGGCCGCGTGATCTGGCGAACTTCGAAGCCACGACACTAGCCATCTTGGGGCCTCTCCCCCGATCCGGCAAGGGCCGGTTCGGGTGGTGTCGCTGACACGTGGTATGTCCGGTGTTGGTAGCACATCACTTGTCCGGTTTTGGAATCGTTCCAAGGGCGGATGGTGATAATGCCGGTAACGATCGGAGTGTCGCACGCCCCGCCGATTCAAACCAACACCTGATTGAACTGTGTTCGCGCCGTGATCACTCCGGCAGACCGGCCTTGACGAAGCCGTCGATGAAATGCCGCCGATCCGCGTCGTTGCGGAACGGTTGGGTGCTTCCCCATTGTTGAGCCGAGAAATCCGGGAACTCCAGGAGGAACTTCCGTGCTTCCTCGCGGGCTTCCGCCATTCGCCCGAGTTGCGCCAGCGCCGCGGCCAGGATACGATGAACGCCTGGCCCACGTGACGATCTGTGGCGCAACGTTTCCACGGCATCCTCGTATCGGCCTGCGGCATAAAGGATCCATCCAAAGTACCAGTAGAAGCTTCCCGGCGGATGCGGATTGAGGCGAAGGCAATTGCGGGCGCACTCGATGCCCTCGACAGCGCGGCCTTCGCATACTCTGAGGTCCGCAAGCAAGAGCCAGCCTTCGGCATGATTGGGGTTTATGCGAAGACCCAGTTCGACTTCCGCTACCCCCCCCGACAGTTCACCTCCATAGCCGCGCAGCAAACCAAGGACGACATGCGCGTCGGCGTTTTCCGGATCGAGCGCCACGGCCCGCTGGGCGGCCGGGCGGGCGAGCATTCGGTGCTCCTCCTCGGCTTCGCCACAATACGTCAGTCCGAAATGGTGGCTCATCGCCAGCCACGCATGGGCCGCGGCAAAGTACGGATCGATTTCTATGGCCTTTTCAAGGAGCGGGCGCGCCGCTCGCGTATCCTCGAGCGATAGCATCGCCAGCGACCGCCCGCGAATGAACAGATCATAGGCCTCGATATTCATCGCCCTGCGCTTGGGAAGCGCGCGCGCCGAGGGCAGCGTCCCGGCAAGGGCGCTCACGATCTTGCCCACCACTTCGTCCTGCACCAGAAAGATATCGGCCAGGTCGCGGTCGAAACGGTCGGCCCAGAGATGGCGGCCATTGATCGCGTCGATGAGCTGGGCATTGATCCGCACCCGCGCCGATGCCCGCCTGACGCTGCCTTCGATGACATAGCGAACGCCGAGCTCCCTGGCGATCGAGCGGACATCGACCGATCGGCCCTTATAGGCGAAGCTCGAATTGCGCGCGATCACCAGAAGGCCGGGCACCTTGGAAAGATCGGTGATCAGATCCTCCGCAAGGCCGTCGGCAAAAAATTCCTGTTCCGCGTCGTTGCTCATGTTGATGAATGGCAGCACGGCGATCGAGGATTTGTCGGGCAGCCCGGGTTGGGTCGGCGCTTTTCGCTCGGCACGGCCCGCAGGATCGGCATCCCAGCCGACGCGATAAACCCGCATCGGCTGCGCGATGTTCTTGAGCGTGTGTTCGCCCCGATCGTCGAAACGGACTGGCAGCTTGCGATCGACATGGGCATAGACAGCGTGGGAGATGAGGATGCCACCGGGTTCGGCCAGCCCCTCCAGCCGGGCCGCGATGTTGACGCCGTCGCCATAGAGGTCGCCGCCTTCCACGATGACGTCACCGAGATTGATCCCGATGCGCAGCACAATCCGCCGGTCCTCATGCAAGCTTGCATTGGCGGCGTCCATGGCCTCTTGCAGCCGGACAGCACACTCGACGGCGTCCACGGCGCTGGCGAACTCGATCAGGACCCCGTCGCCCAAAAACTTGACGATGCGCCCATGATGCCCCGCAACCAGGGGCGCCAGGATGCCCGTGCGCCGCCCCTTCAGCGCGGCCAGCGTCCCCGCCTCGTCCTGCTCCATGAGCCGGCCGTAGCCGACCACGTCGACGGCCATGATGGCGGCCAGTCGGCGCTGGGCGCGTTCTTCGGCCATACGATGCGTTTCCCTTTGGAAGAAGCCGCGCGGCCGACTGTACTGGTGCAAGGCACGAGAGTCTATCTGGCCGGACTTCCCTGGCCGGACTTCCCTGGCCGGACTTTCCGATGGGGTCAAGACGCGAAATTGCGGCTATCATCCGCTCGTTTCCGCTTTGCGGTCGCAACGGCAATCACGGCCACGGCCACCGCAAAGATCGAACATCAATCCGGCAACCCCGCCTTGTGCAAACCGTCGAGGATCATCTCCAAGGATGAGCGGTTCCTGATCGGCAGACGCTGGCGCGCGCTGGAAACCGTCATTCCGGGCGAGAGCGACACCAGCTTGGCGAGCGCGGCTTGCGCTTCCGCCAGTTGGTCAAGCTGAACATAGGCCGGGACCAAGAGCCAATATGTCGCGTCCCAATCGGGTTGGAGGGCCGCCGATCTCTTGCCGAGCCCCAACGCCAGCTCGGGTCGGCCGCTGGTAAGGTGGACAAGCCCGGCAAGGGTCAGGAACATGAAGAAGCCGGGATCCATTGGGCTCAGGACCATGGCCCGTTCGATACGGACCAGCGCGTCATCCGCACTGCCGCCGAAAAACAGCGCGCTACCTGAAACGAATGTGACGAACCCACTTCCGGGGTTGAGCGCGAGCGCACGGCGCACGGCGTCGAGACCTGTGTCGTAGTCCCGCGCCACCATCACCAGGACGAAGCCGGCGATGACCAGCGCCATCGCGTCCTCGCTGCCGGCGGCGATCGCCCTGCGAGCGAACCCGATCGCCGTTCCCGCATCGTCTTGGCCTGCCGGCGCCCAGCCCCGCACCACCCGTTGCTCAAGGCACCAGGCGGCATTGCCGAGTGCCAGCGCATAGGTGGGGTCGAGATCGATCGCCTTGCGGAGCAGTTCCAGCGCCAGGAGATTTTGATCCGGACGAAAGGCGTAGATAAGCGGCAGCGCACGAAGATAGAGATCATAGGCGTCGAGATTCTCGACCGGCCTGCGTCGTGCGCTTTCGATCCCCACCTTGCGCAAAGTCGGCTCGATCGCGCCCACCACGTTTTCGGTGATCTTGTCCTGAAGATCGAAAATATCCTCCAGGCCGCCGTCGAACCGGTCCGCCCACAGATGGGCGCCGGTCTCGGCGTCGATCAGCTGGCCGGTGATGCGCACGCGGGCTCCCGCCTTGCGCACGCTTCCTTCCAGCACGTAACGCACGCCCAGTTCCTTGGCCACCTGGCGCACGTCCACGGCCCGGCCCTTGTAGGTGAAACTCGAATTGCGAGCGATCACGAACATTTGGTTGAACCGCGACAGGGCCGTTATGATGTCCTCGACCATGCCGTCGGCGAAGTATTCCTGCTCGGGGTCATTGCTGATGTTGGCAAATGGCAAAACGGCGATCGAAAGTTTCTTCGGCAGTGCCGACGGGGGTCGGCCCGTTTCCGGCGATTCCGTCGTGCCGGACCCGGCCTCGTCGGCCTGCACCCGATAGGCGTGCACGGGTCCGACGATGTTTTTTACTTTCTGTTCGCCCAGGTCCTGAAATCGCATTTGCAGCTTGCTGCGAACCTGGCGATAGACATCGCCCGAGACGCAGATCCCGCCCGGCTCGGCGAGCGATTCCAGCCGCGCCGCCAGATTCACGCCGTCGCCATAGAGATCGCTGCCCTCGACGATCACATCGCCGAGATTGATGCCGATGCGCAACAGGACGTGCTGATTGGCGGGTAGGTCGGCGTTTTGCGTCTTCATCGCGTCTTGCAGGTCGATGGCGCATTCCACGGCATTGACGACGCTGGTGAACTCGATCAGGACGCCGTCGCCCATGACCTTGAACACCCGCCCGCCATGCCGTGCAACCGATGGCATCAAGACATCGTGGCGACGCGCCCGCAGCAGCGCCATCGTGCCGGCCTCATCCTGCTCCATGAGGCGGCTGTAGCCGACCACGTCGGCGGCGAGAATGGTTGTGAGACGCCGTTGGGCGCGCTCTTCGGCCATGAGCGAAGCCTGCTATCAGAATGGCAACGGGTTGGATAGTATTGGCGGCTCGCATGAGAGTCCATCGGCTCTAGTTCCCGTTTTGGTCATTGGCGGCCGTTTGATGCCCTACCGCGAATTTCAGCTTACCGACATATGCGAAAAACTGTTGTGCTCAACGGCAGCTGTACCCCGGGCACCCGAGCTTGCTTGGCGTTGGTTCCAGTGTCGCGGGATTGGGCACGCGGAGGCGGCAACGGCCCCGAGCCATCCTCGGATTATTGCGGCGGCCCGTTCACCAGATTCCAGAACTCCTCCTTGGAATTTGTCTTGGGGAATGGCGTGGAGGGAACCGGTTCGCCGAGGAACTCGCAGAGGGGCCCCCAGCCTTCCTTGACCTCATAGACCAGGAGGCGCTCCGCCGGGATCGCCGTTTTGACCGCGTCGACATGTGCATTGAACGTCTGGATGATTTGGTCGCGGTCCAACCCGCCGGGAAAGCTGCGCTCGCGCACAATTTTGGTGGCCATCTCGAAGACCGGCCTGATCGGTGGTGGCCACTGCTCGGGCATGGACATCAATGCGAGGATCGTGCCCGAAATACTCTCGTACCAGCTTTCGGCGCCGCGGACCGTCAGGATCACCTTCGCCTGCGGATAGCTCGCGGCGAGCTCGCGCCAGAAGGCTGCCGTAGGCCAATCGACGGCCGAATTGTAGCCCGCGAATATCGCATTCCAGTCGGGCTTGCCCTGGATCGCGGCATTCCACAACGGAACCTGCCGCACCGGGTCCTTGAGAACTTCTTCCATATGATGGCACGGGCCCAGGCCCAGTTGCTCAAGCGCCAGCTTGAGCGACATTGTTCCGGTCCGGCCAAGACCGCCACCGACGACCTTGAGCGCCATATTTCGATCCTCCCAGCATATGGAGCCTCGGCGGGCTCGGCATCTTGGATTGCCATGACGGGCTTCGGTCGCCGCCACAACCGCCGGCGATCGCGTTTTTCGGATCGGATCATCGACCGAACCCACTCCCGTGGCGTTCATATCCGCAACGGGTCAGAACGCAAAATGACCATGTCACTGCTTGAGATCAAGCACCACGCCACCGGTGATCCGCGCGAGATCGTCCGGCGTCAGCTTAAAGACCGCGTTGGGCGATCCGGCAGCGGCCCAGATTTCCCGGTAGCGGCCGAGATCGGCATCGATCAACACCTTCAACGGATTTGCGTGGCCCACGGGGGCGACGCCGCCGATGGCAAAGCCCGTATGCTGCCTCACAAACTCGGGATCGGCCTTGGAGATGCGCCCACCCAGATGCGCCTCCAGCTTGCGCTCGTCCACGCGGTTGGCGCCGCTGGCGATGACCAGCAGCGCCTGGGGCCCGGGCCTGGTCTTGAAGACCAAGGTCTTGGCGATTTGCGCCACTTCGCAGCCGATCGCGGCCGCTGCGTCGGCCGAGGTGCGCGTGGTCGCATCGAATTCGCGGATGTTGGCGGCAAGGCCGTGCGAAGCAAGTGCCGCGCGCACGCGCGCGACGCTGCCTTGTGTCTCGACCGGGTCGTTGGACACGAATCAGGACCCGCCGGCCAGCTCGCGCGAGCGCCGGGTCGCGGCTTCGATCGCGCGGTTGATGAGGGGCTGCAACCCGTCCTTGGCCATGAGCACGTTGAGGGCCTCCAAGGTCGTGCCCTTGGGCGAGGTCACCGCCTGGCGCAGGGCCGACGCCTGTTCCTCCGGCGATCGGTGCGCGAGTTCGCCCGCGCCGCACACGGTCTCGCGCGCCAATTGCATCGCGAGATCGGGCTCGAGGCCCTGCTGGCGCCCGGCCTCGGCCAGCGCCTCGATCAGCAGAAAGACATAGGCCGGCCCGCCGCCCGAAAGCGCGGTCACAATGTTGATCTGGTCCTCGTCCTCGATCCAGGCGATCTTGCCCACAGCAGAGAGCAACTGGCCGCAGAGATCGAGCGTGCTCGCGGGCACGGAGGCATCGCGCACCAGCACGCTCATGCCCCGCCCGATTGCAGCCGGCGTATTCGGCATGGCGCGCACGACCAGCGATTGCGCGCCCAATTGCCCACGCAGATAGGTGCGGGTCTTGCCGGCGGCGATCGAGAGGAAGACGGTGCCGGGCCTCGCGAATCGCGCGTAAGCGGGCAATGCCTGGTCCATGAATTGCGGCTTGATGGCAAGGAGCACCACGGCGGGCGCAAGCGTTGCCGGCAGTAGGCCCACCGTTTCCACCACATTGACGCCCTGGGCGAGGATGTCGCGCAAGCCCTGAAGCGCCGGCTCGACCACATGGACCGCGCTGGCCTCGACGCCTCGCACGAGCCAGCCGCGTAAAAGCGCGCCCCCCATCTTGCCGCAACCCACCAGCAGCAGCGGGCCCGGGAGCGCGATCCGATCGGCACTCATAAGGGAAGGCTATCCGAAGGGTTGGGATCGCCCCCTCACCCGCGAGGGCTCGCGCCCTCGCCCCCTCACCCGCGAGGGCTCGCCCCCTCGCGCCCTCTCGCCGAGGGCTGAAGCCCTCGAATCTAGTCCCATGGGGGAGAGGGAAATGGTTGCTCCCTCTCCCGCCCCGCGGACGAATGTCCGCCTTCGCGGACGGAGCGGGTGAGGGTTGGGGTTGGGGTTGGGGTGAGGGTGGGATGAGAAGGCATGGAGCATGGTCTCTCGCGATCAAGCTTCGCCCATGGGATCGAGAAGGGCCGCCTCGACCGACTCCTCGGGCGTCTTGTTGTCCTTGACCAGAAAATGGAAGGCGGGGAAAAAGCGTTCGCATTCGACCATCGCCGTCTCCAGCAAGTCCTCCAATTGCTCCGGCACCGCGCCCAGAGTGCCGCGCAACGGAATGGTGTGGCGGAACATCGGTGCCATTTCCTCCGAACACAGGTCGAAATGGCCGAGCCAGAGCCGCTCGTTCATGATCGAGAGCAATTCGACGAAGGCCGCCCGGCGCTGCTTGGGCACCTGGAAGTCGTAGAGGCACGAGAAATAGAGCGCCCCCAGATCCGCCTGCCAGGCAAAAAACATGCGGTACTCGCACCACTGACCCCGCAATTCGACCACCATTTCCTCGTCGCCGGAACGCTGGTAATGCCAGTCATTGGCGCTGACCAGCTCCTCCAACATGTCCAACGGGTTGTCTTGGGCCAGGGTCGCATCGGCTCGGAGCAGGCTCATGGCTACGCCCTCCATGCGTCGGCCTCCGGTGGCCCTAAGGGTGGGGCGCGGCCCGCAGAATTTGATCAAAAATGATGGCTCCCCACTATTCGTAGACTCGCAAACTTGCGACTCAGGTGCA
This sequence comes from uncultured Rhodospirillaceae bacterium, assembly GCA_964542425.1. Taxonomy (GTDB): domain Bacteria; phylum Pseudomonadota; class Alphaproteobacteria; order Dongiales; family Dongiaceae; genus Dongia_A. The sequence goes on along the minus strand of CAZIUB010000120.1, from coordinate 22,512 downwards.
AGATAAAAATGAAGATCGGCTTCTATCGGGCCGTCGGGCCGGGTTTTTTCGAGGCTGGGGGGCGGGCGAGTCGTGCCTCCAACTCGGCGACGCGGCTTTCCAGGCGGATCTGCGCCTCCCGGGCCGCCTGCGCCACCGCCTTCATTGCCTCGAACTCGTCCCTTGGTACCAGGTTCATCCGCGCGAGGATGCGCTCCAACTGCTGCTGCAGGCGGGATTCCATCTCGTGCTTGACCCCGGAAAGCGAACCCAAGGCGCCGGTCGCGACCTTGGCGAGATCGTCCAGGAATCGGTGATCGGTTTGCATGGTCCAGCACTCCCTGTCCCTCGGATTCCCGTTTGCTTGCCGGCCAGTGCCAACATTCGAACAGGCGTGATACAGGGAGTGTTTCCATGTATCCACGAAAGTTGGGCCGCATGTCACTTGATGATAGCAGCCGCCGGATTTTGGCTTCCGGGGTCCTTTGGCTCGAACCAGAAGTCTGCGACGGCGGGTACTGGTGGTGGGTTCCTTATAAACCCGGCTAGGGCCGAATGGCGAGAACCGATTGCCGATTCGAACCTAGCCTCAAGGATAGGATAGCCAAGTGCCAACTTTCGGAGAAGGGTCATAAATGAACCACGCCCATGGTTCCAGGAAAGTTGGCACGCGTTCCCAAACGATAGTGACCGCCGGCGTGGATCGACGGCGTCATTTTGCCGAGTCACCCGTCAGCGACGGCGAGTACTAGGATGTTGGGCGAGGCGGCAATCATGGTCTTCCCCGATTTCGATCCGGTGGCGCTGCAATTGGGGCCCTTTGCCATCCGCTGGTATGCGCTGAGCTACATCGCCGGAATAGCGCTGGGCTGGTTTCTATGCGTTCGCCTGATCCGGCTATCGCCGGCCCTGGTCACCCGCGCCCAGCTCGACGATTTCACGACCTGGCTGATCGTGGGCATCATCCTGGGTGGGCGGCTGGGCCAAGTGATCCTGTGGGAGCCGCTCTATTACCTCCGCAATCCCTTGGAAGTCCTCGCCATCTGGCGCGGCGGCATGTCGTTCCACGGCGGGCTTGTGGGCGTCATCCTGGCGATCATCCTGTTTGCGCGTGCGCGCAAGTTGCCACCCCTGGCGCTTTCCGACCTGGTGGGCGTGGCCGCGCCGATCGGGCTCCTCCTTGGACGGGTGGCCAATTACATCAATGGAGAATTGTGGGGAAGGCCGACGGATGGGAGTTGGGGCGTGATCTTTCGCCATGTCGACGATCTGCCGCGCCACCCCAGCCAGCTCTACGAGGCGGCCCTCGAAGGGGCATTGCTGCTTGCGGTCATGGGGCTCGCCGCCAGAAGCTCGAGTTGGCGCGATCGGCCCGGCCGGCTTACGGGTCTGTTCCTGGTCGGCTATGCGCTGGCGCGGGGCTTCAGCGAATTCTTCCGCGAGAAGGAGGTCGATTTGGGCGCAATCGGTTTCATCACCTGGGGCCAGGCCTTGTCACTCCCCATGGCGGCCTATGGGCTCTATCTGATCCTTCGCGCCACGGCCCCGAACAAAGCGATCGCGACCGAACAGTGAACGCGCGGGCGAAAATCGTGGACCAAAGGCAGGGGCTCATCCGGCGCCTGAGGCTCCTTGGGCCCGTCACATTGGCCGAGTACATGGGCATGGCGATGGTCGGCGACGGCGGTGGCTACTATGCCAAGGGCGCCCCCATTGGGGCCACGGGCGATTTCATCACCGCGCCCGAGATCAGCCAGATGTTCGGCGAGTTGATCGGGCTGTGGTGCGTCGATGCCTGGGATCGCATGGGGCAACCGAACCCCTTGCTGCTGGTCGAACTAGGCCCGGGACGGGGCACGATGATGGCGGACGCGCTGCGGGCCGCGAGGCTGCGCCCGGATTTCCTGGAGGCGCTCCGCCTGCACCTGGTCGAAATCAGCGAGCCCTTGCGGCGCGCACAGCAAGCAATTCTTGGCGCCCATGCGCCGGCATGGCACCCTGATCTGGCGAGCCTGCCACTAGGCCCGGCGATCGTTCTCGCCAACGAGTTCCTGGACGTGCTTCCGATCCACCAGTTCCAGATGACCGAAGCGGGCTGGCGCGAACGTGGCGTTGGCCTCGTTGGCGAGAGCCCTGCCTGGATCTTGATCCCGCCGGGACCCCAACTCGCTTTGCTGCGCCCTGGCCACCGCCAAGCGAGGATCGGCGAAATCGTCGAAATCAACGCGGGCGCGCTTGCCCTCATCGGCGAACTTTCCAAACGCCTAGAGGCCCAAGGCGGGGCGGCCTTGTTCATCGATTATGGGCCGGGAGCAAGCGGAATCGGCGATACCTTTCAGGCCTTGCGCGATCATCGCTTCGCCGATCCCTTACAGGATTTCGGCGCGGCGGATTTGACCGCGCATGTCGATTTCGAGGCGCTGCGCGCGGTCGCGCGCGAGGCCGGGGCGCGGACCCAAGGCCCGGTCGCGCAAGGCGCGTTCCTAGCGAGGCTTGGCATCGGCGAACGTGCTTGCGCCCTTGCCCAAGACGCCGGTGCTGCGGCCCGGGCCGAAATCGAGGCGGCGCGCGAGCGCTTGATCGCGCGGACGCAAATGGGGAACCTGTTCAAGGTCATGGCACTCCGGCAATCGGGGACAGCGGAATTGGCGGGTTTTGCATGATCCATCTCGATTGCTTGGGCAGCGGGCCCAACATCCGGCACGGATTCCTCACCCGGCAAGGCGGGATCAGCCAAGGCGTCTATGCCTCGCTGAATTGTGGGCCCGGTTCGGGCGACGATCCCAAACATGTGGCGCAAAACCGAGTGCGAGCGCTAAGCCTTGCCGGGCTGCCGGAGTTGAGCCTGGTCACCGCCTATCAGATTCACAGCGCCGAGGTGGCGGTGGTCGATGAAGTGTGGCCGCACGAGTATCGGCCCCGGATCGACGCCATGGTGACGAGACGCAAGGGTGTGAGCCTCGGCATCTTGACCGCCGATTGCGCGCCAGTGCTGCTGGCCGATTCCCAAGCCGGCGTCATCGGCGCGGCGCACGCGGGCTGGAGGGGCGCACTCGCGGGCGTCTTGGAGGCGGCGGTCAAATCCATGCGCGAGTTGGGTGCGAATCCCGAGGACATCGCGGCCGGAATCGGGCCGGCAATCGCCCAAGAATCCTACGAAGTCGGGCCGGAATTTCCCCTCCCCTTCCTCGCCGAGAATGAGACTAATGCCAAATTTTTCGTGCCCGGGCGCGAAGCGGAGCGCTCACAATTCGATCTCGCGGGCTATGTCGCGGAGAAGCTTGCTCGCCTCGGTATCGGGCGCATCGAGACCGCGTACTTCGATACCTGCGCCGAGAGGGATCGGTTCTTCAGCCACCGGCGCATGGTGCGCGAGAAAGAGGCCGATTACGGCCGCCAAATCTCGGTCATCGGGATGGTGTAGCCTGGATTCCCGCGGGAACACCCTCCAGCGCCGGCGCTTCGAATCAGGCGCGGGCGTCGAGGCCGCGGCGGCAAGCACATGATTGAGGCCTGTACCAGGGCGAAGGGTCGCGTTAGATTGCGATGGCGGCCCGAGTTCGGATCGAGGCCTACCGATGAGCGACCGGCAAGTCCATGAAGGTGGATGTCTTTGCGGCGGAATCCGCTATCACGTCGAAGGAGACCGGAGTCTAATCTGTTATTGCCATTGTCGCATGTGCCAGCGGGCAATTGGGGCGGCGGTCACCGCCTGGGGTTCGGTTCCGGCCAAGAATTTTCAAATCCTTCGCGGCCAAGTGGTCGAGTACGAATCGAGCCCGCGGATGCGGCGCGGATTCTGCGGCAATTGCGGCGCTTCGCTGACGGGGCGATACACCCTCAAAGGCGAGAGCTGGGTCGATTTCACCCTGGCGACGCTCGACGATCCTTCCCTCGTGGTCCCCACCTACCACGTTCACATGGCGAGCCGGATTCCTTGGTTCAATATTACCGATGAGCTGCCGCGCCACGATGACCGGGGCGACGAACCGATACCGGATTGATGGCCCGGGATTTCCCCGTTGGCTCTTCCCGATCACCGAACAGGAGAACGCAGGCCCCGATCATCGGGCTACTGCGACTCAAATCGGCACGCGCAGGGTGGCGCGCAAGCCCCCCAGCGCCGAGAGCCCCAGCACGATGTCGCCGCCATGGCCGCGCAGGATATCACGCGCGATGCTGAGGCCGAGCCCGATGCCCCCGGTCTCCAGATTGCGCGAGTTCTCGAGCCGGAAAAAGGGCTTGAACACGTCCTCGCGACGTTCCTCGGGGATGCCGGGGCCATCGTCGTCGATGATTATCTCGGCCAAGCCGTCGCGGTCGTGGATGGCGACCTCCACGCGCCTGGCGAAGCGCTCCGCGTTGGCCAGCACGTTGTTCAGCGCCCGGCGCATGGAATCGGCGCGGAGGCGCATTGGCATTTCCACCCGATCGATGTTGAGCGAGATGTCGGCGCCGTGGCGCCTGGCATCGGCAACCGCATCCTCGACCAGGGCGACGAGGTCGATTTCGCGGGGCTGTTCGGCGCCCTCGCCGCGGGCAAAGGCGAGATAGGCGTTGACCATGCGCTCCATCTCCGCCACGTCGCGCTGGAGTTCCACGATCTCGGGCCGGGCGCCCATCATCGCCAATTGCAGCTTCAGGCGGGTCAAGGGCGTGCGCAGATCGTGGCTGACGCCCGAGAGCATGTCGGTGCGTTGCTGGATCTGGGCGCGGATGCGTTCGCGCATGGAGATGAAGGCGCGGCCCGCGAGTTCCACCTCGGCGGCACCGTCGGGCTTGAAATCGCCGGAATCGCGGCCCTTGCCGAAATCGTCGGCGGCCTGGGCGAGGCGCCGGATCGGGCGCACCTGGCGCCCCATGAACAAAGTCGCCATCGCCACCAGCACCAGCGAGGTGCCGATCATCCATAATATGAAGACATAGGTGGTGGAGGAAAAGAGGCGCCTGCGCGCGACCTCGACGTGGAGCACGCCCTCGGCCAACTGGACATGAATCTCGATCTGTTCGGGGCGCGAGCGGCTGTCGATGATGAAGGGCCGGCGCACGCGATCCCCGAGCGCGTCGGCCAATTGCAGATCGACGAGGTTCTGGCGCGCGATCGTGGGGTCGTTGGGCAGGATCTCGTCCTTCTCGAATTCCAGCGTCAGGCGCATGGTGCGACGAACGATGCCGAACAAGGCTTCGGAACTCTCGGCATCGATCGGTCGGGGCATGAGGCGGATGGCGGCGGCGACATCGCCCGCGACACTCTGCGCCAGGCGCCTGGTGACCGTGTTCCAATGGCTGTCGTAGAACACCCAGGCCAGCACCACCTGCAACAGCACGACGGGGGTCACCACGATCAGGATCGAGCGCCCGAGCAGCGAGCGCGGCAGCATGCCCTCGACGCCGCTTTCCAGATCGCCCAGGATCGGGTTCATGAGTGCCGCCACACGCTCAGTCGGGCTGCAGCACGTAGCCCCGCCCGCGCACCGTCTGCAGATAGCGCGGGAATTTGGGATCGTCCTCGATCTTGCGCCGGAGCCGGTTCACCTGCACGTCGATCTGGCGGTGTTCGCCCGCGATCTCGCGCTCGCCCGACAGATCCTCGCGCGGGACCGGGTGCCCCGCGCGGCGCGCGAGCTGGAACAGGAGCTCGGTCTCGCCCTCGGTCAGATGCAAGGGTTCGCCCGATTTGAACAAGCGGCGGCGCTCGATCTCGAACACATAGGCGCCGAAGCGGATGGCGCCGGCGGCGCGGGCCGGGACAGCGCCCATGGTCGCGCGCTTGAGAATCGACTGGATGCGCAGCACCAGTTCGCGCGGCTCGAAGGGCTTGGGCAGGTAATCGTCGGCCCCGGATTCTAGGCCAACGATGCGGTCAGCGGATTCGCCCATGGCGGTCAGGAGCAGGATCGGCACCGCGCTTTCGCGGCGCAAGTCGCGGGTGAGCGACAGGCCGGTTTCGCCCGGCATCATGATGTCGAGCACCAGGAGGTCGAAGGCGATTGCCGAGAGCTTGGCCCTGGCGTCGGCGGCATCCTTGGCCTGGGTCACCCGGTAGCCCTGTTCGGAGAGGTAGCGGTCGAGGAGCTGGCGCAGGCGCTTGTCGTCGTCCACCACCAGGATATGGGGAACCGGCGCTGTCATGACCTAATACCCGCCGTCGCGGACGGTTGAATCACCAATATGACCCCGGCAGCACACGCCGGCGGGTATTGTCATTTGATAACATTTGCCAACATTCGTCGAAGCATGCCTGCGATTCATGGATCACGCCTATTCGAATGTTGGCACTGGGTTATTTCACGGTCTGCGGGCGGAAGCGCCGGCGGTCGCTCTCGTCGATCAAGCCAAGGAGGACCTTGCGGAAGCCCTCGACCGATTCGGCGCCCGCCGCCCGATAGGCGCGCGCCACCAGATGGCGCTGCTCCTCGGTCAGCTGGCGTTCGAGGTCGGCGCCTTTCTCGGTCAAATTGAGCAGGCGCTGGCGCCGGTCGACCACACCCGGGCGCTGGGTGATGAAGTCCTGGCGGACCAATTGGCCCAAGACCCGGCTGAGGCTTTGTTTGGTGATGCGCAGGATCGCCAACAGATCGGAGACCGTCATGCCCGGATTGCGCCCGACGAAATAGATGACCCGGTGGTGGGCGCGCCCGAAGCCGTATTGGGCCAGCATCTGGTCGGCCTTGGCGGTGAAGTCGCGGTAGCCGAAGAACAACAGCTCGATCCCCTGGCGCAGCTCGTCCTCGCGCAGGAAGAGGGGGTTCACGGGCGTTCTTAGGTCAGCCATATTGACTTATATTTCCGAATGGTCTAGGGTCGGGCTCGGTTACGATGGATCATAACATAGCTTTGGGCGCTGCCTATTTCAGCGGAGAGACGCGAGATGGCCCTCATACCCTTCGACGACCGCGACGGCGTGATCTGGATGGATGGGCAAATGGTGCCCTGGCGCGAGGCCAAGATCCATTATTTGACCCATGCGCTCCATTACGCCTCTTGCGTGTTCGAGGGCGAGCGGGCCTATGACGGGCGCATCTTCAGGTCGCGCGAACACAGCGAGCGGCTGCATAATTCAGCGAAGTTCCTGGGTTTTGCGATTCCTTATTCGGTCGAGGATTTGGACCGGGTCAAGGCCGAGCTCGTCAAGGCGATGGGTTACACCGATTGCTATGTGCGGGCAGCGGCGTGGCGGGGAAGCGAGATGATGGGGGTCTCGGCCCAGCAATCCAGGATCAGGGTCGCGATCGCGACCTGGGCGTGGCCCTCGTACTTCTCGCCGGAATTGCTGGAGAACGGCATCCGGCTCAAATGGGCGCGCTATCGGCGCCCCTCGCCCGAAACGGCGCCAACGGCCGCCAAGGCCGCCGGGCTCTATATGATCTGCACCATCTCCAAGCACGAGGCGGAGGCGGAGGGCTATCAGGACGCGATGATGCTGGATTACCGGGGCCGGTTGGCCGAGGCGACGGGGGCGAACGTCTTCCTCGTCCAGAACGGCGAATTGCACACGCCGGACCCCGAGTGCATCCTCGACGGCATCACGCGCCAGACGGTGATGGCGCTTGCCCGGAGGCGCCAGATCAAGGTCAACGAGCGGGCGATCATGCCCGAGGAATTGGGCCGCACCGACGAGGTCTTCATCGTCGGCACCGCGGCCGAGGTGACGCCGGTGGGCCAGATCGGGGAGCACAAATTCAAGGTCGGACCGATCACCCGCCAGATCCGCGAGGATTATTTGAAGGAAGTGCGGATGCCCCAGAAGGTGGTGGCGGCGGAGTAGAGTTGTTTTTTGCTCACCGGTTCGTTCGTCACTGATGGTCCCCTCGGCCGAGTGCTGATTCTTCCATCAAGCAACACCGCTACTTGACTCGCTCGTGGCATTGTCCTAGTATTCGGTCGTTCGACCGACTGAAAATCCGGATGGGGTGATCATGCGCTCCGGAGCCAACACTGCCGCGAGGAAGGCTGCGCCCGAGACCGCCGCCGATCCGAAGGCGCCGATGGCGCCCACCGGCGCGCGCCTGGCGCTCCTCCATGCCGCGCAAAAGCTGCTGCGGACCAAAGGTGTCGCCGGTCTCTCGACCCGGCTTGTGGCCAAGGTAGCCGGCCAGCCCTTGAGCCAGATCCATTACCATTTCGGCTCCAAGCAGGGCCTGATGCTGGCCTTGCTCGATCACGTCGACGAGCGGACGCTCCGGCGTCAGCGCGACATGTACGAAGGCGGCGGATCCTTGTCCCAGCGCTGGTACAAGGCCTGCGACTTCCTCGACCGGGATCTGGCATCGGGCTACGTCCGGCTGTTGCAGGAATGCGTGGCACTCGGCTGGTCCAAGGCGGCCATCGCCGCCAAGATGCGGGATCGATTGAACCGCTGGTATTCGCTTCTGACCGAGGTCGGGGGCGAGGCCGAGACCCGCTTCGGTCCGTTGGGGCCGTTCTCGTCGGTCGAAATCGCGGCTCTCGCCGGCGCCGTGTTTCTCGGCGCCGAATCCCTGCTGCTGCTCAAGATCGACGAGACGCGGATCCCCATTCGAAGCGGCCTGTGGAAGATCGGCCTGATGATCGAGGCCCTGGAACAAAGGCACCCCCTTCCATGACCCGCGCCCGCGATCCGGACCACGTGGGTCGAGCACGGAACGGAGCGGTCGAACTCCACTACGAGGTCTATGGCTCCGGCGAGCCCTCCATCCTCCTCCTTCCCTCCTGGCAAGTGGTTCACTCGCGCGCCTGGAAGGCGCAGATTCCGTTCCTTTCGCGCCATTACCGGGTGGTGACCTTCGATGCAAGGGGCAACGGCCACTCGGATCGTCCACAGGGGCCGCAAAATTATACCTTTAACCATCTTGTCGCCGATGCCTGGGCAGTCATGGATGCAAGCAAGACCACGCGGGCCGTGGCCATGGGCTGTTCCACAGGTGCCCATCTGGCTGCCCTGATGGCCGCGGACCGGCCAGGAAGAATCGCCGGCGCCGTCCTCATCGCGCCTTCTTCTCCGTTCGGACCCAATCACGAATACCGCCGGGTCGATTTCGAGGAGCGTCTGGAGACCTATGAAGGCTGGCGCCGATACAACACGCATTACGTGGGCGAGGAATTCCGCGGCTTCGCCGAATGGTTCGACGGTTGTTGCTTCAACGAACCCCATTCCACCAAGCAAGTGGAGGACATGGTCGGCTGGACCCTGGAGACCACTCCCGGGATTATCGTCGACACGATGCGCGCGCCCGATGACGGCGGCGGGGATGAAGACACGTATCGGCGCATCCGATGCCCGATGCTGTTCCTGCACGGAGAGAAGGATTTGCTCCAGCCGGTGGCGAAAACTCGCCATCTGGCGGCGCTCTGCGAAGGGCGGGTGCGAGTGCTGCCGGGCTCGGGCCATGTGCCCCAGGGCCGCATCCCGGCCAAGGTCAATTTGATCCTCAAGGAATTCGTGGACCAGATCGCCGGGGCCGACCGCAAGGTAGGGGTCGAAACGCCGCCGCCGAAAGCGGCAAGCAACGAGGAGGCCGTCATGACACGAGCCCGTTATCCCGATCGGGAGGGGATTGCGACCAATGCCGGCGTGGAACTCCATTACGAGGTCTACGGGGAGGGCGAGACCACGATCCTGCTGCTGCCGACCTGGGCCATCGTGCACAGCCGGAAATGGAAGGGGCAGATCGCGACCCTGGCGCGCCACCATCGCGTGGTCCTCTTCGATGGAAGGGGCAACGGCAAGTCGGGCCGGCCGCGGGGTCCCGAACATTACACCTATGAGCATCTTGTCGGCGACGCGCTCGCGGTGATGGACGCCACCCATACGGAACGCGCCATCGTGATCGGGAATTCGCTGGGTGGCGGAGTGGCGCCCCTGCTCGCGCATCGCTCTCCCGAGCGGGTCCGCGCCCTGATCCTGATCGGGCCCTCGGCGCCGATCGGGCCGCAAGGCGTGAAATGGCGCTATGACGAATTCCTGACCGAGCGCGAGAATTTCGAGCGCTACGACAAATGGAACGCGACCTATTGGAAGCGGCATTTCCAGGATTTCTCACGGGAATTCATGAGCAGCTGCTTCAGCGAGCCCCACTCGACCAAGCAGATCGAGGATGCGGTCGGCTGGTCGCTCGAAACCACGCCGGAAATCCTGATCGATACCGAACGCGGATTTTCCATTGGCGGGGGTCCCGGCGAGGAGGTGTTTCGCCAGATCACCTGCCCCGTTCTTTTCATCCATGGGCTGGCCGACGAGGTCGAACCCATCGAAAGGAGCCGGATTCTGGCCGACCTGTGCGATGGCGAGCTGGTCGAGCTCGACGGGTCCGGTCACATTCCCGAAGGGAGGATTCCGGCCAAGGTCAATCTGCTGATCATGGATTTCATCGCCAAGGCGACCGGCGCTGCGGCCACGCCACCGCCCCGGGCCAGACCCACCCGCCCGCATTCCAGGCGCGCGCTCTATCTCTCCTCGCCGATCGGTCTTGGCCACGGGCGGCGCGATCTGGCGATCGCGCGCGAATTGCGCCTCCGCCATCCCGATCTCGAGGTGGATTGGCTGGCCCAGCATCCGGTGACGGCGCTCCTCGCGGCCGCGGGCGAGCGCATCCACCCGGCAAGCGGCCTGCTCGCCAACGAATCGGCTCATCTCGAGGCCGAGGCCGACGGCCACGATCTCCATGTCTTCGAGGCTTTCCGCCGGATGGACGAAATCCTAATCGCCAATTTCATGCTGTTCCAGGAGATCATCGAGGACGATCGCTACGATCTCATTCTGGCCGACGAGGCCTGGGACGTGGATCATTTCTGGCACGAGCACCCCGAGCTGAAGCGGGCACCCCTGGTCTGGTTCACCGATTTCGTCGGCTTCCTGCCGATGCCCGAGAAGGGCGAGCGGGATTCCTTCCTGACCGCCGATTACAATTCCGAGATGATCGAGCACGTCGAGAAATCGCCCAATTTGCGCGATCTCGCCATCTTCGTCGGCGGCCCGGAGGATTGCCTTTCGCGGACGATGGGCGAGGGCCTGCCCGGCATTCGCGAATGGACCGAGAGGAATTTCCGCTTCAGCGGCTACATCACCGGGCTCGATCCGGCCGGCTTCGGGCCGAAGGACGAGCTGCGCCGGCCGCTCGGCTATCGGCCGGACGAGCGGGTCTGCATCGTGACGGTGGGGGGTTCCGGCGTCGGCAAGCCGCTCTTGCAGCGCGTGCTCGCCGCCTATCCGATGGTGAAGCACCGCCTGCCGGAATTGCGCATGATCGCGGTCGCGGGGCCGCGCATCGACCCCACGAGCCTGGGCGCGCCGGCCGGCGTCGAAATCCGGTCCTTCGTACCGGATTTGCCGCGCCATCTGGCGGCGGCGGATCTGGCGATCGTGCAAGGCGGGCTGACCACCTGCATGGAACTGACGGCGACCGGCACCCCCTTCATCTATGTGCCGATCCGCAATCACTTCGAACAGAACTTTCATGTCCGCCATCGCCTGGAGCGCTACAACGCCGGCAAGCGGATGAGCTACGAAGAGGCCGATCCCGACACGCTTTCAGCCGCGATCATCGAGGTGCTCGGCACCAACCGGGCCTTCCGCCCGGTCGAGACCGACGGCGCGGTCAGGGCAGCTTCCATGATCTCGGAACTCCTGGAATCGACCAGGCATTGATCCGGCGCGCAAACCGCCACCCCACACGGATGGAAGGAGAAATGTCATGCCCGACCCGAACCTAGTCGTCAGCAAGGCCAATAGCGCCTTGCTGATCGTTGGCATGCAGCGCGACGTCGTCGGCGCCGACGGGAAATGCGGCAGCGACGGTTGTGTCGACGCGGATGAACCGGGCATCGCCAGCATGCGATCGGCCCTGGCCGCGACCGCCGGCGTGCTGGCGAAGGCACGGCAAGCGGGGCTGCCGATCTTCTATTCGGCGTGGGGACGGCCGGCGAACGGGACCTTTTCTGGCATCAATGGCCCGTTCTTCAAATGGGCGAACGATTGCGGCAAGGCGATCGAGGGAACGCGCGGCTACGAATTCTGCGATGCGGTCGGGCCCTTGCCGGGCGAGGCGGTTCTCAATTTCCGCGCGCTCAGCGCCTTTGCGGGCACCGATCTCGCCTCCCGGCTCATTTCTCGCGGCATCAACACAATTGTCGTCGCCGGGATTCCGACCCAATGGTCGGTTGAGGGAAGCGTGAGGGACGCAGTCGATCGCGGCTTCAATGTCGTGCTGCTCGAGGATTGCTGCGCCGCCAGCATGACCAAGAATCACTATGCCGCGATGGAAATCCTCCGGTGGCTGGCGATCGTCATGCCGTCCAGCGAATTCAGCGCGCCGCTGTGAATTTCGACGCGGAATTCCGTCAATCACAACAGCGAAAGGAGAGCCATCATGGCCGATACACCCTGGTTCTGGAAGGGCAAATGGCTGGAATATTGCAGCTGCGATTGGGGCTGCCCGTGCGAATCGAACGCGCCGCCGACGCGCGGCCATTGCGACGGCGTGGTGGCGATGCACATCGACGAGGGCCATTACGGCGGCGTCAAATTGGACGGCATCACCGTTGTCGCGACCTTCTTCTTCCCGCGCGCGCTGCACCAGCGTGGCGGCCACATGCAGCCGATCCTGCCAAAGTGGACGACGCCCGAACAACGCGACGCGGTGTTCAAGATCCTGTCCGGCGACGGCCAGCCACCCAACACGATGTTCGCGATCTTCAAGGCCGTCGTCGAGACCATTCACGAACCGCAATTCACCGACATCACCTTCGAATGGGACCTCGACAAGCGCACGGCACGGATCGAGGTGCCGGGAATCGTGCGCGCGCAAAGCAAGCCCATTCGCAATCCGGTGACCGACGAGGAGCACCGCATCCTGACCGTGCTGCCCGAGGGCTGGGTGTTCTATCAATGCGAGGGCGCGTCCGGCACGGCCAAGGGGCTGGGCGCCATCCGATTCGATTACGCCAACCGCCATTCCTCGCTGGCACCCTTCGCCTTCAACAACAAGGGCATGGCCTATAGTTACGAGGAGTCCAAGGCGAAACTGGGTACGCGTGTCTGAGCCCGGCCTTACTCCGGGGCCGTTAGGATCGATGATGGCCGGCGACGCGATTCCGGAGGCCCCACCTCGTCGCGACCGGGTGGTCGTGATCGCCAGCCTCGCCGCCATCACGCTCTTGGCCTGGATCTATCTCTTCGCGCTCGGCCAGGCGATGGAATCCATGGACCGCCCGAGCGGCTGGGGGGCCTTCATGGGCCTCATGCCCATGGGTCGATGGGGCGTCGCCGAATACGCGCTCGCCTTGGCCATGTGGGCGGTGATGATGGCGGGGATGATGATTCCGAGCGCGGCGCCGGTCATCCTTCTGCATGATTTGATCACCCGACGCCAGGGGCCGAAGAATTGGTCTCTGGCTTCGACCGGCGCCTTCACCGCGGGCTATCTCCTGATTTGGAGCCTGTTCGGCCTGTTGGCGGCGCTGGCTCAAGGCATCCTGGTCGAGTTCACCCTCCTGACGGAGTCGATGGCCAGCGCCAGCGAAGTCCTTACCGGCATCTTGTTGATCGCCGCCGGTCTCTATCAATGGACGCCGACGAAACGCGCCTGCCTGGCTCATTGCCGCTCGCCGATTCTGTTCCTGGCACGGCGCTGGCGCCCCGGTGGGTGGGGCGCCCTCGGGATGGGCCTCGAACACGGCGCCTATTGCCTCGGCTGCTGCTGGGCGCTCATGGGAATCCTGTTCGCCGTCGGAATCATGAATCTGGTGTGGGTGGCCGCCATCTCGGTCCTGGTTCTGATTGAGAGGGTGGCACCGTTCGGCGCCATCGTCCGGGCCGGGACCGGAATCTTGCTGGTAGTTCTTGGCGCCGCAAGCCTGGCTGGATTCCCGATCGCCTGATCAGCGCATCGCCAAGACCCGCGCGGCGGCGTGGAATTGTTCCCGCTACCATCGCCGCGCCTGTTTGTCGTCCTCTTCGCGGGCCTCGACCCATTGGGCGCCCTTGGCCCCTTCCTCCATTTTCCAGAACGGCGCCTTGGTCTTCAGCCAGTCGATGAGAAAGGCGCACGCATCGAGCGCCGCCTGGCATCGTCGCCGACGATCGCACGAATGCCAGCGATGCAATGCCCGCATCGAGGTCGAGTTCAATCCGGCCGGTCCGGAAACAATCCCGGCATCCAGCGCGAGGCCAGGGCCGCCGGAAAGCCGAGGCGCAGCGGCGCGCGCACACCCACCGACGTAAGCACGCCCATTTCGAGCAGGGGCGAGACGACCCGCCGGGCGTGACGTTCGCCGGCGCCGATTATGCCGGCGATGTCGGCGCGGGGAAGCTCGCCCCGATAGAGAATCGCTTCGAGAATGTTGCCCGATTTCGCGGGGAGACGATCGAGGCGGATTTCCTCCTCGGCCCAGAGCAGGATGCGCGCGCGCAGGCGATCGGGCTGGAACAGCGATTCCATGAATGCAACCTGGTCGATGCAGGTGGTCAGAAAGAACCAGGAGAATTGCGCGAGGCTTTCCTCGCTCAAATGACCCCGGCCGTCCAGATCGCCCCGGCGCGTGAGATCGCACGCCGCGAGGTGCCCCTTGTAGGCCCGCGCGTTTCGTGCGAGGCCGCGGGCGATCGACCACACCGCCCCGGTCTCGACCGCGTCGAGCAGGGTGGCGTGCGAAATCAGCCGCGCGACCCGGCCATTGCCGTCAAGAAACGGGTGGATCCAGACCAGACGGTGATGCGCCGCCGCCACCGCGAGAATCGTTTCGGTCTTGCCGAGATTGCAATAGGCCTCCTGGAATCGTCCGAGGAAGCGTGGCACGGCAAGCGGGCCGATCGCGACATGATCGCCGATCGCGACATCGCGGCGACGCCATTCGCCGGGGATCACCTTGACCCGCGCCTTGGTTACCGGGTCCTCAATCCACAGCAGGCCTTCGGGCAGCGATACGCAGAAGCGGCGATGGATTTCCCGGATCGATTCCACCGCAAGGGCGCGGTCTTCCAGGCCGCCGCCATCGATCCAGCGCTGAACATCGATATGCGCCTTGGCTTCGAGTTGGAGGTCTCTTTGTTTGGCGTCGGTGCTGTAGTCGTTCTTCAGCGCGCGCTCGATATCGATGGGGTGCGTGCGATGCCCTTCGATCAAGTTGGTGTAATAGCAATTCATCGACCGCACGAGATCGGCAAGCGAGGGCAACAGGCTTGCGGGCAAGGAACGCCGGAACCCGGCGCTCTTGCGCGCCAATTCGAGGGCAAGATCGATCAGCGCGGCGCGATGGCGCGATTCGCTGCCGATCCGCAGCGGTTCCATGAGCGAGATCGATTCGCCCCGGTCCGCAGGGGCATTGATGTCCGCTTTTTTGTCCGGTTTCGTGTCCGTTTCTTTTTTTGCCATAAATCTTTTTATATCATAGTATTAAATGATAAAATAGTCTGTATTTCACCGATTGTAAGTCCTGTTTCAGGTCCACAATTCCGATGGACCGTCCCGCTCACCCCTTCCCCCACCTTCCTGCCTGTTTGTCGTCCTCTTCGCGGGCCTCGACCCAGGCGGCGCCCGTGGCGCCCTCCTCCAGTTTCCAGAATGGCGCCTTGGTCTTCAGCCAGTCGATGAGGAAGGCGCAAGCATCAAGTGCGGCTTGCCGGTGCGAGGACGCAGTCGCGACCATCACGATGCGCGCGCCGGGCTCCAGCCTGCCATGGCGGTGGATGATGAGGCAGGCATCGAGGGGCCAGCGCGACCTCGCCTCGGCCTCGATCTCACTGAGGCGCTTCTCGGTCATGCCGGGATAATGTTCGAGCGTCATGGCTTGGATGCGCCCCTCCGGCCCGCGCTCGCGCACCAGGCCGATGAAGGAGGCGATGCCGCCGATGCCTGGGTTGCCGCGTGAGAGGGCTGCCAGTTCGGCGCCGGGATCGAAGTCTTCTTGTTGGACGCGGATCACAATGGTGGAGCCCAGCCTTCCTCGAATTGGACCGAATTCCCGGTCGTCATCGCCGGACTTGATCCGGCGATCCAAGGGATGCACTGGGCTCAAGCCCGGGCATGACAAAAGGGAACCGATTCAGCGCAAACACGAGCCACGCTAACCCCCCGTCACCGGCGGAAAGAGGGCGACTTCGTCGCCTTGCGCCACCTTCCAGTGGCTTTCCGCGTATTCCTGGTTGATCGCGACCTTGACGTGCCCGCGCTCCTTGAGCGCCGAAGCGTAACTGGGCCCGCGGGCTGCCAGCCAATCCAAGAGCGCCGCCACGGTATCGATGCCGGGAGGCGGCGAGACGATTTCCTCGGCGATGCCGATCCTGGTGCGAACCCACGCGAAATAAAGCAGCCTCACGTTTCTTGCCCGCCCGCCGAAATTGGTTCCAGCGACAGAAATAGGCGGGCGCGCCCCCAATTGCAAATCGAGGCCCGGGGGCAAGGGGCGCCGCGCCAATCGCCCTCGGCCCAAGGAAATTGCATTCCTATCAATGGCTTAGGCAAAGACAGGTGCCTCCCGCATGGCCATTTACAGAGGCTCGGTCCGTTGTTACATTCCGCGCGCTTTCGCCCCCCGGCCGCACCCGAGGCGGCGAAGTTTTGTTGCCGGAATCGGTTTCCTACAAGGTATGGGAAGCGGCTGGCGGCGGGCGGGACCGGAAGCCATGAAGATATTGACGGGCAACAGCAATCGGCCGCTGGCCGAGGCGATTTCCGCCTATCTCAACATGCCGCTGGTGGGGGCGAGCGTGCGGCGCTTCTCCGACCTCGAAGTGTTCGTCGAGATCAACGAGAACGTTCGCGGCGAGGACGTGTTCGTGGTGCAATCGACCTCGTTTCCAGCCAACGACAATCTGATGGAATTGCTGGTGTCGATCGACGCCTTGAAGCGCGGCTCGGCCCGGCGGATCACGGCGGTCATCCCCTATTACGGTTACGCGCGCCAGGACCGGAAATCCGGCCCCCGCACGCCCATTTCGGCCAAGCTCGTCGCCAATCTCATCATGGTCGCCGGAGCGGGTAGGGTGCTGACCGTCGATCTCCATGCCGGCCAGATCCAGGGCTTCTTCGACATCCCGACCGATAATCTGTTCGCACTCCCGGTCCTCATCCGCGACATCAAGGAGCGGTTCCAAGGCGACAATCTGGTCATCGTCTCGCCCGACGTCGGCGGCGTGGTGCGGGCGCGGGCCTATGCCAAGCGCCTGGACGCGGATCTGGCCATCATCGACAAGAGGCGCGAGCGCGCGGGCGTCTCCGAGGTCATGAACATCATCGGCGAGGTCGAGGGCAAGCGCTGCATCCTGGTCGATGACATCGTGGACAGCGCCGGCACGCTGTGCAACGCCGCCTCCGCCTTGAAGGAGGCGGGCGCGGAATCGGTTTCGGCCTATGTGACGCATGGCGTGCTTTCGGGTGGGGCGGTCGCGCGGGTTTCCTCGACGCCCTTGCAATCGCTGGTCATCACCGACAGCATCCAGGCGACCGAGGCGGTCCGCGTGTCGCAGAACATTCGCCAATTGTCGATCGCGCCCCTGCTGGCCGAGGCCATGGCCCGGATTAGCGAGGAGCGTTCGGTCTCGTCTTTGTTCGACTGAAAACTTCGAAAATCCCGATCGGCACCCCTGGAGGCCGGGTGTGCCAACTTTCGAAGGAGCGTGAACCATGAAACGATCCAATGCTTCCACGAAAGTCGGGCCGCTTGTTACTAAATGATGGTACCCGCCGGCGTGTGCCGTTGCGGTTCTATTGGCTCGAATCACCCGTCGGCGACGGCGGGTACTAGGGTTCTTACGCGGGATGGTCCCGCGAGAGAGAACTGCCTGGACACAAAGGAGAGAAAAATGCCCGCGGTAAACGCCATCGGCGCGGAGCTTCGCGACCGCGCCGGGAAGGGGGCCGCTCGCGCCACACGTCGTGCCGGTCGGGTCCCCGCTGTCATCTATGGCAACAAGAAGGAGCCGACGCTGATCTCGCTCGATCCCAAGGAGATCGACCGCCTGGCCCATGGAAAGGCGTTCTTCGCCACCCTGGTCGATATCGAGATCAAGGGCGAGAAGCACCGCGCGTTGCCGCGCGACGTGCATTTCGATCCCGTCACCGACCACATCCTGCATGCCGATTTCCAGCGCGTGGCCAAGGATTCCAGGATCCACGTCAAGGTGCCAGTCGTGGTCAAGAACGAGGGCCTCGCCCCCGGAATCAAGCGCGGCGGGGTCTTGAACCTGGTGCGCCACGAGATCGAGTTCCTGTGCTCGGCCGACAACATCCCGCAGGAATTGGTGGTCGATATCGGCAAGCTCGACATCGGGGGCTCGGTCCATATCAGCCAGGTGGAGTTGCCCAAGGGCGCCATACCCACGGTCAAGGAACACGATTTCACGGTGGCGACGATCGGGGCACCCTCCGGCCTCAAGGCCGAGGCGGAAGCAGCAGCGGCTGCGGCGGCGGCGGCGGCGGTGGTGGTGGCGGCACCCGGCGCAGTGCAGGTTGGAGCACCGGGCGCGGCGCCGGGCAAGGCGGCACCGGGTGCGGCACCGGGCGCGCCCGGTGCCGCAGCCCCGGGTGCCACGGCGCCTGCCGGGGGGGCCAAGGCACCGGCGGCTCCCAGCGCCAAGGCACCGGGTGGCGGGAAAGCACCGGCCAAGAAGTAATTCGGGCCGGGACACGCGGGCGGCGTAGGCCCCATGCGCCTGGTCGTTGGGTTGGGCAATCCAGGCGCGGCTTACGCCGGGCATCGCCACAATTTCGGCTTCCTGGCGGCGGGCGAGATCCACCGCTGCCATCGCTTTTCGCCCCCGCGCGACAAGTTCCATGGGCTCCTCGCCGAGGGCAAGATCGCGGGCGAGCGCGTGGGGCTGCTTTGTCCGCGGACCTTCATGAACGATTCGGGCCGAGCCGTGCAGGCGGCGATGCAATTCCACAAACTCGATCTGGAAAACGTCTTCGTCATTCACGACGAACTGGATCTGCCCTTGGGCAAGATCCGGGTGAAGCGTGGCGGCGGGGCCGGCGGGCACAACGGCCTGCGCTCGATCGACGCGCATGTGGGCCCCGATTACTGGCGCATCCGGCTCGGTATCGATCATCCCGGATTGAAGGACGTGGTGCGCGATTGGGTGCTGCGGGATTTCGGCAAGGAAGAGCGCGCTGTGGCCGAGCAGGTGGCGGCGGCTGTGGCCGAGCATCTGCCGGTCTTGTTTAGGGACGGGGATTCCTCCTTCATGAACAAGGTGACGCTCACGCTCAACCCACCGCCGCCCAAGCCGCCAATTGCCCCGCCCGATCAATCCTGATAGGTCACCGGCGCACACGAATTCCCACGCATTTCACCGGCAAGAATCACCATGGGCTTCAATTGCGGCATTGTCGGCCTACCCAATGTGGGCAAGTCGACGCTTTTCAACGCGCTCACCTCGACCGCCGCGGCGCAGGCGGCGAATTACCCCTTTTGCACCATCGAGCCCAATATCGGGCGCGTCGCGGTGCCCGATCCCCGACTCGAGAAGATCGCTATTCTCGCGAAATCGCCCAAGATCATTCCGACGCAACTGGAATTCGTCGATATCGCGGGGCTGGTCAGGGGCGCCTCCAAGGGCGAGGGCCTGGGCAATCAGTTTCTCGCCAATATCCGCGAAGTCGACGCGATTGTGCATCTGGTGCGCTGCTTCGAGGGGGAAGTCACCCATGTCGAGGGCAAAACCGATCCGCTGCGCGATGCCGAGATCGTCGACACCGAATTGATGCTGGCCGATCTGGAAAACATGGAGAAACGCGCGGAGAATGCCACCAAGCCCGCCAAGGGCGGCGACAAGGAAGCGAAAGCGCTCCTCGATCTGGCCGAACCCATCCTGGCGGCATTGCGCGCAGGGCGCCCGGCACGCGGGGTCGTCGGGCTTCTGTCGGCCGAACAGCTTCCGCTGTTCCGGCAATTGCAACTGATGACGGCCAAGCCGGTGCTCTATGTCTGCAACGTGGACGAGGCCCATGCCGCCAATGGCAATCCCTATTCGGCACGCGTGGTGGAGCGTGCGCGGGCGGAGGGGAGCCAGGCGGTCGTGATCTCGGCCGCGATCGAGGCCGAGATCGCGCAATTGGCGCACGAGACGGAAAGGGCGGAATTTCTCTCGAGTCTGGGCCTGATCGAAACGGGCCTGGTGCGTGTCATCCGCGCTGGGTACCGGCTCTTGGACCTCATTACGTTCTTCACCGCCGGGCCCAAGGTGGCCCGCGCCTGGACCCTGCACCGGGGTGGGCGGGCGCCCGAGGCGGCCGGCGTGATCCACACCGATTTCGAGCGCGGTTTCATCCGCGCGGAAACAATTTCATACGAGGACTACATCGCGTGTGGCGGCGAGGCGGGTGCCCGCGACCAGGGCAAGCTCAGGATCGAGGGCAAGGATTACATCGTCCAGGACGGCGACGTTTTTTACTTCCGGTTCAATGTTTAGGGCCTGGGCCGCCAGGCGCAATCGCGAATCGTTCCAGCGCATTCTTTAGTCTCGGCCCGGCGAAATCGACGAAGGCGCGGACCTTGGGTGCGACGAGCCGGCTTTGCGGATAGACGATGTGCACCGGCAGTGCAGGCGGCGTAAAGCTTACCAACAAAGGAATTAGGCGGCCTTCCTTGATCTGCTTGGCAACCATGTAGGAAAGCGCGATCGTTATCCCTTCGCCCCGCTCGGCGGCTGCCATGGTGGCGACGGCGTCATTGATTTCAAGCCGAGGCGCAAATATTACCTGACCGTTCCTTTTCCCATCGACAAAGCGCCACTCCCGGTTGGGCATCAGCCCGGTGAAGGCGATGATCGCGTGGTGCTTGAGGTCCGCCGGGAGCTTGGGACATCGATGCTTGGCCAGATATTCGGGGCTCGCAACCAAGAGACGCCGGACCTCCCCAACTTTTCGAGCGACCAAGTTAGAATCCGGGAGCGCGCCGATTCGGATCGCGACATCGAAACCTTCCTCAACCAAATTCACCACGCGATCGAGGAGAGAGACCGACGCCGTCACCTTGGGATGTGCATCCAGAAAGGCGCACACCAGGGGCGCCAGGGCCGAACGTCCGAAGGTCACGGGGGCGGTGACGGCGAGGTGCCCGCCCGGGATCGTCGCCTCGCCCAATGCGTCTTTTTCCGCCACCTCCATTTCGGCGAGCAGCCGCCGCGCGCTCTCCAGGTAACGCACGCCGATTTCGGTCAGCTTCAGCGCCCGCGTCGTGCGTGTGAAAATCTGGGCGCCCAGCCGCTCCTCCAATGAGGCAATCGCGCGGGTAACGGCGGGGGGCGAAACCCGTAGCCTGGCGGCTCCCTTGACGAAGCTGCCGGCATCGGCAACAGCGATGAAGGCCTCCATCTCGTGCAATCGATCCATTGATTATTCCTAGTAATGGAATAATATATTGCATATTTTAATTATTATTTCAATAGACAGAACTCGCCATCTTCAAGGCGGAGCCGAGACGAGGGCGTCTTCGGCGAAATCGAAACAAGAGAGTGAAACTCATGTCGCGCGTTGCTATGATCGACCCCAAGATCGCCACCGGCGAGACGAAGACGCTGCTGGATGCCGTCCAGAGCAGGCTTGGTATGGTCCCCAATTTCATTCGGGTTCTGGCCATTTCTCCTTCCGCCTTGCAGGCTTACCTTGGATTGCATGGGATAGCCGGCGTCGGCGTCCTCGATCCCAAGACACGGGAGCGAATCGCGCTTTCGGTCGCCGAGCAGAACGCGCGCCAATATTGCGTATTGGCCCACACCGCCATCGGTCGCAAGGTCGGCCTCGACAGCCACGAAATGCTGGCCAATCGCACTGGCCGTTCGGCCGACGCCAAGGCCGAGGCGGCACTTATATTCGCGCGGCGCTGGTCGAGAACATGGGCGAGATCACGAAGGCGGAATTCGACGCGGTGCGATGCGCCGGCCACTCCGACGCTGAGATCATCGAGATCATCACCCATGTCGCCATGAACATTTTCACCAATCTTCTTGGCAAGTCGACCCAAGTGGAGATCGACTTTCCAAAGATTGACGTCGCGTGGGCGGCATAGGTCGGCGACCACCATCTTTCCACCCTGAACCGGAGCGTTCGTCTTGGCTCACCGTTTCGCCGAAATCGCGTTTACCGAAACCGTCAAGGGTATTCAGGAAGCGATGGGCAGCCGCAAGAGCTACGCAAGGATGGAAGAGGGCGAGGTGTCCACGAACCATCTTCTCGGGCCCGATGAGGTCTCGTTCATCGCCGCGCGGGACAGCTTCTACATGGCCACAATCAGCGAGACCGGTTGGCCCTATGTGCAACACCGGGGCGGACCCGTCGGCTTCGTTCGTGTGCTCGACGAGAAGACCATCGGATTTGCCGATTTTCGCGGCAACCGGCAATACGTGAGTGTCGGGAACGTCATGAAGGACAATCGGGTGTCGCTGTTCTTCATGGATTACCCGAATCGCAGAAGGCTTAAGGAGCCTCTGATTTAATCGCTTGCACTTGATTTGTCATTCTGATTCAAGGCCACCTCTAAAAACCCGGTATTTTGAGCGGATTTTTGCGGCGGCGATGGGATGAGGTTGTTTTTGACAGGGGTTCTTCCGCCATTTTC
>CAZIUB010000119.1:0-38712 GCA_964542425.1 uncultured Rhodospirillaceae bacterium | reverse complement strand
CGCCCTCAACCGCGAAGCCGAAAACGGGATTTGCGCGGCGGTGAAGGCGCTGACCCAGACCACCGGCCTCACCGTGATCTCGGTCAGTCATAGCCCGGCCTGGCTCGAAGTCGCCGATTCGGTGTTCGAGATCAAGGAATCGAACATCCAGTCTCTCGATCCGGCCGCCATCGAGGTCGCCACGGATGGCGTGAACAACCAGGAGGTTCCCGCGTGACCAGATCCGGGAAACGGGGGCGAGACCGACCACCGGCGTTCAAGTTCCCGTCATGTTCGACGCGTTGATCTTCTCGCCGGTGCCGGTGACAAACGGGTCGCTCTCAAGAGTTGGCCTGCTCGCCGATCCCGGCCCGCGCCAATTCGGGCCCCAACCTTCCCGTGAGCCACAGGCCAAACATGCGGAAATCACTGATCAGCGACCACCAGGGATGGGCAAACGTCGCCGGCAGGTTGCGCTCGACCAGCCAATGCCCGATCCAGGCCGGCCCATAGCCGGTGGCGATGGCCAGCAAGAGCCCGGACCAGCCGAGCCAAGGCGACGCCGCGATCGCCAGAAACGCGCAGCTTGAACCCGCGTAATGCCACGCCCTGGTCGTGGGTCTTGTGTGCTGGCGCAGGTAATGGGGCCAGAACTCCCGATAGCTGGCGAATTCCATGCGCAATATGGTCCACGTTCCGACCGTTCGTATGAAACAATGCCATGGTAGCGCCCGCGCCAGATTACAAATCGTACAGCTTCGCCCGCCCCCTTGCCCTACCCGCCTCCGACCAAGTACCCTCCCGGCGTGCTCGGTTCCGGGCTCGAGGGGCAGGCCATCGTTTCATCAATGAGGAGAATACAATGTTAAGAAGCTTGATTCTGGCCGGCGTCGCGGCGCTGGCTTTCGGTTCCAGCGCGGCGGTGGCCGAGGGAGGCGTGAACGTCGGCGCGCTGTCGTGCCGGGTCGAGGGCGGCATGGGCTTCATCTTCGGCTCGTCCAAGGACATGAGCTGCGTATTCACCAGGCCCGACGGATCGGCCGAGCGCTATCATGGCCAGATCGACAAATACGGCGTCGATATCGGGTTCACCAACGAGGCGCACATGATCTGGGGTGTGTTCGCGCCCGGACAGGTCGATAAGGGCGCCCTCGCCGGCACCTATGCCGGCGCCACAGCCGCGGTCACGGCGGGGCTCGGCCTCGGCGCCAACGTGCTCGTGGGCGGCAGCAGCGAGCAGATCGCCCTGCAGCCGGTCAGCATCGAGGGCAACCAGGGGCTGAATCTGGCCGCCGGCGTGGCCACCGTCATCCTCAAATCCGGCAAGTAGCGTCGGTCGCTCTAGGGTTCCATCAGGAGGAAGACATGCGCAAGGTGGTGTCGGCCCCCGCGATTGCCCAAGGATTGGTCGTGTGCTTGGCTCTGGGCCTGGCCCTGCCGGCGGCGGCCGATGGCGTCAATATCGGCACCCTCACCTGCGATGTGGAGGGCGGTGTCGGATTCATCTTCGGTTCGTCGAAGGACATGTCGTGCGTGTTCTCGCGACGCGACGGCAAGGCGGAGCGCTATCACGGCGAGGTCAACAAGTACGGCGTCGATATCGGGTTCACCGAGGAGGCGCACATGGTCTGGGCGGTGTTTGCGCCGGGCGAAGTGAACAAGGGTGCGCTGGCCGGACGTTATGCGGGCGGCACGGCCGCGGTCAGCGCCGGGTATGGGCTGGGCGCCAACGCGCTTTTTGGCGGCGGCGAGGACCAGATCGGGCTGCAGCCCGTGAGCATCGAGGGTAACGAGGGATTGAACATCGCGGCCGGTATTGGCGACATCACCTTGCGCGCCGGCAGATAGCGTAACGGCCAGCCAGACGAACCTAAGGATGCGCGGCCGGGCGGCGATGGCGCTGACGCCGGAACTGGTCAGGCGCGTCCATCGCATCGTTGCCGATCCGGGCCCCTCGCCCGGATTCAGAGCGATGCGCAATGCGGATTACGGCGCATTGGTTGGAAGGCTGCTCGCCGGCCGGAAGCCGGGCGCGGATGTCTGGTTGTTCGCCTACGGTTCGCTGATCTGGAAGCCGGCTTGCGCCATCGATGGCCAGGAATCGGCACTCCTGCGCGCTTGGCACCGCAAATTCTGCCTGCGGCTCGTTCGCTTCCGCGGCACCAGCCAATGCCCAGGCCTGATGATGTCGCTCGACCACGGCGGGGCCTGCCGCGGCATAGCGCAGCGCCTGCCCGCCGGCGAAGCCGAGGAATGCCTGCACCAATTGCTGCGCCGCGAGGTCAGCGTGAAGCCGTCCTCGCATCGCCCGATCTGGGTTCGGGTCGAAACCGCGACCGGGCGGCGCCCCGCGATCGCCTTCGCCATCGACCGCCAGGGGCCGAATTACGCGGGCCATCATTCGCCGGAGGAAACCGCCGCCATCCTGGCCGGTGCCTGTGGCCATTGGGGAAGTGGCGCCGAGTATCTGATGCGGACGGTGGCGCATCTGGAGGAGCTCGGCATTCGCGACCATTATCTTTGGACTCTCCAGGAACGGGTGGCGGCAATCATTGGCGCGGGCCAGATTCCCCAGGCGTTTCCAGAAAATTAACCAATTTTGCGCACGCTACGGCCGGGAAATGCGCTACGATGCTTCTCTGGCGGGGGATCCGCCGAATCGCGTTCGAAATCGGGCCAATCGGGATATGTTCGACACCCAAAAGCATAAAAAGCAGCGGCACAAGGTCACCGTCCGCATGGTGATGTCGGACGGGTCGGAGCTGAGTTGTTACCTGTTCGTGTTGCCCGGCACAAGGGTCAGCGACACGCTCAACGACGAGCGCCCGTTCATGCCGATGGAGCGCATGGATGGCACCATCTCGCTCATTCATAAATCCTCGATCCAGAAAGTGGATCCGGTGGAGAGCCTGAGTGCCACGCCGGCCAGGGATCCCTATGACATCCTCAACGTGGACCCGGACGCGACCGACCAACAGGTTTCCGACGCCTATCGGCGCGCCGTCGCCCAGACCCACCCGGACCGTGTGCAGACCATGGGCCTGCCGCGCGAGTTTCTGGAACTTGCCAACAAGCGCTCGGCGGTCATCAACGAAGCCTACGCCAAGGTCAAGCGCCAGCGCGCCTCGGGCAAGAGCGAGGCCGGCACCTGAGCCGAAGCGAATTCGGCCAGCCGATCGGCGAGCCGGTTCAAGACTGGCGGCCGGTCAACCGACCGCCGCGATCCGGCCTAAAGGGGCGCCTGGTGTCGATCGAACCGATCGACCCCGATCGCCATGCCGCCGATCTCTTCGCCGCCAATGCCGCCGATACCGAAGGGCAGCTATGGACCTATATGGGATATGGGCCGTTCGCGACCTTGGCCGAGTACAGGGCCTGGATGGAGCGCGCCTGCCTCGGCGACGATCCGCTGTTCCATGCCATCGTCGAGACCCAAACCGGCAAGGCGGCGGGTATCGCCAGTTTTTTGCGCATCGAGCCCGCCTTCGGCGTCATTGAAATCGGCCATATCGCGCTTTCGCCCCGATTGCAGCGCAAGGCGGGCGCGACCGAGGCCATGTACCTGTTCATGGGCCGTGTGTTCGACGAGCTTGGCTATCGCCGCTACGAATGGAAATGCGACGCCCTCAACGAGCGATCGCGCCGCGCCGCGCTTCGCGTGGGCTTTGCCTTCGAGGGCGTGTTCCGCCAGCACATGCTCTACAAGGGGCGCAATCGCGACACCGCCTGGTTTGCAATCATCGACAAGGATTGGCCGGCGTTGAAACGCGGCTTCGAGGCCTGGCTCGATCCCGAGAATTTCGATTCCGACGGGCGCCAACTTCAATCGTTGGCGGCGCTCAGGTCGAAAATGCGGCGATAACGCTGCTCCGCCGCCGCGACCGATCGGGATTCGGGATTTGGTTGCCAAACATCCGGCCCTTGTTGCCGATTAACCATTGCCGCCGAGGGCTTGGCGCGGAATAATATCAGCCTCATGAACGGGAACGATCGCGCCAACGATCGGGGCGGCAGGGGCGCTGGATGCTGGAGGACTTGCGAGGCAAGCGCGCCGTCGTCACTGGCGGGGCGAGCGGGATCGGCTTGGCGATCGCGAAAGCACTTGGCGGCGCCGGCGCCCAAGTGGCGATCGCCGACATCGATCGGGACAGGGTACACTCGGCGATCGCAATGGGCGCGGGGGAGTTGGCGGTGACGATCGACGTGCGTCGGCGCGACAGCGTGGAGCGAGCCTTCGCCGAAATCGTGGACGCGCTCGGCGGCTATGACATTCTTTGCGCCAATGCCGGCGTTTCGACCATGAACCTGGCGGTGGACCTGACCGACGAGGAATGGGACCACAATTTCGATGTCAACGCGCGGGGCGTCTTCCTCACCAACCAGGCGGCGGCACGGCATTTCCTGGCGACCGGCAACAAAGGCGTCATCGTCAACACCGCTTCGCTTGCCGGGAAATGGGGCGCGCCGTATCTCGCGCATTATTCCGCCAGCAAGTTCGCGGTGGTCGGATTCACCCAGGCGCTGGCGCGCGAATTGGCGCCCCGGGGCATCCGGGTGAATTGCGTGTGTCCGGGCTTCGTGCGCACGCCCATGCAATCGCGCGAAATCGAGTGGGAGGCGCGGTTGCGCGAAATGGCGCCCGAGGCGGTGATCGATGAATATCTGGCGCAAACGCCCATGGGTCGCCTGGAGGAGCCCGAGGACGTGGCCAAGGCGGTCCTGTTCCTGGCCAGCGACCTTTCCGGCTTCGTCACCGGCGAGGCGCTGAACGTGACCGGCGGCGTCAGGATGGATTGAGACGATGAAGTTCAAGCGCGCGCTCGGCGATTTCGTCCCGCATCTCATCCTGGCGATTTTTTCGCTCGCCATCGTGCTGCCGCTCTCCTGGGTGCTCAGGGTCAGCCTGACCGACCGGCTGACCGCCTACAAGATTCCCCCGGAGGTGGGCCACATCGGGCTGGAGAATTATGTCGAGATCTTCGCCGATTACCCGTTCGCCGCGTGGTTCTCCAACAGCCTGATCGTGGCCGGCGCGGCGACGCTGATCGCGCTGCCGCTGGCGACCGCCATGGCCTATGCCTTCGCCCGTTTCGATACCGGGGGATTGACGCTGCGCCTGGGCGTGTTGGCCTCGCAGATGCTGCCGCCCATCATCCTCGTTCTGCCGCTGTTCGCCATGTTCCTGTTGGCCGGGATCACGGGCGGCCGGTGGGCGCTCATCCTCGCCCATCTCACCATCAGCCTGCCGTTCCTGGCCTGGATGCTGGTTTCTTTTTTCGAAGGCGACGTGGCGCGGTTGGAGGAGGCGGCGCGGGTCGACGGCGCCTCGCGCTGGCAGGCCTTCCTGCGGATCTCGGTGCCGGTGGCCGCACCCGGGATCCTCGCCGCCGGGCTCCTCGGATTCATTTTGAGCTGGAACGAGTTTCTGTTCGCGCTGGTCTTAAGCGGCCCCGATTCGCAGACCCTGCCGGTCGGTCTGGCGGCGCTGGAAACCCATGCCGGGGTCGAGATCGCGCCGCTGGCCGCGGCGACGGTCGTTTCGCTGCTGCCAGTCTTCGCGTTGTTGCCGTTCCTGCGCAAGCATCTGATCAAGGGCCTGTCGCTTGGCGCCCTCAAGTGACGGGAATCCGATCCTTAAATCACGGGCGATCGAATGGGAGGAATAAGATGATCAAGAAAATCCTGCTGGCTGGCGCCTTGGGCCTCGGCTTGGTGTCGCCAGCCCAGGCGGAATCCATCAACATCCTGATGGAGGGCGTCCCGGACACGCAGTTCATCAAGGATCTGCTGCCGGAATTCACCGCCGCCACCGGAATCGATGTCAAGCTCGAGGTGGTCAATTATGCCGAGATGCACACCAAGCTGGTGCCCCAGCTGGTGGCCTCCAAGGGCAGCTATACGGTGATCGTGGTCGATTTCTACTGGGTCGGCGAATTCGTCAAGGCGGGTTGGCTGCAGCCGCTCGACGATCGGATCAAGGCCGACAATATGGATACCTCGGTTTATATCCCGGCGCTGATGGATTTGTGCGGCCGGGTCGATGGCGTCACCTACATGCTGCCGTTCTACAATTACGCGATGGGCCTCACCTATCGCACCGATCTGGTCGCCGATGCCAAGAACCAGGCGGATTTCAAGGCCAAGTACGGCATCGATCTGCGCCCGCCGGCGACCTGGGACGAATATCTGAAGCAGGTCGAGTTCTTCACCCGCGACGGCATGCATGGCGCCGTCAACCAGGGCCTGCGACCGGACCCGATCGCCATGGAATGGTCGAATTACCTGTTCGCCAACGGCGCGGAGTATCATGATTCCGATTGGAACCCGACCTTCAACAACGCGGCCGGCATCAAGGCGGTCGAGCAATACGCCACCAGCATCAACAAATACGGGCCGATGGGCTCGGCCAGCTTTTCCTTCGACGAGGCCTTCAACGTGATGGCCCAGGGCAAGGCCTACAGCTACATCACCTACAACTTCTTCCGCCCCGCCTATGACGATGCCAGCAAATCGGCCGTGGTCGGCAAGGCGGAGATCATGCAAGTGCCCGGACCGACCGAGGGCACCGGCGGTAGCCTGAACGGCGCCTGGGGCTGGGCAATTCCCAAATCGAGCCCGGATGCGGATTCCGCCTGGAAGTTCATCCAATGGGTGGAATCCCACGAGATCGCCAAGAAGCGGGCGCTGGCCGGCGGCTCGCCCACCCGTTCGGACGTCTTCGACGATCCGGATGTCAACGCCAAATATCCCTATTCCCAGGCGTTGAAGCAGATGCTGCTGAATTCGCACAACTTCCCAGTCTTCACCTATACCCCGCAGCTGGTCGAGGTACTGGGCCGCGAATTGAGCCTGGCGGTGGCCGGCGAGAAATCGGCCGAGGAGGCACTCGCCGCGATCGAGGTCGAATTCGTGGAATTGGCGAAGAAGGACGGCAAGTTGAAATAGGCGCGGCGCGCAAGCGCCCGGTACCCGGAATCGCCCGCACGCGATTCCGGGCGCCGGCGCTCTTCGCCTTGCCCATTAACCCGTGTATTCGCAAGAGCCGAAATGAGAGGGATCGAGGAGCGCAATTGGGCGTTCGGCTGGGCGATGACCGGGCCGGGCCTCGGCGCCTTGTTCTTGATCGTGCTCTTCCCGGTCTTGTGGGCGTTGTTCACCAGCCTGCACGAATACACCCTCATCAATCCAAGTTTCGATGTCTTCACCGGGCTGGAGAACTACGCGATCGCGCTAGGCAAGGCGGAATTCCGCCACACGCTGGGCCTGACCGCCTTCTTCGTCTTGGCGGTGGTGCTGCTTGAATTCGCGCTCGGTTTCCTGGTCGCGCTGATGCTGAACCGGGTGGAACGCTTCAAGCCGATCTATTACGCCATTCTGCTGTGTCCGCTGTTGATGAACCCGGTCATCGTCGGATTGATCTGGCGCATGTTCCTGCACCCGAGCCTGGGGATCGTGAACTACCTTCTGAGCGTGATCGGGATCGAACCGGTGAATTGGCTGGGCAGCACGGCGGTGGCACTCTGGACCCTGGTCATGGTCGATATCTGGCACCAGGTCTCGTTCATGATCGTGCTGCTCTTGGCGGGCTTGTCCGCCCTGCCGCGCGAACCTTATGAGGCGGCGCGGGTCGATGGCGCCTCGGCCTTCCGCTGCTTCGTGCACATCACGCTCCCGTTGATGCGCCCGGTGATCATGGTGACGCTGCTGATCCGGCTCATCTTCGCGGTCAAGACCTATGACCTCGTCTACATCATGACAAGGGGCGGGCCCGGCGTCGCCACCGATCTGGTCAGCTATTACATCTATCGCACCGCCTTCGTCAGCCTCAACATCGGCGAGGCCTCGGCGATGTCGGCCATTCTGCTCGGCATAATCCTGCTGTTGACCGGCTATTTGCATCGCTACATGCGATCGCTGGCGTGAGTGGAAAATCAATGGCCGAAATCAGCCTCAGGAACATCAGCAAGACCTATCCCAACGGCTTCGCCGCGGTCAGCGAGGCCTCGCTGGAAATCGCGGACGGCGAATTCATGATCCTGCTGGGGCCGTCGGGCTGCGGCAAATCCACCACCTTGCGCATGATCGCGGGGCTCGAAGGAATTTCCGCCGGAGAACTCACCATCGGTGGCAGGCGCATGAACGACGTGGATCCGGCCGATCGCGACATCGCCATCGTGTTCCAGAATTACGCGCTTTATCCGCATATGAGCGTCGCCTCCAATCTGGGCTTTGGGCTGAAGCTGCGCCGGACGCCCAAGCTGGAAATCGAACGCCGGGTGGGCGCCATCGCCGCCATGCTGGGGATCGGCGAGCTGCTGGCGAGGAAACCCGCCCAGCTATCCGGTGGCCAACGCCAGCGCGTGGCCCTGGGCCGGGCGCTGGTGCGCGAGCCCAAGGCCTTCCTGCTGGACGAGCCCTTGTCCAATCTCGACGCCAAGCTGCGCGCTTCGATGCGCACCGAACTGGTGAAACTGCACCAGAAGCTGGGCACCACCATCGTCCACGTGACCCACGACCAGGTCGAGGCCATGACCATGGGCCAGCGCATCTGCATCATGCGCGATGGCGCCATCGTGCAAGTTGGGGCGCCGATCGAGGTCTATCGCAATCCGGCCGATACCTTCGTCGCCGGTTTCCTGGCCAGCCCGCCGATGAATCTGCTGGAGGGCCATCTGGAACCGGGTGAAGCGGGCGGATTGGCCGTGGTGGTGGGGCAGCTGCGTCTGGAATTGCCGGCGGCCTGCCGAGCGGCCTATGCAAGGCTATCGGGGGCCAAGGCGGTGCTCGGATTGCGGCCCGAGGATTTCCACCTTGCGCCCGCCGCCTCGACCCAACCGGTTCCGGTCCGCGCCATCGCGACCGAAGTGTTGGGGCCGGAGGTGATCCTGGTCTGCGAATTGGGCGGCGCTGGTGGTCCCGAGATCATGGCCCGCTGCCCCCGGGATTTCAGCGCGCGTCCCGGCGAGGGTGTGACATTGCACTATGATCTAACGCAGATCCACATCTTCGACCCCGCCAGTACCAGGTTGCTGCCGCGCCCGTCCTTGCGGTGAACCGAGGGGTAAGGATGGGTATCCGCAAGGAGACCTTCGGCGGCATGAACCGGATGGAGGAGATGGCGGCCCTCGTGGCGCGCTTCATGGACAAGGCGGGCAGGTGGGGTAACGAGTGCTTTTACTTCCCCTTCCGCGCCGTCTCACGCAGGGGCGAGACCGCGTTGGCGTGGCCATCGAATCCTTCGTAGGTGGCGAGCACCCGGGCGTGGCGCGCCAGTTCCGGATAGGCCGAGGCGGTGACATAGCCGATCGAGGAGCGCTTCAGGAAATCGAACACCGACAAGGGCGAGAAGGTTCGCGCCTGGCCCGAGGTGGGCAGCACGGCATTGGGCCCGAGCACGAAATTTCCGAACGGGAGCGGCGTATGCTCGCCCAGCAGGATTTCGCCCGCGTTCTCAATCCGGCCAAGATACAGAAACGGGTCCCCGGCATGGATCATCAAATGTTCGGGCGCGTAATCGTTGACGAAGCGGATGGCGGCCTTCATGTCGGGTGCCAGCACGATGCCGCCACGCGGACCGCAGAGAACGGAAGAGGAAAAGCCCACGCGCTCGGGCCCCATGCGTTTCCAATGCTGGGGGATGGCGCGCGCGGCCATCTCCGCCACATCCCGGTTGTCGGTCACCAGATAGGCCGATGAATCCGCGCCATGCTCCGATTCCACGATGAGGTCGAGCGCGGCCAAATTTCCATTGGCCGTCGCATCGGCGAGGATGATCGCCTCCGAGGGGCCCGCCGGAATGCCGGGATCGATGACATCGGCCAGAAGCCGCTTGGCCGCGATCACGTAAAGCGAGCCAGGACCGACGATCTTAACCATTTTTGGCACCGTCCGCGTGCCATAGGCCGCCGCCGCCACGGCTTGCGCGCCGCCACATTTATAGACTTCGCTTACCCCGGCCAGCTTGGCGGCGACCAGGGTGGCGTCATCGATCCCGCCATCGGGGCCGGGTGGGGTCAGGATCGCGACGCGGGGCACCCGCGCGATGATTGCCGGCACGCAGGTCATCATCACCACGCTCGGGAACGAGCCCTTGCCGCGCGGGATGTAGCAGGCAACCGAGGGGATCGGGCGGAACCGGTCGCCGGCATAGGCGCCGGGGCGCAATTCCTTGAGCCACATTTCCTCTGGCATTTGCGCTTCGTGAAAGGCGCGGATATTGCCGATGCCATACTCGATTGCCGCGATGACCTTGCTTGGTAGCCGCGTGAAGGCCTTGCGGAAATCCGCCTCGCTCGCCTTCAAGCGGTCGGGGCGAACCCGCGCCCGGTCGAATTCGAGGGCAAAACGCGACAGCGCCTTGTCGCCACCTACGCGCACCGCCTCGATGATCGGGCGCACCGCCTCGATGATCGGACCCAAATCGGCCTCGGATCGCACCAGGAGTTGGGCGCGCGCCGAGGGTTTCAGGCGAGAAAGGTCGTGGAAACTGATGGCACGCGGCATCGCTCGATCCTAGGGCATTGGGGTCCGGCGCCAAACTACTTCGGCGCGAACCGGATATCGAGTCCCGCGATGGCGTCGCCAGGAACTATACCGCCAGGACTTTCTCGACATGCTTGACGATGTCGCTTGGCGGGTGATCGACTAGATCGTGCGCGATCTCGCCCGACACCACGCGGCGCAGCTTCTGGTCCATCTCCGCGCGCAGATCGCCCAGGGCCGGCGGTGGGGCCACGATCACCAGGCGGTCGAAATCGCCCCGCCGATTTGCCTTGTTCAGATGATGCGCGATGTGGCCGAGGAACGCGCGCTTGCGTTCGCGGTGGGGATCGGTGCCGGGCTCGATCGCGTGGCGCGCCGATCCGGTCGAATTGAAGGTGCGCCCCGGCTTGTCCGACACCAGCTCGCGCGAGGGGAGCAGCACGTTGGTGAACACATCGCCCGCCATCTCTTCGATCCCCTTGCCGGGCCCTTGATTGACAAAAATCCGGGCGCGCGCACCATCGGCCACCAAAATCCAAGTACGAACCGGTTTCATGCTTGTCACCCTTCCTGTAATCCGCTGACACTGGACGCGATGACGCGAGCGGGAACATTGATATGGATCAGTTTCGTCCCGCCCGGAAGACGGCCCGATCCAGGCTTCCGGGCGAAATCGGTGGAATTGAAGCACGAGAGGCGCGCAAAGGCCATCCCTTG
The DNA here is from genome assembly GCA_964542425.1 of uncultured Rhodospirillaceae bacterium. GTDB lineage: Bacteria > Pseudomonadota > Alphaproteobacteria > Dongiales > Dongiaceae > Dongia_A. The sequence continues at coordinate 27,534 of CAZIUB010000119.1, read as the reverse complement.
AGCTTGAGTACGCGCGGCGTGGGGCGGTGGATGACAATCGCGATCGCGGGTCTCGCCTTGGCGGCGGCGCTTGCCGGCGAGGCCTGGCCCCACGCGGCCGAGCGCGCCTTCGTCTTGCTGCTGCCCACGGGATACTACCTGCTCGGCGGGTCCTTGGCGGTTGCTGCCACATTTCTGGCGTTGCGTTTCGCGCCGGCCGGAGCGATCGAGCGCCTGTTCAGGGCGCGCCTCGGGCCGGTGTCGTTCCTTGCGCTAAGCGCGCTCCCGTTCAGCCTGGCCAGCCTCTTCTTGACAATGTTGCTGCTCCTCGCGGGATGGCTGGGCTCGCGCGATCCCCTGGTCAATCCCCTGCCGACCACATTTTGGACCCTGGGCTGGATCGGGTTCGCGCTTGCCCATGCATTCCTTGGAAATCTGTGGGGCTTTTTCAATCCGCTGCTCGGTGCCGATTGGCTGATCGGAAAGGCATTGGCCCGGATGGGTGCACGGACGCGGCCCCTGGCGCTCTACCCGGCATGGCTCGGGTATTGGCCGGCGATCCTTGGCTTTTTCGGATTTGCCTGGTTCGAATTGGTGTTCCCGGCGCCCGAGGACCCGGATTTGCTGGCCGATGCGATCCTGTTCTATCTCCTGGTGAATCTGGCGGCGATGCGCCTCTTCGGGGCCGATTCCTGGCTCGAGAAGGCCGAGGCGTTCTCCGTCTTTTTCCGCCTGCTGAGTGGGCTTGCCCCGATCCTGGTCGAACGCGAGGGGAGCGGCTCCGGGCGCGCCACGCTGACGCTTGTCTTTCCCGGCGCCACGCTCATCGCCAAGGCGCCAGCGCGCGCGGATTTCGCCCTGTTCGTGCTGCTCGCCTTGGCCAGCGTCTCCTTCGACGGGCTCGCCAGGACCTTCTGGTGGCTGGATCTGGCCGGGGTTAATCCCCTGGAATTTCCCGGTCGCACCGCGATGGTTGGGTGGAACAGCGCGGGCCTCCTGGCCGTGTTCGGCCTACTGGTGTTGCTGTATGGGGCCGCTGAGGCGATGGGCCGGCGCTTAGGCGGTATCGCCTCCGCCGGCTGGCCCTTTCGCGCGGTCGTTTCGCTGGTGCCGATTTCGCTCGGCTTCCACGCCGCGCACTATTTGACGGCGTTCCTGGTGAATGGCCAATACGCGAAGCTGGCGCTCTCCGATCCCTTCGATCGTGGCTGGGACCTCCTGGGCCTGGGTTCGGCCCGCGTAACCACGTCATTCCTGAACAACCAGGATGACGTGACCCTGATCTGGAATGCCCAGGCCGCGGCAATCGTGCTTGGCCATATCCTGGCGGTACTCATGGCCCAGGGCCTGGCCGCCCCAACGCCCAGCGAAAATGCCGCTTCCTGGATGGGCCAGGCTCCGCTCGCCGCACTCATGGTTTTCTATACCTTGTTCGGGCTTTGGCTGCTGTCGACACCGGTTGGGGCATGAAAATCGGCCCTCGAACGCCATATTGAGTTTTTCCCCGGAGCGTGGTCACAATCGGGCGGAGCAACAATCAAGAACCGCAATCCCCCACCGGAAGGCTCCGATGGGGCAGGCGATCCAAACAGGGAGCAACGCCATGACCCACTCGACCAATTCCACGCGCGCGGGCGGCGGCCCGAGAACCCGCCGGACCATTCTGCGCTCCATCGGAGCGCTGGCCGGCGCGGGTGCCGCCACCGGCCTCTGGCCGGGCCTCACGCGCTTCATCCAGGCGCAATCCGCCGAACCCATCCGGATCGGCTTCCAGGTGCATCGCACCGGCATCGGCGCTTCCTATGGGCGCTGGTACGAAACCGTCTCCAATGCCGCCGTCAAGCTCATCAACGACGCGGGCGGCATCGCCGGCAGGCCGATCGAGCTCATCGCCGAGGATGACGGCACCGATCCCAAGCGCGGCGCCGAAGTGGTCGAGAAATTCGCCACCCAGCACAAATGCGACGTGGTGTTCGGCACGCTCTTTTCCCATGTGGTGATCGGATCGGCGCCGATCGCGGGCGAATTGAAGATGCCCTATTTCGTGGTCAGCGAGGGCCACCACGTCGCCTCGGGCATGCTCAACCGCTATGTCTTTCAGCCGGGCATCACCGACGTGAAATCGCAGGTGAGTTCGCTCGCCCCCTGGATCGGCGGCAATCTCGGCAAGAAGGTGGCCATGATCTTCCCCGATTTCGCCTTCGGCCACGACCACCGCGATTACTTCAGCGCGGCCATCGCCAAGCAGGGCGGCGAGGTGGTGGCGCTGCTGCCGATACCACCCACCGAAACCACCTTTACCAAGTATTTTCCGCAGATCCCGGCATCGGCCGACGTGGTCTATCACGTCATGGTCGGCCCCGGCGTGCTCACCTTCGTCAAGGAGATGGGCGATCATTTCGGCTCCAACCGGCCGCAGATCTTCGGCTTCATCGATTCCCTGGAGGCGGTCGATATCGCCAGCCCCGGCCTCGAATTCCTGGAGGGCACGCATTTCTGGGAGGCCTATCCGCGCTATGCCCAAGCCGACCAGAGCGAGGCCGACAAGTTCTATCGCAACGCGGTGGGCGTCGATGCCAATGGCGCCAGCACGAGCGATCCCAAGGACATCTCGACCTTCTCCCACATGTTCGGCTGCTGGGAGACGCTCTATGTCATCAAGCACGCGATCGAGGCCTCCGGCTATTCCGCCCAGGACGCCGCCAGCAAGAAGGCGCTGATCGAGGCCACCGAAGCGATGAGCGAACTCGCCGAGGGCAACGAGCATCCGCAGGGACGCAAGCTGTTCAACGGCAAGATCCACCAGAGCTTCGGCCACCAATCGATCTCCAAGGTCGAAGGCGGCAAGCTCAAGGTCGTGCACCGGACATCGATCGAGGATGGCCTCTACGAGCCCGAGGGCGATTACACGACGCAGCCGCTTTAGTTCGGGCGGGGCCCGCCCCAACCCTCCCCGAAACCGGGCGAGCGAAGGGGAGGGGGTTGGTCGCCGTCACCGTGCATTCGTTGAACACCCACCCATCGCCCCGCTGATGGATTTCGGACCGCATCTGCTATTGGCGCTGCTCGAAGGCACGGTGTCGGCCTTCGTGCTGGCGCTGACGGCCTTGGGATTGTCGCTGGTCTTCGGGGTCATGCGCGTGGTCAACGTGGCGCACGGCGCCTTTTTCATGCTGGGCGCGGTGGCATCGTGGTTCTGCGCCAATCTGGCCGGCGGGCCACCGGCGCTGGGATTCCTGCTGGCGCTCGTCCTCAGCCCCATCGCAGTCGGCGCTGTCGCGGCTTCTAGCGATGTGCTGGTGCTCCGGCGCCTGAAGCACGATCCGGAGGCGACCATCGTCGCCACCATCGGTCTTCTCTACATCATCGAACAAGGCGTGCTGATGACGTTTGGACCCGACGCCAGGCCGGTCGAGGCGCCGATCCAGTTCCGCGTGGAGTTCCCGTGGTTCGGCTATTCGGGCTACAAGCTGGTCGTGATCGGCGCCTCGGCATTGCTGCTCCTTGGGGCGTGGGCGGCGCTGAAGCGCACCCGGCTCGGCCTGCTCATGCGCGCGACACAGTATGACCGCGAGACGGCACAGAATTTCGGCGTGCCGGTCGAGCGCATCTACACCTTCGTCTTCGCGTTGGGGGCGATGCTGGCGGCGATCGCCGGCGTGCTGGTCGTACCGGTGCAGCAGGCGCATTATCTGATGGGCCAGGACCCGCTGCTTCTTTCTTTCATCGTGGTCATCATCGGGGGATTGGGCAGCCTGCGCGGAACACTCGTAGCCGCCTTCGTGATCGGTTTGAGCGACGGGGTGATCTCGGTCTTCTTCTCGCCGACCCTGGCCAAGATCCTGGCGACGCTCGCGGTCGCACTCGTCCTGGTGTTCCGCCCCCAGGGCTTGTTCGGTGGCACGCGGTCATGAAGAGAATCAATGTCGATCGCGTGACCCTCCTTCATGCCAGCTTGGTACTCGTGCTGTTTCTGTTGCAATTCGCCCTGCCGGCCTATCACCACACCAATTTCACCCGCATCCTGCTGCTGGCCTCCTTCGCGATCGGGTACAATATCTTGATGGGCTATACCGGGCTCTTGAGCCTGGGCCACGCGATGTTCTTCGCCGCCGGTCTCTATGGCGCCGGGATGGGCGCGCATTTCTTGGCCCTTGGGCCGGTCGCGGCCTTTGGACTCGGCATATTCGGCGGGCTTGCCCTGGCCTTGGCGGTCGGGCTGGTGGCGCTCAGGACCAGCGGGGTCTCCTTCATGATCGTGACCCTGATGTTCGCCCAGGCCTGCTATTTGTTGATCCTCTACTTCAACGATTTCACCAGGGGCGACGAGGGCATCCTGCTGCGCCCTGAAGCGCGCCGCGCCGATTGGGGCTGGTTTACGCTCGATCTCATCCAACCCACGCAACGCTACAATCTGGCCCTGGCCCTGTTCGCGTGTTGCCTGTTCGGGTGCCTCTTGTTGCTGCGATCACCGGCCGGGCGGGTGCTCGTCGCCATCCGCGAGAACGCGGAGCGCGCGCGCCTGCTGGGCTACGACATTTTCCGCTACAAGCTCCTGGCCTTGGGCGTTTCCGGGGCGATGGCGGGCGCGGCGGGTGCCGGGTTCGCGCTCATGTTCGGCTATGTGGGCGCCAGCTATGCCACGATCCAATACTCGATCCTGGTTCTGTTGTGGGTGTTGCTGGGCGGCGTGGGCACGACCTTTGGGCCGATCGTGGGCGCCATTCTGATGTTCTACCTGGTCGAGACCGCCAGCGACTTCACCTCGAGCTACAATCTGGTCGTGGGCGTGATCCTGGTCTTGCTGGTCTTGTTCTTTCCCCGCGGCATCATGGGCTGGATCAGGGAGAGGGTGGCGCCATGGTTGCCGTGACCCTGCTTTCGACCCAAGGCCTGCACCGCGATTTTGGCGGCATCAAGGCCGTGGATGGCGTTGATCTCAAGCTGGAGCAAGGCGAGATTCGCGCCATCATCGGCCCCAATGGCGCCGGCAAGAGCACGCTCGTCGGCATGATCTGCGGCCGGCTTTCACCGAGTGCTGGTTCGATCCGCTTCGAAGGCCAGGACATCACCCGAATGGCGCCCTGGCGGCGCGTGCGCCTTGGCATCGTCTACACCTTCCAGATCACTTCCATCTTTCGCAACCTCAATTGCTTCGACAACGTGGCGCTGGCGGTGCAGGGCGCGCTTGCGCGCGAGGGCGGGTGGGGCGGCATCGATCGCGCGCGCCTTGCAGACGAGACGCACGCGGCCCTCGATCGCGTCGGGCTCGGGCCGATGGCGCCCACCAAAGCCGCGAACCTCGCCTATGGCCATCAGCGGCTTCTCGAAGTGGCGATGGGCCTCGCACTCTCGCCTAAGCTCCTCATCATGGACGAACCCACGCAGGGACTCGCCGATTCCGAGATCGCCGAATTCTGCCGGCTGGTGCGCGCCATCGCCGCCCGGGCGACGGTGCTGCTCATCGAGCACAACATGCCGGTCGTCATGGAACTAGCGCACCGGATCACGGTGATGGACGCGGGGCATGTGCTGGCGGAAGGCGCGCCTGAGGAAATCCGCCGCGACCAAGCGGTGCAAGTCGCCTATCTCGGGCTGTGATGCTGAGAATCGAAAACCTCGATTGCCAGTACGGCGCGATACCGGCCTTGAGCGGGATCTCGCTCGAGCTTCGCGCCGGGGAAGTCCTGTGCCTGATGGGGCGCAACGGCGCCGGCAAGACCACCTTGTTGCGCGCGATCATGGGCCTGATGCGAGCCAGCGCCGGAAAAATCTTTCTGGACGGGGCCGAGTTGACCGCGCTTCCCGCCCATGCGGTGCCCAGACTCGGCATCGCCTATGTGCCCCAGGGCAGGCGGCTGTTCGCCGAGTTGAGCGTCGCCGAGAATCTGCGCATCGGGCTCATGACCCGCGAGCGGGGCGAGGAAGTGCTGGAGCGCGCGCTCGACCTGTTTCCGATCCTGCGCGAGCGCCTGGATCAGCAATCGGGAACGCTATCAGGGGGCGAGCAGCAGATGCTGGCCACCGCACGGGCGCTTTGTGTCGAGCCAAAGGTGCTGCTGCTCGATGAGCCGACCGAAGGCCTGATGCCGAGCATGGTCGAGCGCATGGTCGATGCCATCGCAGGATTGAGAAGGCAGGGTCTCGCCACCATCCTGGTCGAGCAGCGGATCATGCCGGTGATGATGTTGGCCGATCGCGTGGCTTTTCTGGAAACGGGGCGTCTGCGCGAGATCGTGACGCCCGACGAGATCAAGAGCGACCCGACCCTGGTCAAACGCTACGTCGGGGTCTGATCGCGGACGGGCTAGAGTACCTCCTCGTGGGTCACGGCGGATGCGGCCATGCCGGATCGATCAGGCCGCGACCGGCTTGATGGTTCTCAGATCGTCGGCGATTTCGCGGCGACGCTCCAAGAGATCGAAATCGCTCTGCAGGCCAAGAAAGAAACCCTCGGAGACCTCGAACGCCCGGGCAAGCCGCAAATCGGTGTCGGCCGTGATGCTCCGCTTCCCCAGCACGATCTCATTGATTCGGCGCGGGGATACGCCAATGGAGCCCGGCTAACGCATCTAGCCGACGAACAGAATGATGAAGGCGACGATCAAGGCGAACAGGGCGATGGCTTCGGTGAGGGCAAATGCCAGGTACCCAACTTGCTGCATTTTCTCACTTGCGCCGGGATTGCGCGCGACGCCGGCCAGCCATTCGCTGAAGATTTTGCCAAGCGCCAAAGCGACCGCGAACATCGGCAGAAGGGCGAGTGCGGTCGCCAGAAGTTTCACTGAGTTGTCGCTCATCGTGTTGCTCCATGTTGATTTTTGGGTTGCGGTTCCTGATCAATGCTTACGCAATGCATCGCGTAGATACATCGATGTGATAAGCATGAAGATGTAGGATTGAATGCCGACGATCATGATTTCGAAGGCATAGAGAACCGCCATCATCAGAACCGGTGCGATGGAGGCGATGGCGCCCACGGGACCAAGTGCAGCCACCATCATCGTGCAGAAATCCGCGAAGAGTTTGAGCATGATGTGTCCGGCCACGATGTTCGCGAACACGCGAAATCCGAGCGTAATCGGGCGAAAGAGATACGAGACTGTCTCCACCAGAACAAAGATCGGCGCGACGAACAGCGGGATGTCGGCGGGGAGAAAGTAACGGAAGAACCCCATCCCGTGCTTGCGAAACGCGACAACGTTCACGTAGACGAAAGCGGTGGTGGAAAGTGCGAGCATCACCACAAGTTGACTGGTGAAAGTGTCCTTGATTGGTGTCAGCCCGATCAGCGTTCCAAACCAGATAAAGATGAACAGTGTGAAGACGAACGGGATGGACGGTTTTGCTTCCGGCCCCGCCACCCTTGTGACCGTGTCCGTCACGAACGTGTAGATCATCTCCGCGCTCGTCTGCAAGCGGCCAGGAGCCATCAAGCCCTTCCGCATGGCAAGCCAGAGGAATAGCGTGACGACGATGACCGTCGTGAGTTTAGCAGACGACGAGGTCGTGAATGACGCATCTATTCCGAATGCATGCAACGGGATGATGACGTCGGTTTCGAACTGCCGTAATGCATAGGGCAGGTGCTGCTCAAGTGGCTCCATGGTTACTCGCCATCGTTCAAGGCGCTATCTCTCGATGGTGGGCCCAAGCGGGCCTCCGGCCAATTTCTCACCAAACTGGGACACCCTTTCGATGAACGATCAGCGGCATGTGACCATTCAACGCGCCGCATCCGGGGCAGCGGTCGTGGCGACTTCTCCCTCCAACTGCGTCAATAGATCGGCCGGCAGCTTGAGTTTGGCGGCCAGGGCCGCGAGGTAGGCTTTTTCGCGCGCATCATCCGGGTCGCAGGCGAGGCGCGAAGCCAGCCAGATCTCGGCCGCCTGCTCGGGGCCGCGCGGCAAGGCGGCGATGGCGTCGAGGTCGGCCGGCCGGCCAAGCTCGTCGAAGACGAAGGCCTTGGACTCGGCGTTGAGCGCCATCGCCTCAATTCGCGCATGTAGCAGGCTTTGCTCTTTGGCGTCGATATGGCCGTCGACCTTCACCGCCGCGATCATGGCGCGCACCAAGGCGAGGGCGAAGGGCCGCCCGTCTGCCGCGGTGCCATGGCTGGGATCGAAGGCGCTTTCCGCCGGAGCCGGCAGGACTGGCGCCGGGTCGGGGGACGCGGACACGGTAGATGTGGGCACGCGAGACGTGAGAACGCCTGTCGGCGCAGCCCGCTTGATCTGATAGTTTTGCCATGCCTTGTAGGCGAGGCCGCCCAACACAGCGGCACCCCCGTAACCCAGCAATCCGCCGCCGATTTTTTTGGCTTTCTTCGAGCCGAGCAGCAGGCCGATCAGACCGCCGGTGGCGGCGCCTGCCGCAAAGGTCCCGGCCTTCTGCCGGTCAATGCCGCCCAAGAGATTTCCCGGACCGTTCAAGCCACTAGTTGCCCCTTGATGTCCGGCGGGGTGCTGCCCGCCGCCGAGAAACGTTTCCAGCAATTGCTTTGGGTCGAACAACGGGAATCTCCATCGTTTGCATCGTTAAGTTGGACAGGTCGTGGCGGCGCCAACCGTCTTGGCTATCCAAGGAGAAGATCATCGGAAACCATGGAAGCGGCGCTCACGAGGCGGCCTGGCGACTAGGGCGGGGATCGTTAAGCAGTTCGTGGTCAGCCGGATCCAGATCGAGGGATCGGCAGATTCTGACCAGAGCATGCCATTCCCTAGGGTCGACGAACCCGTCCGCCGAGGCGATCGCTTGGCAGATTTTCAGCAGCATCACGGCGTGCCTTCGGCGCCCCCGTAGCCGTCCGACGACCAGCAACGCGTTTCGCTCCCCTGCATGCCGGTCGCCCTCGAAGTTAGAGGTCGCCTTCTCGAACGAGTCGGCCAAGGTTGGGCGATCGAACGCTTTCAGAGGCTCGAAGCGATGAATAAGGCTCATCATGCGTTTTCGTTCTTCCGCCGCAACCCCACCATCGGCGTAAGCGACGATTGCGCAGCCAGCCATGACGCTCTCGAGAAGCAGTTCGCAATCCGCATCGCCGATCTCAAGCAGGAACTCGTCGATGGCCTGTTTCAACGCTTGCTTTCGCGATGGCATATGCTTCTCCTCACATTCATTGCGGATAAGTGTCGGGCACGGCGCATTCCTCATTGGTCATGGGAAATGTCGGCTCGATGAGCTTGGAGTATGCTGGCGCGCCCGGAGTCGAAACGGCTGATCGGGCTATCTCGTCTCGGTTCCGGCGGATCGTTCCGCGATCAAGGCGCCATAAAGGGCGAAAAGTCGCGCCAAGCGCTAGTGTCACAAGACGAGTTCTTGGGGGTGTCGAGTGCATCGTATCCTCCAAGAGCCCGACACGGAATTCGGGAACAGGTGAAGGATCCGACATCGCGGCTAAAGGTTGCCGCCAGAGGGGCTCGGATCCGGACCAGACGGATATGTGATCCGCCAAGTATCTTTCAAGGCCCAATGTGAAGTTTCATGCGCGGAATGTTTTCCGCGTGCCGACCTGCCAGGTCGACCTTGAATCCGGCAAGCCCGCGCCCCACTTCAACATAATCCGTGGGTCCGGGCCCCTCTGGCGGCCGAGTCGTCGGCCGCGATGTCGGATCCTTCACCTGCTCTTGCGCTGACGGGGGCATCTGCATTTGGAGGTTCCGATGGACCCTTTCTTTTGGTTCCTGGCCGTCGATTATTTGGGCAAGCCCGCCTGGATGTGGCTCGCCTTCCTGACGATCGTTCTGGCGCTTCTGGTCTTCGATCTCGGCGTGCTGCACCGCAAGCAGCACGAGATCGAAGTCAGGGAGAGCCTTTGGCTTAGCGGCGGCTATGTTGCCGTTGCCCTCGCATTCGGCGCCTGGGTCTGGTGGGAGATGGGCGACAGCGCCGGAATGGACTATCTGACCGGATTTTTCGTCGAGAAGAGCCTTGCGCTCGACAACGTCTTCGTTATCTCGCTTATCTTCACCTACTTTGCGGTCCCCCGGCTTTATCAGCACCGGGTGCTGGTCTGGGGCATCATCGGCGTGCTCGTGCTTCGCGCCATCATGATCGGCCTCGGCACCGCCCTGGTCAGCCAGTTCTCCTGGGTCCTCTATCTCTTCGGCGCGTTCCTGCTGTTCACCGGCATCAAGATGCTGTTCGTGTCGGGCCATGCCGGCCCCGCAGTGAGCGCCGATAATCCGCTCGTCCGGTTGATGAAAAAGCATCTCAACGTCACAGCCGAATTGCATGGCGATCGGTTCTGGGTCCGTCTGCCGGATCCGACGACGCCGGCGCGCCGGCGCTGGTACGCAACACCCCTGTTTCTAGCGCTGATTTCAATCGAAGTCGCCGACTTGGTTTTTTCAGTCGACAGCGTACCGGCGATCTTCGCCATCACCACCGATCCATATATCGTCTACACCAGCAACATCTTCGCCATACTGGGTCTGCGCGCGCTCTACTTCGCGCTCGCGGCGATGGTCCATCGCTTCGAGTACCTGAAATACGCGCTCTCGCTGGTGCTGATCTTTATAGGCGCGAAGATCTTCTGGAATCAAATTTTTGGGAAGGTGGACCCTGCGATCTCGCTCGGCGTCACCGTCGTGCTGCTGACCGGCGGCGTCCTGTTCTCGTTGGCCAAGACGCGGGGTCGCAACGAGCCCGGCGCTTTGGCGCAATAGCGCGTGACCAACGATAACATCCGGCGCGATCCCGCGCAGCTGCACCACCATGTCGGTGTGGGATTGCGGGCGGGGTAGAACGCCACCTCGCGGGCCACGGCGGTTGCGGCCATGCCGGCTCGATCAGGCCGCTACCGGCTTGATGGTTCGCAGAGCGTCGGCGATTTCGCGGCAACGCTCCAGCAGATCGAAATCGCTCTGCAGACTAAGAAAGAAACCTTCGGAGACCTTGAACGCCCGGGCAAGCCGTAAATCGGTATCGGCCGTGATGCTCCGCTTTTCCAGCACGATCTCATTGATTCGGCGCGGGGATACGCCGATGGCGCGGCCAAGGGCATTCTGCGAGAGCCGCAATGGGCGCATGAATTCCTCCAGCAGGATTTCACCCGGAAGCGGATTCTTGAGCTTAGTGGTAGTCGAGGATCTCGACATCGCTCGGCCCTCCTTGGCCTTCGTCCCATCTGAAGCAAATTCGCCATTGATCGTTGATGCGAATGCTGTACCGGCCCCGGCGGAGATCTTACCAGAATCTGGGCAAGGGGGCGATCCTATAGGAGCAGATCGGGGGCTAATTCAGCGCGGTGAATTCCTTGAGCGCGTCCGCGTAGGCCTCCAGCGTGTCCACGTCGCGGTAGAATTGCACATCCGCCGTGGGCAGGGGCGAGACCAGTTCCGGGAAATTGATCAGCAAATTGCGGCAGCCGAAATTGATGCCGCGCCGGTACATCTCGGACCGGCTCCAGCCCGGAATCACGATCGGGTTGCCGCGTTCCGTCTCATCAAACGGAACCACCGCCTTTTCCCCGCCCAGTTCCCGGAACTGGTCGAGAAGGCGGTCGAGATCCGCCGTCCGCAACAGCGGCATGTCGCCGGGCACGATCAGGTATCCCGCGGCCTCGGGTGCCGCCAGCACGCCGACCCTGACCGAACTCATCTGGTTCTCGGCATAGTCGGGATTCTCGACGATCGAAAGCTCGAGATCGGCGATCGCCTTGCGCACGTTCCAGCGATCGTGGCCGACGACCACGAAGACTTGGGAGACGCGGCTGGCAAGAACCTGGCGCGCGAGATGGCGAATCAAGGGCTCGCCGCCGAAATCAAGCAGCAGCTTGTTTTGTGGCGCCATCCTCGCGGACAGCCCGGCTGCCAGGATGATGGCGACGATGCCGACCCCGTTTGTCTCGCTCATCCCGCCACCGCTTGTCTGCCCTCGCTCGCGCGCGCCTGGCCCTGGCGGCGGGCGCCCACCACATCGGCCAAGACCGAGAGGGCGATTTCCTCGGGCGTCACCGCGCCGATGGAGATTCCGGCCGGCCCCCGCAACTGGGCGATGCGATCGGGGGGAATTGCGATTTCGGCCAAGCGCTCCTTCAACGCCGCCACCTTTCGCCGGCTGCCGACGAAGGCGACATAGCGCGCGGGCGAGCGCAGTGCCGCCGCCAGCGCCTCCTCGTCGCCCGCACCCTGGGTCGCGATCACGATGAAGGACGAGGCGGCACTGGCGCCCAACCCCGCGAAACCCGCGCTCGTCGGAACATCCGGCGGAAAGGCCGAGGCCGCGCCGGAAGAGGCAAGTGCCGCCACCGCGAAGCCTATGCGCGGCGCCAGATCGGCGATCGCCACGGCGACCGGGGTGGCACCGCACAGGATCAGAAGCGGTTTGGGCAGCATGGTTTCGATGAACACATCGACGACGCCCTGCGAGGGGCACATGTTCTTGGCGAACTCGATCCCGTCGCGTTCCTCGCCGGGGCGCAGGCCCTGGGCCTGCAATCGATCGACAGGCATCACGCTGATGAGGCGCGACTGGCCGTCGGCGAGCGCGCGTTGGGCCGCCTTTTTGACCGCACCCAGCGCGCAACCCCCGCCGATCCATCCCGCCATGCGCCCGTCGGCGGCGATGATCGCCTTGGCGCCGGGCTTGGCCGCGACCGAAGCCAGCGTGCGCACCACGGTTGCGATCACGAAGGGCTCGCCGCTCGCGCGCAATTCCTCGGCGAGCGCCTCGACATTGGCGGAATCGGTCATCGTCTTTTCTCCCTCGTGCCAACTTTCGAAAAAGCGTAATCCACGGGACGCTCCAACACTTTCACGAAAGTCGGGCCGCATGTTACCATATGATGAGTCGCCCGCCGGCCGCGCGACTTTCGGGGTCATTCAGTTCGAATCAGCCATCAGCGACGGCGGGTACTAGACCCGAGCCAGATGCGGCTCCAGCGCCGCCAGGCTCTCGAGGTTATGGGCCGGCGCGAACACATCGACATGCGGGAGCGCCGCCGCCATACCGGCGGCAATGGGCGCGTAATCGCGCCAACCCAGCAACGGGTTGAGCCAGATCACCCGTCGCGCGCGCTTGGCAAGGTCCTTCATCGCCGCGCCCAGAAGCGCCGGTTCGCCGGTGTCGTAGCCGTCGGACAAGATGAACAGCGCCGAGCGACCGCGCAGCGCGCGCTTGGCGTGATTTCGGGCGAACAGGCGCAGGCATTCGCCGATCCGAGTGCCCCCGCCCCAACCCTCGGCCAGCAGCGAAAGCCGATCCATGGCGCGGGCGGGGCGGCGCTCGCGCAAGATCGGCGCCATCTCGATCAAACGGGTATGGAACAGGAAGCCCTCGCCCGCCGGCAGGCGCTTCAGGAACGCCAGCATGAAGCGTAGAAAGATGCCGCTATATTGCGACATCGAGCCCGATACATCGAGGAGCAGGACCGGGCGGAACGGCCGGCGCCTGGGGCGGCGGCGGAACAATTCGATGGGCTCGCCGCCATGGGCGATGCTGGCGCGCAGCATGCGCCGCAGATCCAGGCGCTCGCCACGCCTTGCCGCCTTCTGGCGGCGGCGCAGGCGCCGACGCAAGGCAAGTGCCAGGCGTTCGGCCAGATTCTCGATTTCGGCCGCCTCAACCGGATCGCCGAGATACCGGAAATCCTTGCGCGCCAGGCTCTCGGCCTGGGTCGCCCCACCACGCCCCAAGTTGGGCGCCAAATCCATTTCGGCGGATGGGGCGCCCTCGCGTTGGACGCGATCGGCGAAATCGGCGAGCGTGCCTGGAACGCCTCCCGTCTCCAGCCCGCGCCGGATGGTCGATGATGCCGTGCCAAGCCGTGCCCGGCCCGCTGTCTTCACGCCCCGGCGCAGCCAATAGGCGTCGAACAATTCCGCGAAAAGCTGGGCCTCCTCGCGCCTGGTGGAGAAAATGGGACGCAACGCCAGGCGCAACTGGCTGGGGCGCGAGAGGTCGATCGCGCGGAGGGCGGCAAGCGCATCGGCCACCTGATCCGGGCCGATCGCATAGCCGTTATCGCGCAGCATGCGCGAGAAACCCACCATCCGGCGGGCGAGGCCCGACGGTGAACCAGGGGGCGAACCAGGGGGCGAACCCGGGGGCGAACCCGGGAGCAAAGCGGCCGCCATCACGCCACCCGGCCCAAGAGGCGCTCCGCTACCTCGGGTGCGAGCGCGCCCTGGTCCTCGTGCGTCTTGATCAGGCATTGCAGCGATTCCAGGATCGTTTCCGAGGTCGCGTCCAGCCGCACGATTCCGAGCCCCATGAGCGAGGCCGCCCAATCGAGCGATTCGGCGATTCCGGGCGCCTTCCTCATGTCCTCCTTGCGCACCAGCGCCACGAAGCGCGCGACCTGCCCGGCAAGGGCCACCTCCATGCCGGGCAACCGAGCCAAGAGGATGCGGGTCTCCTGATCCTCGCTGGGATAATCCAGGTAATGGTAGAGGCAGCGCCGGCGAAGCGCGTCGGACAATTCGCGCGTGGCATTGGACGTCAGCACGACGCGTGGCACGGAGCGCGCCGTCACCGTACCGAATTCAGGGATGGACACCTGGTAATCGGACAACACCTCCAGCAACAGGGCCTCGAATTCCTCGTCGGCGCGGTCGATCTCGTCGATGAGCAGGACCGGCGGGTGCTCCTGGCGGATGGCGGCGAGCAAGGGCCGCTCCAGCAGATATTCCTCGGAAAAGATCGAGCGTTCGATGTCGCGCGCGTCTTGCCCGGAATTCTCGCGCGCCTTGATCGACAGCAATTGCCGCTGATAGTTCCATTCGTAGAGTGCGGTGGAGGCATCCAGCCCCTCGTAGCATTGCAGGCGGATGAGCCGCGCCCCATACGCACCGGCCAGTGCTGCGGCGAGCGCGGTCTTGCCCACGCCCGCCTCGCCTTCCAAGAGGAGCGGGCGCCCGAGAAGCTCCATCAGCCACAAGGCCATCGCCAGTTCCGGGCTGGCGATATAGCCCTGTTCGGCCAGCTTGAGGGCGATCTCGGCGCGATCCATGGGCCTCAATATGATCGCGCCCAACTCGGCTTCAAGTCACCAGCCCGGCCGCCTTGGCCGCCGACCACACGCGCCAATGGTCGTGCGGCATCTGGAGATGGGTTACCCCCAGATGCGCGAAGGCATCGATAACCGCGTTGGAGAAGGCCGGCACGCCGCCCACGTTCGGGCTTTCGCCCACACCCTTGGCGCCGATCGGATGGTGGGGCGAAGGTGTGACCGTGTGGGCGGTCTCCCAGACCGGGGTCTCGGCGGCGGTCGGCAGGAAATAATCCAGGAACGAGACGCCGGTCACATTGCCGTTGGCGTCGTAGCGGATCTCCTGGCCCATGGCGATGGCGAAGGCCTCGGTCAGCCCGCCATGGACCTGGCCCTCGATAATCATCGGGTTGATGCGGGTGCCGCAATCGTCCAATGCGTAGAAGCGCCGGACTTGGCTGGCCCCGGTATCGACATCGATGTCAAGCACGCAGATATAGGCGCCGAAGGGAAAGGTCATGTTGGGCGGATCGTAGTAATCGACCGCCTCCAGGCCGGGTTCCATGCCCTCGGGCACCCCGTGATAGGCGGCCCAGCAGATTTCCTTCATGGTCTTGGTCTTCTCGGGCAGGCCCTTGACCTGGAATCGATCGACATCGAACTCGATGTCTTTTTCCGACACCTCCAGGAGGTGGGCCGCGATCTTCTTGGCCTTGGCGTGGATCTTGCGCGCGGCCCGGGCGCAAGCCGCACCGGCAACCGGCGTCGAGCGCGAGCCATAGGTGCCAAGCCCGTAGGGCGCGGTCGAGGTGTCGCCCTCCTCGACCGCGATCATGTCGGCCGGGATGCCGGTCTCGGTGGCGATGATCTGGGCGTAGGTGGTCTCGTGGCCCTGCCCTTGGGTCTTGGTGCCGAAGCGCGCGATCGCCGCCCCGGTCGGATGCACGCGGATCTCCGCCGAATCGAACATGGCGAGCCCTAGGATGTCGCAATTGCGCGACGGGCCGGCGCCGACGATCTCGGTGAAGAACGCGATGCCGATCCCCATCAATTCCCTGGTCTCGCCGCGCTTGAAGGAATCGCGCTTCTTGGCCTGCTCCTCGCGGAGCGACTTGTAGCCGACCGCGTCCATCGCCTTCTTGATGGCATTCGGGTATTCCCCGGAATCGTATTCCCAGCCCAGCGCCGATTTGTACGGGAATTGCTGGGGCTGGATCAGGTTCTTGATCCGGAGCTCGGCCGGGTCCATGTTCAGCTTGCGCGCCAGCACATCGATGATGCGCTCGATGCAATAGGCGGCCTCGGTGACGCGGAACGAGCAGCGATAGGCCACACCCCCCGGCGCCTTGTTGGTGTAGACGCCATCGACCGAGACATGGGCCGCCGGGATGTCGTAGGAGCCGGTGACGATGCTGAAGAATCCGGCCGGATACTTGGTCGGATCGGCGCAGGCATCGAATGCCCCGTGATCGGCCAGCACATGGACGCGCAGGCCCTTGATCTTGCCGTCCTTTCCCGCCGCCAGTTCGGCGGTCATGTGATAGTCGCGGGCAAAGGCGGTCGCCGACAGATTCTCGATCCGGTCCTCGACCCATTTCACCGGCACGCCCAGCACGATCGATGCGACGATCGAGCACACATAGCCCGGATAGACGCCGACCTTGTTGCCGAAACCGCCACCGATATCGGGCGAAATGATCCGGATCTTGTGCTCGGGAATTCCCGAAAGGATGGCGGCCACCGTGCGCACCACATGGGGCGCCTGGAAGGTGCCCCAGACGGTGAGTTCGCCGCGGACCTTGTCCATCGAGGCGACCGAGGCACAGGTCTCCAAGGGTGCGGGGTGCACGCGCTGATACGAGATCAGCTCCTTGACCGTGACCTCGGCCCCGGCGAAGGCCTTGTCCGCCGCCGCCTTGTCGCCGGCATTCCATTCGAAGATGTGGTTGGGGTGCTTGCGCTTGCCATGGGCGCCGTCGAGCTTGTCCTTGATGTCTTCACGTAAGATTGGCGCTCCCGGCGCCATCGCCTTGAAGGGATCGGTCAGCGCCGGCAGGGGTTCGTATTCGACCTCGACCAGTTCGACCGCGTCGGCAGCGATGTAGCGATCCTCGGCGATGACGAAGGCTACCTCTTGGTTCGCGAACAGCACCTTCTCGTCGGCCAGAACCGCCTGCACATCGCCGGCCAGTGTCGGCATCCAATGCAGCTTCAAGGGCTTCAAATCGTTGGCGGTCAGGATCGCCTTAACGCCCGGCAACGCAGCCGCCTTGCTCACATCCAGGCGCTTGATCCGGGCATGGCCATGGGGCGAACGGACGAAATCGCCGTGCAGCATGCCCGGCAGTTTCAGATCGTCGACGTAATTGCCCTTGCCCTGGATGAAGCGGGCGTCCTCGGTGCGGGCGCGCGAGACGCCGATGCCCTTCAATTGGGCGGCGCGCTCGTCGCGGCTCGGATTGGATGGGGCGTTCATTCCGCGGCCTCCTTTTTGCCAGCGCCGGCCATCTTGTCGGCGGCGTAGCGAATTGCCTTGACGATGTTCTGGTAGCCGGTGCAGCGGCACAAATTCCCGGAGATGCCCCAGCGGATCTGCTCGTCGCTGGGATTGGGGTTCTCCTTCAGCAGGCGATAGGCGCGCAAGACCATGCCCGGCGTGCAAAAACCGCATTGCAGGCCGTGGCATTGATGGAAGCCTTCCTGCAAGGGATGCAGCGAACCATCGGCATTGGCCATGCCCTCGATGGTAAGGCAATCCCCGCCCTCGGCCTGGATCGCGAACAGGGTGCAGGATTTGACCGAGCGGCCATCGAGATCGACGGTGCAGGCGCCGCAATGGCTGGTGTCGCAGCCGATATGCGGGCCGGTGATGCCCAGATTTTCGCGCAGGAAATGAATCAGCAGCGTGCGTGGCTCGACTTCCGCCGACACCGATCGGCCGTTCACTTTCATCGCCACCTTGACCTTGGCGGGATTGGTGGATTGGCTCATGGCTATTGCTCCCTGGGCTGTTGCTCCCTGGCTCGGGCTTATCGCGCGCGTGATTTGGCGCTTTCGATGGCGCGTCGCACCATCACGCCCAGGACCGAGCGGCGGTATTCCACGGGTCCACGAATATCGGCGCTGGGATCGGCGATCGAACTCGCCGCCTTCACCGCCGCATCGATCGCCGCCTTGTCCAGGGCTGAACCGATGAGGGCCTTGGCCGCCGCCTCGGCGAAAAGCGGCGTTTGCCCGACATTGGTGAGCGCGATCGCCGCCGATTGGCACTTGCCGCCCGACATTTCCAGGACGATCGCGGCGGCGGCGATGGCGTAATCGCCGACCTTGCGCTTCAGCTTCTCATAGGCCCAGCCATGGCCCGAAGCGGGGGTGGCGAATCGGATCGCCGTCATGATTTCGCCGGGCGCCAATTTGGTGACGTAAGCGGCCTGGTAGAAATCGCGGGCGGCCAATTCGCGCCCGCCCTTGGCCCCGGTCAGTATATAGCGCGCGCCCAGGCTCTGCATCACCGCCGGCATGTCATTTCCGGGATCGCCGTTGGCGACGTTGCCCCCGAGGGTGCCGACGTAGCGCACTTGCGGGTCGGCAATGAGCCGCGCCGCTTCGCCCAGGATCGGCGCCTTATCCTTGAGCAGCGGCGAGGCGATGATTTCCGCCTGAGTGGTCATGGCGCCAATGACGATATCGGCGCCCTCCTGGCGAATGGCCTTGAGTTCGGAAATGCGACCGAGGTCCACCAGATGCTCCGGAATCGCCAGTCGCAATTTCATCATCGGGATCAGGGAATGGCCACCGGCCAGCGGGCGCGCATCCTCGCCCAGATCCGTCAGCAGTTTGACCGCCTGGGCGACGGTGCCCGGGCGATGATAGTTGAAATGCCCTGGAATCACGCTTTTGTCCTCCCCTTGAACGAGCCGATTTCGACCTGGATTCGGTGCCGATCCGGCATCGCCAAGCCCTCGCCATTCATTCTTTTTTTGAGATTCTATGCGGCTTCTTGGAGCCTAGAAGTCCCCGGGCACGAAACCGAATGAACGGGCACGAAACACACCGATCTCGCACGAAATACGACACCTAAGCTGTCGCATGTCGCGCATTGACCCTCGTTTCATGCGCAGAAAGCCGGTTCTTCAGCTCGCCCAATGCACGCCGGCTCACTGGGACATCCACTGAAATGGGCTGGCCCACCGCCACCACGGCGCCATCACCACGCCTCCGATGCGATTTAACATGTCGTACCTGTACAATATGGGATCGGTGCACGCGCATGAAGCGATTGCGGTCCAGCCGCGCATCCAGATCGGTGATCGACAGATTGCAGAAATACTCGCGCGCACCGTCATGGAGGTGCGTGTAGCGGCCATCGGCCCGGATGGACTGGATCGCATCGGGATCGAGGAGCAGGGTGGCCGATCCGGAGAGGGCGGGAATGCGCGGTCCTTCTTCGGCCTTGGCATCGCTTTTGGCTGGACCGCCGGGGAGAACCGCCGGCGAGCCGCCTGGGTTATCCCAGCGCGCCCTACCGGCCCGGCTGAATTCGCCACGGTGCCCGGAGGCATTCGGCACCAGGAGCAGCATCGAGGCGGCGCAGAGCACGAAGGCGACGACCGCGACGATCAGCGCCAGAAGCCCTCGATCCAGAATGGCGCCGGTGTCCGGCTCCAACGCATCGGTGGGCGTGATGATGGTTCCCGCCATCGCCGAATAATGCATGCCGGAGATGGCGAGCCCCATGGCCAGCGCGCCCAGGGCAGAGCGCGCCTGGAGCTTGGTGCCGAAGGCCAAATGCAGGCTGATTCCGGCGGCGACGATGCCGATGGCGACACTGGTCACGACCCAGATTCCCCGATAGCCGATTTCCAAGGAGCCGGTGAGCGCCGACATGCCGACGTAATGCATGCCCGCGATCCCGCCCCCGGTGAAGATCGCCGCCGCCGCGTCATGCCAGGTGCCGGGCTTGAGTGCCGTCGTCACGCCATAGCCGATGCCCACGACCAGCACCGCGAGAAAGAAGGAAAATAGGGTCAGGAAGGGATCGTATCCGGCTTCGACCGGCATATGGTAGGCCAGCATCCCAATGAAATGCATGGCCCAGATGGAGGACCCGAGCGTCAGCGCCGAGGCGCCTAGCACCAGGCGCCGACGTAAGCCCTCGAACCGATCGACCTCGCGCGCCAGCACCAGGGAAACGAAGCTCCCCTGGATCGCGATCAGGATGGAGAGACCCATCAATGTCGGATCGTGACTGCCGGTCACGCTACACTCCTTGCCGAGCAGGACCGCCCGCGACCCCCTGGCCACAATTCGGGCGTTCCAACACCTGGATTATAAGGGCGCGGCGCCCAAAGGGGAAAGCGCCAGAAAATGGCCGGGACTTAGTCCTTGGTTCGGGGGATAGGATCGTGCAGGATCGCCTAGTACCCCGGTTCTGAAATTCGCTCGGGGTGTCGTCGGGTGGTCTGGCGAATTTCAGAATCGGGACACCAGGCCGCCCTCGTCCCTTGACCCGGCGACACCGGCGCGGTTCATCGTTTCGATCAATTCGTTCGGGATCAACACCCATGGCCGACGATTCCCGACCCAAAAGTCAGTTGCGATCCCACGCCTGGTATGGCGGCGTGGACAAGGACGCCTTCGTGCACCGGTCCTGGATCAAGAACCAAGGCCATCCCGACCACATGTTCGATGGGCGCCCGGTCATCGGCATCTGCAACACCTGGGCCGATTTGAACCCGTGCAACGCGCATTTCCGGGAACTCGCCGAGCAGGTGAAACGGGGCGTCTACGAGGCAGGCGGTTTCCCGGCGGAATTTCCGGCCATGTCGTTGGGCGAGACCACGCTCAGGCCGACCGCGATGCTGTTCCGCAATCTGGCCAGCATGGAGGTCGAGGAATCGATCCGCGCCAATCCCTTGGATGGCGTCGTGCTGCTGGTCGGCTGCGACAAGACGACGCCCGCGCTGCTGATGGGCGCGGCCAGCTGCGATCTCCCGACCATTGCCCTTTCCGGGGGGCCGATGCTGAATGGCAAGTACCGGGGCCGAGATATCGGTTCCGGTACCGCGGTCTGGCAATTCAGCGAGGCGGTCAAGGCCGGTGAAATGACCTTGGCCGATTTCATGGGCGCCGAATCCGGCATGTCGCGCTCGCCCGGCCATTGCATGACCATGGGCACCGCCTCGACCATGGCCAGCATGGTGGAGGCCTTGGGCATGGGCCTGCCGGAGAACGCCGCCCTGCCGGCGGTCGATTCCAGGCGTAAGCGCCTCGCCTATCTCGTGGGCATGCGCATCGTCTCCATGGTCCAGGAAGATCTGCGGATGTCCCGGATCCTGACCCGCGAATCGTTCCAGAACGCGATCCGCGTCAATGCGGCCATCGGCGGCTCGACCAACGCGGTCGTGCATCTGCTGGCGATCGCCGGAAGGCTCGGGATCAAGCTCGGCCTCGAGGATTGGGACCAATGGGGCCGGGGCGTGCCGACGATCGTCGATCTGATGCCGTCCGGTCGGTTCCTGATGGAGGATTTCTGCTATGCCGGCGGTCTGCCGGCGGTTCTGCGCGCGCTGGGCGAGCATGACCTCCTTAACAGGCAAGCGCTGACCGTCAACGGCCGCACCATCTGGGAAAACGTCAGGCACGCCGAGAACTTCAATCCGGAAGTGATCCGGCCCTGGGACAAGCCGCTACTGGAATCGGGCGGCATCGCGGTCTTGCGCGGCAATCTGGCGCAAGACGGGGCGATCATCAAGCCATCGGCGGCGACACCGGCGCTGATGCGACATCGCGGCCGGGCAATCGCCTTCGAGAACATCGAGGATTACAAGGCGCGGATCGAGGACCCCGCGCTCGACATCGACGAGACCTGCGTCATGGTCCTCAAGAATTGCGGCCCCCGGGGATATCCGGGCATGGCCGAGGTCGGCAACATGGGCCTGCCGCCCAAGATCCTGGCCAAGGGCATCAAGGACATGGTGCGCATATCGGACGCGCGCATGAGCGGCACCGCCTATTGCACCGTCATCCTGCACGCCGCACCCGAAGCGGCACTCGGGGGAAACCTGGCGCTCATCAAGAGCGGCGACATGATCGAGCTCGACGTGGAGGCGCGCCGCCTCACCCTGGAAGTAAGTGATGCGGAATTGGCGCAAAGGCGCGCCCAATGGTCGGCGCCCGCGCCGCCCATGCAATCGGGCTACCAGCGGCTCTATTTCGATCACGTCGAGCAGGCGGACAAGGGCGCCGATCTCGATTTCCTGGTCGGGTGTCGCGGCGCCGGCATCCCGCGCGAATCGCACTGATCGAGGGAAGGGCGAAGTCGGCGCATGAAAGTCGTCATCACCGGAGGCGTGGGGTTCATCGGCTTGAGGCTCGCGCGCAAAATCATGGAATTGGGGTACTTGACGGCGCCCGATGGTTCGACCCAATCCATCGACGAAATGGTCTTGTTCGATGTGGTGGTGCCGGCGGAGCGCCCGGCCGGGCTCGATCAGCGGGTGAAGTTGATGTCGGGCGAGATCGCGGATGCGCGCGCGGTCGGGCGGCTGATCGACCGGCCCGACATTTCGATTTTCCATCTGGCATCGGTGGTGAGTGGCGGGGGCGAACAGGATTTCGACCTGGCCATGCGGGTCAATCTGCACGGCAACCTCAACGTCCTGGAGGCGGCGCGCGCGCAAGGTTCGGCCCCGCGCCTGGTGTTCGCGAGCTCAATCGCGGTTTTCGGCGGCCGATCGATGCCCAAGGTGGTCGATGATGCGACCAAGCAAACGCCGCGCACCACCTATGGCATGACCAAGGCGATCGGCGAATTGCTGATCAACGATTACACGCGCAAGGGTTTTCTCGATGGCCGCTCCGCCCGGTTGCCGACGGTCATCATTCGCCCGGGCAAGCCGAACAAGGCCGCCTCGAGCTTCGCCAGCGGCGTGTTCCGCGAGCCCTTGAACGGCCAGGAATGCGTGCTGCCGGTGGGAACAGATACGATCATGCCCGTCTCCGGCTATCGCACCATTGTCGAGAGCCTGGTGCGCCTGCACGAATTGGAGGGCGATGCGCTGGGCGAGGATCGGGCGATCAACTTTCCCTCGCTCGCGGTCAGTGTCGCGGACATGATCGAGGCCTTGAGGCGGGTCGCCGGCAATCGGCACCTGGGAGAAATCCGGGTCGAGCCCGATCCCACGATCGAGCGCATCGTCGCCACCTGGCCGACCCAATCGGGATTCGATCGCGCGACTTCGCTCGGCCTGAAGCCCGATCCGGATCTCGATTCCATCATCCGCGCCTATGTCGCGGATTACCTACCCGCCTGATTCAGGCCGTGAAGCTGTCCGGATTGTCGCCCAAGCGCCTGGGTGCGTTCAGGCGTTCGATCTCGAGCAGTAGCGCGGAATGGTCCCAATCGCCGCCGCCCCCATCGACCAGCGACTGGTAGAGTTCGGCGACATGGGACGAGAGCGGCAAATTCAACCCGCAATCGCCGGCCGCCGCCAGGATGGTACGAAGGTCCTTCAACTGCAGCCGGCTGGGACCGCCGGCGGCGAATTTGCGATCAAGCATGCGCTGGCCATGCAATTGCAGGATAAGGCTATCGGCAAAGCCGCCTTTGAGGGCCTCGCGCACCTTCGAGGGATCGGCGCCGCCCTGGTGGGCCAGGAGCAGCGCCTCCGAGACCGCGCCGATGGTAAGGGCCACGATGATCTGGTTGCAGAGTTTCGCCAATTGGCCCGAGCCTGGAGGACCGACCAGGGTCGGGCGGCCAAGATGGCGCAGAATAGGCTCGACGATCGCGAAATCCTCGGGCTTTCCGCCGGCCATGATGGCAAGCGTGCCCTGCTCGGCCCCGTTCGGACCGCCGGAAACCGGCGCATCGATATGGCCAAATCCCAGTTCGGCGAGGCGGCCCTGATGCTCGCGCGCCATCGGTGGGGGAATGGAACTCATATCGACGACGATGGCGCCCGACTTCAGCGCCGCCGCCACGCCCTGATCGAACAACATTTGCGCCACCGAGGGGCCGTCGGCCAGCATGGTGATTATCATCTCGGCGCCGCGGCCCGCCTCTCCCGGATTGGCCGCTAACGCGGCACCCAGTTCGGCAACCGCGCTGGCTTTCTCCGGTGTGCGGTTCCAGAGGGTTAGCCGATGCCCGGCTTCGATCAGGCGCCTGGCCATGCGCCCGCCCATGATGCCGGTGCCGATGAAGCCGATGGCGCGCGAGGGTTCGGTCATTCATTCACCCTTGCCGATTCCATCGTCATGGCCAAATCCGGAATGTTTCAGATCGAAACGCGCGAAGCCCCTGGCGGTCGATTTCAGGTGTGCCCGCTGCCTGGAGTGGCGAGTCCAACCTTGATATTCCAGCGCTTCGGCCCCCGGTCCCCGGAGACCGCCCTCACGCCGCCTTTTTCACCCTACCATCAATCTTCAATTCAATCCTTATCCCCGCTCGGGTCGCCAAATCGAACAGGGCCTCCAGGCTGAAATTGTTGAACCGGTGCCGCACCAGGTCATTCAGGCGCGGTTGATTGATCCCCAGACGCTTCGCGGCCTCGGCTTGCGTGATCCGCCAGGACTTGATCCGGCTTTCCAAGGCGGAAAGCAGAATCGACCGAATCTTGAGCCGCTCCCGTTCCGCCGGAACATCCTCGAGCGCATCCCAAACGTTGGCATGCACATCCCGCTTCGTCATCGATTGGTCCTCGGCAATTCGCTCCCAATCAAACCCTATTTCGGGCTGAGCGCGCGAGCAAGGCCGAGCACGCCGAATGCAATCACGACCGGAACCAGCGCAAACCAGCTGCCGACCACGCCCAGCCCGGCCGCGCCCGCCCAGGTGATGGACGAGAACGCCTCGGCGAAGGTGGCGATCCGGGAGGATGTCTGGCGGCGGCGAAAATTGCTGCGCTTGGCCTGGCTCCTGAACCAGAGCTGGATCTTGGCCGCCGAGGCCGCCGAGGCCGCGACGCCGAGTGCCACGACGATCGCGGCGCCGAGGGAAACCGGAATGAGCCCGGCGACGAAGGGCAGGAATACGATCGCTATCCCGAAGAGTACGGCCTCGATCTTGGCCCGGATGATGGCGCTCTCCGATATCGGCGCCGAGGCCAGGAGGTCGGGCGCGTCCTCGCCCGAAACCGCGAGCCAGGCGAGACCGCCGGAAAGCTGGCCCGCCGCCATGACCAGGACCGGTGCCAGCACGATCATTAGCCCCAATCCTTCGCCGTAGCCGCGCCACAACAGCAGGCCCGGCGGCAACAGATAGAGGAGTTGCATCAGGGTCTGGGAGATCAGCCACGGATCGCGCAGCAGCAGTTTCCATTCCTTGCGCCGCAGCATTTGGCCGGCCGATCCGACCCGGTAGCGCCCACGCCAATGCCGGCGAACGATTCCGCGCGAGACGCCCTGGGCGGCAATTGTATAGTCGGCGAAGCGGCCGGAAAAAATCGCGACCACCAAGCCCAACAAGATCAGGCTTGCCCCCAGCACCAGGAAGAGCGCCCGCCAATCGCCCATGATGGCGCGGGCGGGCAGCCACGACAGGCTGTCCAGCGCCGGGGCGATCGACAGGGCAAGATCGGATTCGAAGAAGGCGAACCGGGACAGAGTTCCGTAATAGACGACAGCCACCCCCTGCACACCGATCACGAACATCGACCCGATCAAGGCGGCGACGACCTGAGCCACCAGCCGGGTCGCGCGGGGGCCGATCGCGTGAAAGAGCGCGATGGTCAGGATGACGGCCAACGCCGTCGCCGCGAAACCGGCGGCGACCAACATGCCAAAGGCGCTGAGCCATCTCGGTCCCCCGGCGATCACCAGGACATTGATGAATGGACCCGCCAGCAGCGCCGCCGTGATCACGGTCGAAAAGGCGATGGCCCCGACGCGAATCGCGAACACCCTGGAAGTCGGCACCGGCGAGGACAGGATGAGGTCGAGATCGGCGCGGCCGTAAAACGCCCGGGTCACGAGTTCCATCGCCTGCGAGAGCATCAGCGTCCAGGTCAGGAACCCCCCACCGCTGACCGCGAGCAGGGTCGAGCGATCGGGATCGATCCCGATCCCGGCATAGGGCAAGACCATGAGAAAAGCGACCAGATGCAGGAAGGCGATGAAAATTCCAAGGCCGATCGCGACCCACCAAGCGCGCGCGTGGCGCCCGCCGGTCATCATCCAAGCCCAGTCGCGCCAGGACAGGCGAAGCTCGTGGCCCGCCAGCCAGGCGAAGTTCGCTGTTGCGCTCACGCAGCACTGCCCTCTTCGGCGACCAGCGCCAGGAACACTTCCTCGAGGCTGGTGTCGTGGCGCCCGGCGCGTTGTTGCAATTCGCGGAGCGTGCCCTCGGCAATGAGCCGGCCATTGGCGATGACCCCGATCCGCTCGGCCATGCGCTCGGCCACTTCCAGGATATGGGTGGTCATGATGACGGTCCCGCCAGCGCGCGCGCGGGAGAGCAACACATCCTTGACCTGGCGCGAGGACGCGGCATCGAGGCCGGTCAAGGGTTCGTCCAGGATGATGAGCCGGGGATCGTGCACGAGCGCGCCGGCCAGGGCCACCTTCTGGCGCATGCCCTTGGAGAACCCCTCGCAGCGCTCATGGGCGTGCGCCTGCATCCCCAGCCAAGTCATCAATTCGGTGGCCCGCGCCTCGGCCTCCTGCGCCGCCATGCCCCATAGCCCGGCCACGAATTCGAGATATTCGTAGGGGGTGAGCTTGTCGTAGATCATCGGCTCGTCCGAAACCCAGGCCATGACCTGCTTGGCGGCGATGGGATCGGCAAGCGCGTCGATTCCGAAGACCGAGATGGTGCCCTGGTCTGGCCGCAGCAGCCCGGCCACCAGCCGAAGCGTGGTGGTCTTGCCGGCGCCGTTGGGCCCGAGCAGGGCGTAGAGCTCGCCCACGCGCACAGTCAAATCGAGACCGTCGACCGCCGGCCGGTCGAAGCGCTTGCAGAGGCCCCGGATGGCGAGCGCTGGTGGCGGGGAAGAATGATCCATGACGGCCGGTTCAATTGCCCAAAGCGCGCCAGATTGCCCTCAACGGACGGCCCTTGTCACCCCCAGCCAGGAGACCAGGCCGCCCGAGGTGGGCGAGGAGCGAAGCATCGGCTCGGTCGGTGCCACGTAAGGTTGCCAGATTCAAGGATTAGTTGTCCGCTGTCGTCGACCAGGCGGGAGCGTGGGCAAGGCGGCGGCCTTCAATCGGATCTAGGTGTCGGCCAGCCCAGTAGGCTTGCGTCCGCGCAGCGCCTCGACAGCGCAATTAGTTTCGCTCCGACATGCCCAGGGCACCCGCCGCCGAACAACTCAGCCGGCCACGCTAAAAATCGCCCGTAAACATCCTCGAAGCGCATCGTCCCTACCTCGCGTAGCACACCCGTCCAGTTCATCTCCCGCCCCCCTCTTTGGAGCGAATCCAGAACCGGACAATTCATGTGCTACCTACACAAAATCGGACAAACGCTTGACATCTTGTCTTAGGGAGCCTCTGAATAAATTGAAGTTTGAAGATTTAAGGCTGATTTTTGTGACTTTTCTGCTTGTGCGTGGTGTGTATTTGGCTTGATCGGCGCTCTTTTGCGCCGAGATCGCGGTATTCGGGCGCGGCTCGGGCGT
>CAZIUB010000118.1:0-29110 GCA_964542425.1 uncultured Rhodospirillaceae bacterium | reverse complement strand
GGAGTGAGCGGGGGGGGCCCACCCGCCAACCGCCGCGTGGCCCCCGCCGATCCTAACTCAGCCCTCGACCGACAAATAGCGGCCCAGGTGGAAGTCGAGAATGTTGAATTCCCAACCCTTCACCTTGGGAGAGAGCATGTGCTTGGTGGTGTAATGGTAGATCGGAATGATCGGCAGATCGTTGAGGAAGACCTGCTCGGCGTCATGCAATTGCTTCATGCGCGCCGGCTGGTCCATGAGCTTGGCCGATTCCTTCACCAGCCTGTCGTATTCCGATGAATTGTAGCCGGCATCGTTCGATTCGCCGATATCGGAAAGGAACAGGGTGCTGAAGGTGGTCGGGTCGGCATAGTCGCCGATCCAGGCCGCGCGCGCGACCTGGAACTCCTTGTTGTCGCGGGCCTCCAGATAGACCTTCCACTCCTGGTTGGTCAGCGTGGCGTTGACGCCGATCTGCTTCCACATGTTCTGGATGGCGATGGCGATCTTCTTGTGGTTCTCGCTGGTGTTATAGAGGATTTCCACATCTAGCGGCTTATTCGGCCCATATCCGGCCTTGGCCATCAACTCCTTGGCCCGTTCGATGCGCGCATTCATCGGCATGCTGGCCCATTTCACCTTGGCCTGTTCGTAACCGATCAACCCGGGCGGGACCCACGAATAGGCCGGCAATTGGTCGGCCTGGGTGATTTTCTCGATCAGCAATTCACGGTCGATCGCCATGGCCAGGGCCTGACGAAGCTCAATCGACTGACCCAACGGCTCGCGAGTGAGATTGACGGTGTAGTAATAGGTGCCGAGATAGGGCGTGTTGTTGAATTCGGACCCCATGTTGGCCTTGATCCAGGGCACTTGCTCGGAGGGCACGTCATTGGTGACTTGAAGCTCCCCGGCCTGATAGCGCTTGAACTCCTCGGTGATGTCCTCTGTCGGGTACATCACGATCTTATCGAGCTTCACATTGCCGGCATCGTGGAAGTTGGGATTCTTGACTACGGTCAGCGAGGCTTGAGGCGTCCATTCGCTGAGGGTGAAGGCGCCGTTGCCGATCAGGTTTCCGGGCTTGGTCCAATCCTCCGGGTTGGCCTCGATCGAAGCCTGATGCACCGGCAACACGCTGTTGTGGCGCAGCAGGCCCAGGAAATACGGCGTGGAATCGTTCAGCTTGATCTGAAGCGTGTAGTCGTCGATCGCCGTTACGCCGAGCTTGGTCAAGTCCTTTTCCTCGCCGTTGCGGATGGCGGCCGAGTTCTCGACCATGTCGATGATGAAGGCATAATCGGATGCCGTCGCCGGATCGACCAGGCGGCGGATGGCATAGACAAAATCCCCGGCCTTGACCGGATCGCCGTTCGACCACTTGCCGTCCTGGCGCAAGTGGAAGGTATAGGTCTTGCCGTCGTCGCTGATCGTCCAGCTTTCGGCGGCACCCGGCACCACGTCGCCCTTTGCGTCGTACGTGGTCAGGCCCTCGAACAACTCGTATTCGATATTGGCTTCGGTGACGCCGGTCGATCGTTGCGGATCGATGGTCTCGGGCTCGGCGCCGTTGCCGCGGTGGAGCACCATTTCCGCCTGCGCGACCGCGCTCGCGGCCAGAATCGCCGCCGCCGTCAACGCGGACAGCATCAGGTTGCGTTTGAAAAATGTCATTGATTGACCTCCCTTTTGGAATGCGATGGAAAGCAACCGGCCTGGCGTTGGTGCCGGCGCCGATCAGCCCACCGACTGTTTGGGATACTCTCCCATCGCGGCAGCGGATTCAACGCCCATCCCTTGGTTAACGGGGATTTTTTGACGGCCCCGATGGCGCCTGCGTTCGCCTTTCGTATCGCTAGGCACCGGCGCCGGTTGGATCGCGGGTCGTGCGGGCGAATCGCGGCATTGCTCGGCCGATTGAAAGGCCGAACCAACCCAGGCCCCTAGCGGAGTGCCGGTTCCAGGCGCGAATCGCCGGAGACTCGGCCTTTCCCCGAAAGCCTCGGGGGCCTATTCCGCGGCTTGGGCGTGGCCTTCGGGCTGGCGATAGCGGCCGAGAAGTTCCCCCTTGCGCTGCTCGGCCTTCTTGAGATTGGCGAGTTTCACGTGGCCAAAACCCCGAATCGATTCGGCCAATCCGGCGAGCTCGACGGCGATCCCATGGTTGGCGGCGCGAAGGCCGGTAAGAATCTCATCGACCAGGGCCTCGTATTCCGCGATCAGGCGGCGTTCGGTGCGCCGTTCCTCGGTCCGGCCGAAGGGGTCGAAGACGGTGCCGCGCAGTCCCTTCAAGTGGGCGAGCAGGCGGAACCCATGCCTCATCCAGGGGCCGAAGGCGCGTTTGGCAATGCGCCCGGTCGTAGGGTCTGGGCGCGAGACCAAGGGCGGGGCCAAATGGAAGACCAGGCGGTAGGAGCCCTCGAACTGGGCCTCGATCCGCTCGCGGAATACCGGATCGGTAAACAGCCGCGCCACCTCGTATTCGTCCTTGTAGGCAAGCAGCTTTGCGTACGCGGTTGCGACGGCTCTGGCCAGCGTCTCGGTTCCCGGCGCGACCGCCGCTTCCGCCGCCGCCACCCGCTCCACGAGCGCCCGATAGCGCGTTGCCAAGGCGGCGTTCTGATAATTGGTCAGCAACGCCGAACGATGTTGGACGATCTCCGGCAGCGTTCCGGGGAATTGGCCCCCACGCTCTCCCGCCCGCTGCGCGGCCTGGCGGACCGAAGCCAAATTCACCGCCGCGCGCCTTCCCCAGGCGAAGGCCAGACTGTTCGCATCGGCCGAAGTGCGGTTGATGGCGATCGCTTGGGTGATCGCGTCCCCCGACACCGGCACCAATCCGCGCTGATAGGCAAAACCCAGCATGAACAGATTGGTCGCGATCGAATCGCCGATGAGCGCGGTCGCGAGCTCGGTCGCTTCGACGAAATCGACGGCCGCTTCGCCCACGGAATCCTTCAACAGCCGCCTGATGTCGTCGGCGGGAAACTCGTAATCGGGATTGTGGGTGAAATCGGCGGTGATGGTCGCGTGGTCGTTGACGATGGCGCGGGTCAAGCCGCGCTGGACCTTTGCCAAGGAATCGAACGAGGTTGCCACCACGTTGTCGCAGCCCAACAGGAGATCGGCGTTGCCGGCGGCGATCCTGACCGCGTGCAGATCGGCGGGCTGGGCGGCCACCCGGATGTGGCAATAGACCGAGCCGCCCTTTTGCGCGAGGCCGGTCATGTCCAGGATCGAGCAACCCTTGCCCTCGAGGTGTGCCGCCATCCCGATGAGCGCGCCGATGGTGACCACCCCGGTGCCGCCGATCCCGGTCACGAGAATATTATAGGGCCGCGCCAAATCGGGAAGTGCCGGCTCGGCCAAGACTTCGCCCAAGGGCATGACCGGCCGGGGCTTTCGCAAGGCCCCGCCCTCGATGGTGACGAAGCTCGGGCAAAAGCCGTTGAGGCAGGAATAATCCTTGTTGCAGCTCGATTGATCGATCCGCCGCTTGCGCCCGAGCGCGGTTTCCAGCGGCACCACGCTCAGGCAATTCGATTGCGTGGAGCAATCGCCGCAACCCTCGCAAACCTCCTGGTTGATGAACACGCGCCGCGCCGGATCCTCCATCAGGCCGCGCCTTCGCCGCCGGCGCTTCTCGGCCGCACAAGTCTGGTCGTAGATGATCGCGGTCACGCCCACCGTTTCGCGCATCTCGCGCTGGATCGTATCCAGTTCGTCGCGGTCGTGCGCCATCACGCCCGAGGGCAGATCCGCCTCCGGATACTTTTCCGGCTCGTCGCTAACGATGATGACCTTGGTCAATCCCTCGGCCACCAATTGGTGGGCCATCATCGGCACGCTCAAGGGGCCATCGACCTTCTGGCCCCCGGTCATCGCGACCGCGTCGTTGAACAACAGCTTGTAGGTGATGTTGACGTTGGCGGCGACCGCCGCCCTTATCGCCAGCAATCCGGAATGGTAATAAGTGCCGTCGCCCATGTTCTGGAACACATGCTTGGTGGCGGTGAACGGCGCCTGCCCGATCCAGGAGGCGCCTTCGCCCCCCATATGGGTGAAGGTCTCGGTTTGCCGATCCATCCACAACGCCATGAAGTGGCAGCCGATCCCGGCCAAGGCGCGCGAGCCCTCCGGCACCTTGGTCGAGGTGTTGTGTGGGCATCCGGAACAGAAATAGGCGACCCGGCGAATGGGCGGCTTGAAATCCTTGAGCGCCTGTTCCTTTTGTTCCAGGAAGGCCAGGCGCTCCTCGATCCGGGCGCTAGTGTGAAAGCGCCGGATGCGCTTGGCGATGACGCGGGCGATGCGGGCCGGGGTCAGCTCGTCGGCCGAGGGCAGGATCCATTCGCCCTCTTCGTCGAACTTGCCGATCACCCGCGGGCGCACGTTCTCGCTCCAATTGTAGAGCTGTTCCTTGAGCTGATTTTCCATCAGCGCCCGCTTCTCCTCGACCACCAGGATTTCCTCGAGGCCCTCGGCGAAGTGGCGCACCCCGTCGCGCTCCAGGGGCCAGGTCATGCCGACCTTGTAGAGCGAGAGGCCGATCGACTTGGCGTAATCGTCGTCGATGCCGAGATCGTCCAACGCCTGGCGCACATCCATATAGGTCTTGCCGCAGGTGACGATGCCGAAGCGCCGATTGGGGCCGTCGATCACCACCCGGTTGAGCGCATTGGCGCGACAAAAGGCGAGGGCGGCGTAGAGCTTGTGCTTCTGCAGGCGCAGCTCGACCTCGAGGGCCTGAGCGGTCGCGAAGTTGGAGGCGGGCAGGCGGATGTTGAGGCCGCCTTCGGGCATCGCGAAATCGATGGGAAGGGCGAGCGCGGGGCGCAAGGGATCGATCTCGATCGAGGCCGAGGAATCGCAAT
The DNA here is from genome assembly GCA_964542425.1 of uncultured Rhodospirillaceae bacterium. Taxonomy (GTDB): domain Bacteria; phylum Pseudomonadota; class Alphaproteobacteria; order Dongiales; family Dongiaceae; genus Dongia_A. The sequence continues at coordinate 24,257 of CAZIUB010000118.1, read as the reverse complement.
TGTCGGCCACCACCTTCATCGCCACCCAGCAGCCCGAATAGCGCGACATCGCCCAGCCAGTGAGGCCGAAATCGAGGAATTCCTGCAGATTGGCCGGATTCAAGACCGGCATGCCCAGATCCATGAAGGCGTATTCGCTCTGGTGGGCGGTCGTCGAGGACTTGCAGGTATGATCGTCGCCGGCCAGGACCAAGACCCCGCCATGCTTGGCGCTGCCGGCGAGATTGGCATGCCGGAACACATCGCCGCAGCGATCGACGCCCGGGCCCTTGCCGTACCACATGGCAAAGACCCCGTCATAAAGCGCGTCGCCGAACAACCCCGCCTGCTGGGTGCCCCAAATGGCGGTCGCGGCCAGATCCTCGTTGACGCCGGGCTGGAGGCGGATGAGATGGGCGGCCAGATGCTGGCCTGCCTGGGCCATCGCCTGATCGAGCCCGCCCAAGGGCGAGCCCCGGTAGCCGGTCACATAGCCCGCCGTGTTCAAGCCGGCAGCCTGGTCGCGCTGGCGCTGCATCAGGGCGAGGCGCGTCAGCGCCTGCATGCCGTTGACGAAGATCCGGCCGCTCTTTCGGACGTATTTGTCCTCCAGCGTCACCCGCGCCAAACTGGTCATTGCGCCTTCCTTCCGATGCCCTTCGAATCACCCGCCAGGCCAGGTGCCGCAGGGCCTTTCAGCTACGATGGGCCAGATTCCCGCCCCTGTCCAGCAGGGCCGAAAGAGGTCAATTTGGTGCCCCTGGGGAGAGCATGGTAATCTGATCTTTCAACCCCAAGCGGATCGACGCGAATGACCATTCTCGTAACCGGTGCGGCCGGATTCTTGGGGCTACATGTATCGCTGCGCCTGTTGAAGCGCGGCGAGCGCGTGATCGGCATCGACAACATGGACGAGTATTATTCGCTGGCCCTCAAGGAGGCGCGCCTGGCGGAGCTTGAGGAGCATCCCGATTTCAAGTTCCATTACGTCGATATCGGCGAGGCCGAGGCGGTCAACGCCATTCTCGACCTCTATCCCGACATCACCGGGATCGTGCATTTGGCGGCGCAGGTTGGCGTGGGCCACTCCCAGAAGCGGCCGCAGGATTTCCTGCGCACCAACATTTCCGGCATGTTCATCCTGCTCGAAGGCCTGCGGCGCCTCGATCGCGTCAAGCACTTCGTCTATGGCTCGTCATCGGCGGTTTATGGCGGCAACAGGAAGGTGCCGTTCTCGGAGGGCGACCTCGCCGACAATCCGCGCTCGATCTATGCCGCCTCCAAGCGCGCCGACGAGCTCCTCGCCTCGGCCTACGCCCACAACAGCCGCCTGGCCCTGACCGGCTTGCGCCTGTTCGCGATCTATGGGCCCTGGGGAAGGCCGGACATGTTCTATTACACCTTCACCAAGGCGATCGGCGAGGGCCGCCCGATCCGGGTCTATAATCGCGGCGATTTCCGCCGCGACATGACCTATGTGGACGACGCCGTGCATGGGATCGTGGCCGCGCTCGACCGGCCACCGGTGGCCGCCGGCCCGGCCGAGGCGCCGCATTGCATCGTCAACATCGGCAATGATCGCGCCGATTCATTGGCCGAGTTCATTGCCGAAATCGAGAAGGCGATTGGAAGGCGCGCCATCATCGAGGACGAGACTATGAAGGCCGACGATCTCCAGGAAACTTACGCCGATATAGCACTCGCCCGCAGGCTCTATGGCTTCGATCCCCGAACGCCCTTGGCCGAGGGTGTGGCGCGTTTCGTCGAGTGGTACAAATCCTTTCCCTTCGATTGAAACCGGAAAAGGGGACGCTACCCTTTTCACGCCGCGTAGCCCGCGCATGCGGGGGAGAAGGGCAAAGGGTGAGGGAAAAGGGTAGCGTCCCCTTTTACTTTTACGAATGATAGAACCGGATGCCAGCGAAACCTCGACCAGTTATGATCGGCGCCTGCCGCTCGTGCTGCGGCCCAATCGTGGGCCGAATTTCACTTGGGTCCTGATTTTTTTTGGGATCATCGGGTTCATCCTTTACAAGCTGCTCTCGGCGGAGGGGCTGGTAATCACCTATGTAATCGACTTTTTTCCGACCGCCGGTACCTGGATGGAGCGCAACTTGCCGTGGCTGGGAATCGCCCTGTTCGTGAGCTTGTCGGTTTTCGGAATTTGGCGGGAACTGAGCTATTTCCGCCCTGGCGGATCGTATTTCGTCGGCCTCTCGGCCGAGGGCGTCACCATCTCGACGCCCTTCAAGCGCCGCCATTTCGGATGGACGGAGATCGAGCGCTTTCGCGTGGGCGCCGCGCGTGTCAGCAATGAGGCGGGATCGAAAAAATCCTACACCATCCGCGCCGATTTGCGCGACGGCGGTTTTTTCCGATCTGGAATCGCCATCGCGCAAGGCGATTTCGCCAAGGACCTCGGCGCCACCCGCGCCCGATCGGCCGAGATCCTGTGCGGATTCTTGAACGAGGTTCGCGACCGCGTGCGCGAGGTGGAATTCGCCGGAATTGTGGCGGTGGTGCCGGTGCCCTATGGGCTGCATGTAGTGGAAGAAGGTGACGCGGCCACAACTCTGGCCGAAGTGTCACCGCGCGCCATGAGCGGTTCTAGCACACGCCCGGCGGTCGGGAGTAAGGCGCCGGTCCGGACGCCGACCGTGACTAGGGAGTAAGTGGCGCCCGAGGCGACGGGAACATTTATGGATTCAAAGTCCCGAACGGACGAAATCCTTGAGCGACGGTCGGCGTTTCGTCACGCTGTACAAGTCCAGTCAGTTCAATTATCGTTCGCGAATGATTGCCCGTATGGTTTCCGATGGAAAAAGTACCGGAACAGACCATTGTAGAATCTCTTGCCAGCGATGAGCGGCGTTTGCCGATCGTGCTGCGGCCAAATCGCTGGCCGGCTTTTTTCAAGGTGCTGCTCTATGTCGCGTCCGTCCCGTTGGTTGCCGTGTTCTATTTGCGTGTAGTTTTCCCTCAACTCTCGCCGAAAACAGGCGGCAAGGCCAGTTTCCTTCCAGCAGATTTTTCCTGGGGGGATTTTGTTCGGCTGGAAACTTATTTCTTCGATGTCAATTCGTGGCAACTGCCCGTCGTGCTGATCATTTCTGTTTTTTTGTGCCGTGCTTGATTGTTATCGAGGTGTCCTACATAGTTTGGAGGGAATTCAATTATTTCCGCCCCGGCGGCTCGTACTATGTGGGGCTGTCGGCCCAGGGCGTGACGATGTCGACCACCTTCAGGCGCCGCTTTTTCGCATGGTCGGAAATCGAGCCCTTCTTCGTGAGTGGAGGGCATAGCGAGAATGGAAAGCACTACTTTGTCCGTGCGGTTCGGAAGGACGGCGGTTGGTTTCGAAGACGAGTTTCAATACCGCAAAAGGACTTCGCGAAGAGAGTTGGCGCCGAAATCCTTTGCGACTTCTTGAATCAGGTACGGAGCCGCGTGCAAGAGGCCGGGGCTGGCGGCACGCCGGTGACCGTCTCCGTGCCCGATGGGCTAAATGTCGTCGAACGGTCTGATTCTGGCGCGCCGCCGGAGGATGTGCCGCCACCAGCGACGGGCGATTACGCCAAGCACATGCGGAACATCGCAAAGCCTGTGCACCGCACGACGTCCGTCACGAGGGATTGACCGCCGCCGCCTTCTCCTCGCCCATGAGCGCCAGCAATTCCCCGGCCAGCATGTCGCCGAGCGGCGAGGGCTCGGGCACGGCCACGTTGGCGCCAGCGGTAATGAGATGCTCGGCGTGTTCCTCGTCATAGGCGCGCGCGAGCAGCGGAATGCCGGGAAGCACGTAATGCACCAGCGCCACCATCTGCACCGCGCGCTCCTGGTCGCTGATCGCCACCACCACGCCGCGCGCCTCGGCAAGGCCCAGCGCCTCCAGGATCTCGATCCGGTCGGCGGCGCCATAGAACACTTTGTGCCCCTCGCGCCGCGCGCGGTTGACCAGGACGGGATCGGTATCGATCGCCACCCAATCGATGCCGCGCTTGCTCAAATGCCGCGCGACCGCCGCGCCGATCCTGCCATAGCCGGCGATGATCACATGGCGCCTGACTTCCCCCGAATAGTGCGGCAGCGCGTCGGCCGCGATCTCGGTCCTGGTCGCGAGCTTGGGCGCCATGCGCCTTCCGGCCATGGCCAGAAACGGTGTCGCCATCATCGAGAGCACGACCGAGACGCCGATCGCTTGGGCAAGATCGGTCGAGATCAGGGTCTCCTGCCGCGCCATCAGCAATAGTACGAAGGCGAATTCGCCGCCTTGCGCCAGAATGAGGCCGAGGCGCATCGAGGCGCTGGGAGCCAAGGCTAGGCTGTTGCAGAGCAGGAACACGATTACCGCCTTGATCGCAACGAGGCCGAGGACCAGGGCCAGCACCAAGGGCCAGCGCGCCTCGACTAGCGCGGGGTCGAGCAACATGCCGACGGTCATGAAAAATAGGCCAAGCAATAGGCCACGGAACGGGCCGATCTCGGCCGCCACCTGGTGGCGATAGGCGGTGTCGGCCAGCAGCATGCCGGCCATGAGGGCGCCGAAGGCCATGGAGAGGCCGAAGGAATGCGCAAGAACGCCGGCCGCGAGCACGATCAGAAGCGTGAGGGCGGCGAAGATTTCCGGGCTTTTGCTGGCGGCGACCGCGTTCATCATCGGGCGCAGCGCTAGGCGCCCGAAGCCAAGGATCAGGCCGGCGGCCAGCATGCCCTTGATGAGCGACAGGCCCAATCCGGCGCCGATCTCGCCCCAAGTACCTTTGAGCGCCGGCAGCAGCACCAGGAGCGGCGCCACCGCCAGATCCTGCATGATCAGGATGCCGAGCGCCACCCGACCCATCCTTGTCTGCAGTTCGTTGCGGTCGGAAAGAATCCGGAGCACGATCGCGGTCGAAGAGAGCGACAGCGTGAACCCGATGGTGATCGAAGCAAGCAGGGTCTGGCCGAGGAGCCAGGCGATCAGCCCCAAGACGAGTGCCGTCAACAAAATCTGGAGCGAGCCAAGCAAGAAAATCCCGCGTGGCATCAGCCTCAATCGCTCGACCGGCAGTTCCAGGCCGACGGTGAAGAGCAGGAACACCACACCGAGCTCGGCCAGCGCCTGGGGTGCCGCCAGATCCGATACCAGCCCCAGCATGGCCGGACCGATCGCCAGCCCCGCCAACAGATAGCCGACCACCGGGCCAAGCCGCGCCCGTTCCGAGAGCGACACGCCGATCACGGCCGCCGCCAGGATCACGAGAATGTCGCGCAGGAAATTCGCCGGGTCAGCCATGTACCCTGGACCGGGAGCTAGAGTTGTTGTCGCATGCGTGAGATCGCTTTCTCGACGTCATGCCCGGGCCTGAGCCCTTCGCATCCTATGGATCGCCGGATCATCCCCGGACTTGGGTCCCTAGGGCCGGCGATGACGAACGAGAATGAGGCGAACTCAAGCGAAAATCCATTCAGGTGGATTCGGCGGCGCGCCGCCAGACCAGCGGAAAGGAGGGATGGTCGAGGGGCGCGCCATGCGCGAGATCGACTTCCGGGAAGGGTGGCGAGGTCACGATGTTGGGTTTACGCGCGAAACGCGCGTCATCGCCCACCCAGCGCGAGGAAAACGCCCGTCGCGCTCGATCCGTTGCGGCGTTGCCGGGCGCCCCGTGCAGCGTCCGGAAATCGAAGGCAACGGCATCGCCCGGCGCCATTTCCCAGCCCAGAATGCGATAGTGCCCGCGCGCCGCATCAATATCGGGGACCGGCTCCAATCCGTCATCGGGGTTGAGGGCCTGGCGGTTGAACCGTTCCGGCCGAAAGCACCGGTCCCAAAGATGCGATCCGGCGACGAATTCCGGCGTGGATGCGCGTCCAACCGGATCGAGCACCAGCCACAGCGAACAGGTCTGCGTGCCCGAAATCGGGTAATAGGGCATGTCCTGGTGCCAGGGCGTCGGCGTCGTGGCGCCTGCGTCCTTGACAAGCACATGCTCGTGGAAGAGCCGCGCCGTGCTGGCCTTCATCAATCGCCCGGCGATCTCGGCCGCGGGCGATTCCAGGCAGAACGCGCGATATTCCGGGATCCGCGCCCAGTTGCAGTAATCGCCGAAGAACTCGCCATCTCCCGCGCCCCGGCGGTAATGCTTGGCATCGGATCCGGGCTCGCGCCGATTGCGCTCGATCCCCGCCTTCAATGGCTCGACCCAATCGAGGAAGAACCCGCGCAATGGGATTGCGCCGTCCCGGCCAAAGGCCGCGATCTCTTCCACGGTGATTTTCGGCTTGTGGTGCTGGTGTTCCGGCATCTTAGCCGCGCTCGTACAACCGATCGATCGCCCCTTGCCAGCGCTCGAGAATCTTGTGGCGGCGGATTTTCATCGATGGCGTGAGCATGGCATTGTCGATAGTGAAGCCCTCCGGCAGCAAAGCGAAACGGCGCGGCCTTTCGATCGACGACATTTGGGCGCCGACCCGCTTGACCGCCCTCGCCATCGCTTTGTGAAATTCCCGGTTCTCCGCCAGTACAGCGACCGGGTCGCCCTCCGGGGCGATGGCGATTCCGTTCTTGCTCGCCCAATCGCGCGCGAATTCGGCATCGGCCACGATCAGCGCGATCAGGTGCGGGAGCTTGTCGCCATGCACCATCGCCTGGGCGATTTCCGGCTGAAGCACAAGAAATCCCTCGATCCGCGCCGGCGAGACATTGTCGCCGCCGGAAAGCACGATGATGTCCTTCTTGCGATCGGTGATCTTCAAGTAGCCGTCGGAATCGAACACCCCGATATCCCCGGTGTGGAGCCAGCCCTCCCGGATCGCCCGCTGGGTGCCCTCGGGATCGCGCCAATAGCCCTTCATCACCGCTTCGCCCCGGACCAGGATCTCGCCATCCTCGGCGAGTCTTGCCTCCAGGCCCTCGAAGATCGGGCCGACGGTATCGATCTTGATCTTGCTCGGGCGATTGGCGCTTATGACCGGCGAGGCCTCGGTCTGGCCATAGCCCTGGAGCAAGGGCACGCCGAGCGCCAGGAAAAACACCCCGATCTCGTAATTGAGCGCCGCACCCCCTGAAACGAAGGCCTTCAGTCTCCCCCCGAAGCGCTTGGCGATCTTGCGGCGCACCAGGGCGTCGCAGAGGAGGTTCTGCAGGCGCTCCACCAGCGACAGCGAGCCCGGCTTCTCGTAGTTCTTGCGGCCCAATCGATAGGCAAGCTCGAACAGGCGCTGGCGCCAGATGGGCGCGCTCGAAAGCCCGTGGCGGATTTTCTGGTGCATGGCCTCGTAGAGGCGGGGCACGGCGGTCATGATCGTGGGCCTCACCTCGGCCATGTTCTCGACCAGCTTGTCCACACTCTCCGCGTAATAAATCTGCGCGCCGATGGAAATTGGCAGGAATTGTCCGGCGGTGTGCTCATAGGCGTGCGATAGCGGCAGAAAGGAAAGAAACACCTCATCGCCGAGGTTGGTCTCCCGCAGCAGCCGGTACGCACCCTTGATGTTGCACAGGATCGAACCGTGGGTCAGCATCACGCCCCTTGGCACGCCACCGGTGCCGGAGGTGTAGATGATGCAGCACAGATCATCGCGCTTGGGCCCGTCGATGCGAAGATCGAGCTCGCGTTCCGCGATGCCCTCGCCCAGCGCCATAACCTGGCGCCAGGATTTCGATGCAAAGGGCAGGCGCTGGCCGAGTTCGAGCCCCTCCATCGCCACCAGGAACGAGAGCTCCGGCGCCTGGATCGCGGCCGGCAGCAGGCGCTTGGCGATGGCCGGACCCGACATGATGACGCCCTTGGCCCCGCAATGGGTGAGGACGTGCTTGTTGTCCTCGATGGTGTTGGTGGAATAGGCCGGCACCGTCACCGCGCCCGCCGCCATGATCGCCAGATCGGCGATCAGCCATTCCGGCCGGTTTTCCGAAACCAGGGCGACGCGGTCGCCGGGGTCGATGCCGAGCGCCATCAGACCTCGCGCCAGCATGCGCACCTGATCGGCGATCTCGGTCCAGCCCTGGGGCCGGAAGGCGCCGTCACGCTTGTGCCACAGGAAAGGCGCGTTGCCTCGTTTAGCCGCCATGTCCAGGAACAGGCGGGGCAGGCTGGGCACTTGGTCGAAATCCATGCTCTTGGGCCTCCCCCGATAGCGGTGCGCTTGGCGCGGGGCCGCTCGACCCCATATAAGATGACGGTTAGACCCTGGCAATCAACAACCAAAGGGCGGGGAGAGATGACACCGGACCAAGGTGGCGCGCATGCAATGGCCGGGCTTCCCAATTGGGACCTGTCCGATCTCTATGCCGGAAGGGACGATTCGGCGATCGATCGGGACCTGACCGGCGCGGCGGCCCAAGCGGGCGAGTTCCGCCGCCAATACGAGGGCAGGCTCGAAGGCCTCGATGGTGTCGGCTTTTTGGCGGCGATCCTGGAATACGAGCGGATTGGCGAGATCCTGGCGCGGGTCGGCAGTTACGCGCAGCTCCTTTACGCCGGCGACATGGCCGATCCGGAAATCGGCCGCTTCCAGCAGAACGTGGTCGAGCGGTCGAACGAAGTTTCCCTGAACACGCTCTTTTTCGCGCTCGAGATCAATCGGCTGGAAGATGCCAATCTGGCGGCCAAGCTCGAGCACCAAGCCATGCGGCGGTTTCGCCCCTGGCTCGACCAGGTGCGCGCCTTCCGGCCGCATCAATTGTCCGACGACATCGAGCGCCTGCTGCACGAGAAGGAGATCGTCGGGCGCGCGGCCTGGATGCGGCTGTTCGACGAAACCATCGCCGACATGCGCTTCGAGGTCCGCGGCGACAAACTGACCGCCAGCGATGCCCTCAATTTGTTGCACGATCGCGATCCAGTACTCCGGCGCGAAGTGGCGGGTGCCATCGCCGACGGGTTCGCCGGGAAACGGCGGGTGTTCGCGCTCGTCACCAACACGCTCGCCAAGGACAAGGAGATCGACGACAAGTGGCGCGTCTTCGAGCGGCCCGTCTCCTCGCGCAATCTCGCCAACCAGGTCGAGGACGAGGTGGTGGACGCGCTGGTGGCCGCCGTCAAGGCCAGTTATCCGCTTCTCTCGCATCGCTATTACCGGCTGAAGGCGCGCTGGCTCGGCCAGGAAAGGCTCGAATATTGGGACCGCAACGCGCCCTTGCCCGAGGATGCGGACGCTCTCATTGCCTGGCAGGACGCGGTCGGAACGGTGCTCGGCGCCTATCGCGATTTTTCGCCGCGCCTGGCCGAGATCGGGCAGAACTTCTTCGACCGGAACTGGATCGACGCCCCGCCCCGCCCCGGCAAGGCACCCGGCGCCTTTGCCCATCCGACGGTGCCGAGCGCGCACCCCTATCTCTTGCTGAATTATCACGGGCGGACGCGCGACGTGATGACCTTGGCCCACGAACTCGGGCACGGCGTCCACCAGGTTCTGGCCGCGCCCTTAGGGCAGTTGCTGTGCGACACGCCCTTGACCTTGGCCGAGACCGCGTCGGTCTTTGGCGAGATGTTGACCTTCCAGGCGCTGCTGCGGCGCGAGGGACCGTCGGCGCGCAAACGAATACTCCTCGCCGGCAAGGTCGAGGACATGCTGAATACGGTCGTCCGCCAGGTGGCGATGCACGAATTCGAGCGTCGCCTGCACGACGAACGCCGCCACGGCGAGTTGACGCCCGATCGGATCTCGGGGTTTTGGCTGGAATGCCAGCGCGAGGCGCTGGGCGATGGCATTCATCTCCCGGATGGCACCGGCTACGGCATCTATTGGGCCTATATCCCGCATTTCATCCATGTGCCGTTCTATGTCTATGCCTATGCCTTCGGCGATTGCCTGGTGAATTCGCTCTACGCGGTCTACCGGCAATCCGCCCCCGGTTTCGCCGAGAAGTACTTGGAAATGCTGGAATCGGGCGGTGCCAAGCGGCATATGGAATTGCTGGCGCCCTTCGGTCTCGATGCGACCCGACCGGAATTCTGGTCCAAGGGTCTGGGCGTGATCGCGGGCTTCATCGACGAATTGGAGGCCAATTGATTTTCAGTTGTCATTGCCGGGCCGGAGCGACGCGACGTGACCCGGCAATCCATGGTACGAGCAGTCCAAGATGGATCGCCGGGTCAAGCCCGGCGATGACGGATTAGAGAATAGTCGCGGATTACGGACGAGCGCGGGACATCGGAGAGACGACATGCCCCATGACGATCACGACCAGGACCATGATCACGATCACGAGGGCGGCTCGGATTTGTCACCGACCGCGTTACGGGTGCGTGCGCTGGAATCGCTCCTGGTCGAAAAGGGCTATGTCGATCCGGCGGCGCTCGACGTTCTGATCGAGACCTACGAGAAAAAGATCGGCCCGCGCAATGGTGCCCGCGTCATCGCCAGATCCTGGGTCGATCCCGCCTATCGCGAAGGACTGGCGCGTAACGCGACCGAGGCCATCGCCTCGCTCGGCTATTCCGGCCGCCAGGGCGAGCACATGATCGCGCTCTTCAATTCGCCCACGGTGCACAACATAGTCGTGTGCACCTTGTGCTCCTGCTATCCGTGGCCGGTCCTGGGCCTGCCGCCGGTCTGGTACAAATCGCCGCCCTACCGCTCGCGCACGGTGATAGATCCAAGGGGCGTGCTCGCCGATTTCGGCGTGAGCTTGCCGGATGCAACCGAAATCCGGATCTGGGATTCGACCGCCGAAATTCGCTATCTGGTGGTGCCGCTACGCCCGGCCGGAACGGAAGGGTGGAGCGAGGAAAGCCTGGCGGACATCGTCACCCGCGATTCCATGATTGGCACCGGCTTTCCGAAAGTGCCCGCGTGAACGGCCCGCAGGACATGGGCGGCATGACGACCTTTGGTCCAGTCATGCCGGAAAAGGAAGAGCCGGTCTTTCATGCCGATTGGGAGCGCCGCGCGTTTGCGCTCACGCTGGCGATGGGCGCGACCGGCGCCTTGAACATCGATCAATCGCGCCATGCGCGCGAAAGCTTGCCCCCCGCGTTCTATTGGTCGTCGAGCTATTATCAGATCTGGATCGAAGGGCTGGTCGCGATGTTGCGCGAGCGTGGGCTGGCGAGCGAGGCCGAAATCGCGCGAGGCCGCATGATCGACCCGCCCAAGGTATTGCCGCGCGTGTTGAAGGCCGAATTGGTGGCTGGAATCTTGGCCAAGGGCGGCCCCGCCGATCGCAAGCCGGTGGCGCCGGCAGGGTTTCGCGTCGGCGATCGCGTTCGCGCCCGCAATCTGCATGTCGACGGCCACACCCGCCTGCCGTTTTACGTTCGGGGGCGCGTGGGGAAGATCGCGCGGGTCCATGGCGCGCATGTGTTTCCGGATTCCGCCGCCCACGGCAAGGGCGACGATCCGCGCTGGCTCTACAATGTGCGCTTCGGCGCGCGCGAGTTGTGGGCGGCCAAGCGAAAGCGCGCGGTTCATCTCGATTTGTGGGAACCCTATCTGGAGCGAGTCTCTTGAACGGCGCCCATGACCTCGGCGGACGGATGGGATTCGGACGCGTGACACCCGAGGCGGACGAGCCGGTTTTCCACGCGCCTTGGGAAGCGCGCATGTTCGCGATAGCACTTGCTTCGGGCGCGCTCGATGGTTGGAACCTGGACGAGGACCGCCACGCCTGCGAGAACCGCCGGCCGGCCGAGTATCTGCGCCTCGAATATTACCAGATCTGGCTGGAAGCCTTCACCAAGCTACTGGTCGAGAAGGGCCTGGCGAGCGCCGCCGAAATTCGCGACGGCCGCGCCGCGCAACCCTCGCCGCCTTCATCCCGGGTTCTGCGGCCCCAAGCGGTTCTGCCAAGCCTGCTCGCGCGCGGGTCCTATGAACGCGAGGCCCAGGCGACTTCGCGTTTCGCCATCGGCGATCGGGCGCGGGCGCTCAACGTCCACCCGAAAAGCCACACGCGATTGGCGCGCTATTTGCGCGGCCATGTGGGCGAGGTGATCAGGGTCCATGGAGCCCATGTCTTCCCCGATTCCAACGCCCATGGGAAAGGCGAGGATCCGCAATGGCTCTACACGCTCCGCTTCGCCGCGCGAGAATTGTGGGGCCGCGAGGGACGCGACCTCATTCACGCCGAAATCTGGGAGCCCTATCTTGAGCCGGCCTGATCCCCTTTCCGGCGGCGAGCCGGTCTTTCGCGAGCCCTGGGAGGCGGAGGCCTTCGCGCTTGCGGTCAAATTGCACGAGCACGGCCTCTTCACGGGACGCGAATGGGCCGAGACCTTGGGCGCCCAAATCAGATGCGATCCCGCGATGCCCTATTACGAACAATGGCTGGCGGCGCTCGAAACGCTTGTCGAAGCGAAGCACGTGCTCGGCCGCGACGAGCGCCTGACGAGGATCGAGGAATGGCGCGAAGCCGCGCGGCGCACGCCGCATGGCCAGCCGATCGAGCTTGGCGCGAGCAGCTCCAAGCTAGCCCAATCGCGCTAGGCCGAGGGTTCATGGCCGACAAGGAAGCCAATTCATTGTCGGGCCGGGTCCAGCGTTATGCGCGCGTGGGCCGCGCGGTCGGCGGCTTGGCCGCGCGTGTCGCCGGCCAGCGCTATCTGGGATTGACCGTCAATCGCGGGCGCAACGCGGCCGAGCTCAAGGCGGCTCTTGGCGGGCTCAAGGGGCCGCTGATGAAAGTGGCCCAGATCATGGCCACCATTCCCGATGCGCTGCCGCGCGAATACGTCCGCGAGCTCCGCGAATTGCAGGCCAATGCGCCTTCCATGGGCTGGCCCTTCGTCAAGCGCCGGATGGCGGCCGAGCTGGGGCCGGATTGGCAGGCGCGCTTCAAGACCTTCGAGCACGAAGCCGCCGCCGCCGCTTCACTCGGCCAGGTGCATCGCGCCATCGCCCATGACGGGAGCGAGCTCGCCTGCAAGCTGCAGTATCCCGACATGGAATCGGCGGTGGCGGCCGATCTCCGCCAATTGAAGATCATCTTCAACATCTACGAGCGCTATGACCGTGCCATTTCGACCGGCGAAATCCATGGCGAGATCGCGGAACGGCTGCGCGAGGAACTGGATTACCTGCTCGAATCCCGACACATGGTGCTCTACCGGCGCATGCTGGCGCGCGAAGCCGGCGTGCACCTGCCCGAACCCTTGCCCGAGCTCACCACTCGCCGGCTCCTCACCATGACCTGGATCGAGGGCGATCCCTTGATGAATGTTCTGGCGCGCGATCCCTCGGCGGCCCAGCGCAACCGCATCGCCCACAACATGTTTCGCGCCTGGTACGTGCCGTTCTACGATTTCGGCGTGATCCACGGCGACCCGCATCTCGGCAATTACACGCTGCGGCCGGATTTCTCGGTCAATCTCATGGATTTCGGTTGCGTGCGCGTGTTCCCGCCCAAGTTCGTCAAAGGCGTCATCGATCTCTATCAGGCACTCCTGCACGAGGATCGCGAGCTTGCGATCGCCGCCTATGAGAGCTGGGGCTTCAAGGGCTTGAACCCGCAAGTGATCGAGGTCCTCAATCGCTGGGCGCATTTCGTCTATGGCCCGCTCCTGGAGGATCGCTCGCGCCGCATCCAGGACAGCGAGAGCGGCATCTACGGCCGCGAGGTGGCCGAAAGCGTGCACGCCGATTTGCGCCGGCTGGGGCCGGTCACGCCGCCGCGCGAATTCGTGTTCATGGACCGGGCCGCGATCGGCCTGGGTTCGGTCTTCATGCACTTGAAGGCCGAGATCAACTGGTTCCGCCTGTTCCAGGAACTGATCCAGGATTTCGATCTCGCCCGTCTGGCCAAGCGCCAGCAGGCCGCCCTCAAGGCGGCGGGGATGAAGGCGGCGGGAAGATAGGGCCGGCGCAAATGGTCTTGACGGCAGGGTCGATTTCGGAATCTAGCCGCGCACGAATTCCTCCGGCTCGATTCCCGCTTGTTTCAGGATCGCGCGCAACGTGCCTTCCGGAACTTCGCCGGGGTGATTGGGGATCGTGGTGAATCGATTTGTTGTCGCGCTAAACCAAATCTCATGGCTTCCCGCGGCTTGCCGGTGGAACTCGAAGCCCAACGCCTTTAGCCGCTGGACGATATCGCGATAGCGAAACCCCGCCAATCTACCCATCAAGCGCTCAGGATCAGCGGGTAATCGAACACCTCTTGCGCCGGGGCCAGAGCGGCGCCGATTGCATTGACGCCTCCTCCTTGGGCTTCGATCAGCTTCTTGGCCACGTCGCGCGCGATTTCGATGGTTTCCTGGATGGTGCGCCCCTGCGCGACCAGCCCTTGTACGTCTTCGGAAGTCGCCAGATACACGCCCTCAGGCAGTTTCTCGATATGCAAATTGAGAATGCGTTCCATAGGGGTCCTCAGTCGCGGTTCGATCAATCCGGGGGCAACTCTATCATATTTCCGTCCGGTCCGCCCGGGCTTGGCATTGGGGCCTTCCTCGGTCTCGCGGAATAATCCTGGACCTGGCGCGATTTGGCCTATGCTTTGACCTATGCTATCTGAGGCCGCGATGGCCAGTGAACGACGCGTCAGGCTATCCGGATATGGCCGCCATCAGGCGGTGCGGATTGCGCGCGCGTTCGAACTTCCTGGCCAGGATGCCATTACGCGCATGGAAAGACATCGCCTCATCATCGAACCCACGCCGCGCAAATCACTGCTTGCGGTTCTGGCTGGGCTCAAGCCCCTCGGGGAAAAGTTCGCGCCGATCACCGAATTGAAACTCGATCCGGTCGAGCTTTGATGCGGTGTCGGCGGTAGCCCGCGCTCGGTCTCTTGCCTGCCGCCTTTTCACGCTTCGCCGCCGCCTTCCACACCTCCCTTGTTCGCAGGTGCAAAAAAAGGCATATTGCCGCCGAATTGGGCGCGGCCTGGGCGCGGGCTATTGCGCCTCGCCGGCAATGCCGGTTGGAATTTGACCGGTCTTTCCGGGGGCCTGGGGAGAGGGGTGCATGAAAATCGGCGTGGTGGCTGAAATTCGGCCGGGCGAGCGGCGCTGCGCGGTGACGCCGGATACGGTCAAGAAGCTGATCGCCTTGGGCACCGAATTGTTGGTGGAGCGCGGCGCCGGCGCCGGCGCCTCCATTCCCGACAGTCATTTTGAATCCGCGGGCGCCAGGCTCGCACCCGATGGTGCCTCGGCGCTCGTCGATGCCGATGTGGTGCTCAAGGTACAGCGCCCGATGCTGGCGGGCGAGGGCGGCTGTGACGAGCTTGCCTCGATCAAGAAGGGCGCGCTCCTGATCGGCATCCTCAATCCGCACGGGGCCAGGGAATCGCTCAAGGCCTATGCCGAGAAAGGTGTCACCGCCTGCGCCATGGAATTGATGCCGCGCATCACGCGGGCGCAAACGATGGACGTGCTGTCCTCGCAAAGCAATCTCGCCGGCTACAAGGCGGTGATCGACGCGGCCTCCGAATTCGGCCGCGCCTTCCCGATGATGATGACGGCGGCC
Source organism: uncultured Rhodospirillaceae bacterium (assembly GCA_964542425.1). GTDB lineage: Bacteria > Pseudomonadota > Alphaproteobacteria > Dongiales > Dongiaceae > Dongia_A. Next base: position 8,891 of record CAZIUB010000118.1, on the reverse strand, counting down.
GGCACGGTGGCCCCGGCGCGCGTGCTGGTGATGGGGGCAGGTGTCGCCGGGCTGCAGGCGATCGCGACCGCCAAGCGCCTGGGCGCCATCGTCTCGGCGACCGACGTGCGCCCCGCCGCCAAGGAACAGGTGGCGAGCCTGGGTGGCACTTTCGTCGCGGTCGAGGACGAGGAATTCCGAGAGGCCGAAACCGCCGGCGGCTACGCCAAGGAAATGAGCGATGCCTATAAGGAAAAGCAGGCCGCCCTCATCGCCGAAACCATCAAGAAGCAGGATATCATCATCACCACCGCCCTCATCCCCGGGCGCAAAGCGCCGGTGCTGGTCACCGAAGACATGGTCAAGTCGATGAAGCCGGGTTCGGTCATCGTCGATCTGGCGGTGGAGCAGGGCGGCAATTGCCCTCTCTCCGAACTCGGCCAGGTGGTGGTGAAGCATGGCGTGAAATTGCTCGGCCACGCAAACGTACCCAGTCGCTTGGCCGCCGATACCAGCGCTCTCTACGCCCGCAACCTGCTGAATTTCGTGACGCTCCTCATCGACAAAACCACCGGGGAACTCAAGATCGATTGGGAGGACGAGATCGTGAAGGGCGTGGCACTCACCCGCGACGGCCAGATCATCCATCCCAATTTCCAGTCCTGATCGCCCGTGCCGACTTTCGCAAAAAGCGTGAGCCATGAAATGCACGCATCGTTCCACGAAAGTGGGCACACGCCACCAAATGATCGTACCCGCCGGCGTGCATTGGCGGGGTCAAACCGCCGAACCATCGGTCCGCGACGCCGGGTACTGAGCCGTACCTCGAGATACCGGAGACGACCTTGATTCAACATGCCCCCTTCGTGTTCCTGTTCACGGTCTTCGTGCTGGCCTGCTTCGTCGGCTATTACGTGGTCTGGCGGGTGACGCCGGCACTGCATTCGCCGCTGATGGCGGTCACCAACGCCATCTCCTCGGTCATCATCGTGGGCGCGCTGATCGCCGCCGGCCCGGCCGAATTCGGCTTCGCCCTGGTGATGGGCTTCTGCGCGGTGGCACTGGCCTCGGTCAATATTTTCGGCGGCTTCATCGTCACCTATCGCATGCTCCAAATGTTCAAGAAAAAGCCGCCGAAGGCCCCAGTACCCGCCGTCGCCAATGATTGATTCAGGACAAAGACCCAGCCAATGCACGTCGGCGGGTACGATCGATTGGTCGCATGTGCCGAATTTCGTGGCAACATCGGGGCAGTTCATGGATCACGTTTCTTCGAAATTTGGCGATAGGGGGCGAGCGCCATGAACGACATCCTGACCGCCTTCCTCTACCTCGCCGCCTCGATCTGCTTCATCATGTCCTTGCGCGGTCTCTCCTCGCCGGAGAGTTCGCGGGGCGGCCTCCTCTGGGGCGTCTCGGGGATGGCCATCGCCATCCTGACCACGCTGGCGCTCCCCATCGTGCAGGCCTACGGCTTCATCGTGGTGGGATTGGCGATTGGCGGCGCCGTTGGTGCGCTGATCGCGCGCCGCATCCAGATGACGGCGTTGCCGCAACTGGTGGCGGCCTTCCATTCGCTGGTCGGCCTCGCCGCGGTCTGCGTGGCGGCCGCCGCCTTCTACGCGCCGGCCAAGTTCGGCATCGGCGAGCCCGGCGCGATTCACGCCCTCAGCCTGATCGAAATGGGGCTGGGGGTCGCGATCGGCGCCGTCACCTTCACCGGTTCGATCATCGCATTCGCCAAGCTCCAGGCGCTGATGAGCGGCGCCCCCATCATGTTCAAGGGCCAGCATATTCTGAACGCCCTGCTGGGTGTGGCGATCGTGGTCCTGATCGTGCTCCTCATCACCACGCAATCGGCCAACGCATTCTGGCTGCTGGTCGCGGTGTCGCTCGCCCTTGGCCTGCTGCTCATCATCCCGATCGGCGGCGCCGACATGCCGGTCGTCGTTTCGATGCTGAATTCCTATTCCGGTTGGGCCGCCTGCGGCATCGGCTTCACGCTCTCCAACACGCTTCTCATCGTCACCGGCGCGCTGGTGGGTTCGTCGGGCGCCATCCTCAGCTACATCATGTGCAAGGGCATGAACCGCTCGATCTTCAACGTGATCCTGGGCGGCTTCGGCACCGATGGCGGGACTGCCGCTTCGGCCAAGGCGGGCGACCGGCCCTATAAATCCGGCAGCGCCGAGGATGCCGCCTTCATCATGAAAAACGCGGGCAGCGTCATCGTCGTGCCCGGCTACGGCATGGCGGTCGCCCAGGCCCAGCACGCACTCCGGGAAATGACCGATCTTCTGAAGGACGAGGGGGTCAAGATCTCCTTCGCCATCCACCCGGTCGCGGGACGCATGCCGGGCCACATGAACGTGCTCCTGGCCGAAGCGAGCGTGCCCTATGACGAGGTCTTCGAGCTGGAGGACATCAACCGCGACTTCACCTCGGCCGATGTGGCCTTTGTGATCGGGGCCAATGACGTGACCAACCCCGCGGCCAAGACCGATCCCAAGAGCCCGATCTACGGCATGCCGATCCTGGACGTGGAATCGGCCAAGACGGTTCTGTTCGTGAAGCGCTCCATGGCCTCGGGCTATGCCGGGGTGGATAACGAATTGTTCTTTAGGGACAACACGATGATGCTGTTCGGCGACGCCAAGAAAATGTGCGAGGGAATCATCAAGTCATTGGGATGACAGGGTTTTTGCGCTAGACTCGGGCCACGCCAAGCCTTTTCCTGGCGATTGCCCGAGAGAAAACATGAAAAAACCGACCTTTGCCGGCGGTTCCTGCTAAGGTACGAGAATGCAACGATCAAGCCGAATTGGGACAGGGGCCATGGCGGAGGAAATGGACAGGCTGTTGTTGGTTCGGCCGAGCCCGGTCAACCGGGCTGTCTTCCAGATCACGTTCAAGGGGAAGCGGGAAATCATCTCCGCCAAGGACAGCGGCGAGGCCATGCGCATGGCGGCCGAGCTGCCGCCCGATATCATCATCATCGATATGCCCGACGAGACCGAGAGTACGCTCAGCCATTCCCTGCTGCGCTTCTTCCGCTCCAACCGCGACACCAAGGGAACGCCGATCGTCCTCCTGGCGGCGCCCACCCAGGAGCAAGACGCGGTCAAGGGTCTGACCCTGGGGGCGGTCGATTTCATCACCAAGCCCCTGAGCCCGCTCGTGCTCTCGGCCCGCATCCAGCGCCACCTCGATCTCAAGCGCGAGCGCGATTCGCTCGAACATTACATCGGCATCGACCAGGTATCGGGGGTCGCCAGCCTCACCCATTTCGACGCCCATAGCGAACGCGAATGGCGGCGCGCCATGCGCATCAAGGGCAATCTCTCGGTCGCGGTCGTCGACATCGACGCCTTCCGCGTGTTCAACGAGACCTATGGCTACGAGGCCGGCGACAACGCGCTCCGGCACATGGCGATCGCGCTCGCCAGTGAAATGAAGCGGCCGGTGGATCTCCTGGCGCGCTATCACGGCGACCAGTTCGTGGCTCTGCTGCCGGACACCCACCGCGACGGCGCATTGAACGTGGTCGATCGCCTGAAGGCCAGGATCGACAATTTGAAACTGCCTTACGCCGAGAACATCGACGGCTACATGACGGTCACCATCGGCGTGGCCAGCGTCCAGCCCAAGACCCGCGAGGGCCTGCCGGAATTCCTGCATCTCGCCGGCAAGGCCCTGGTCACCGCGAAAATGGCCGGCCGCAACCGCTATCACATCCTGACGGAAGAGCCCTGAGGCGCTGATTTCCTCGTTGGAAATTTCCAGGGCTACCCGGACATGACTAGGGCCGGATCGCCGGAGCTACTTCGCGCCTCCGGCCGGCCCCTGATCAATACACCAGGTCGCATCCGCGACCGAAAACGAGGCTGTGGACTCATTGATGTGCTCGGGTCGATCTGGTGCGTCGGTGCTCGCTTCCAGCTTGAAAACAGCCTTCTTGGGTCCGCGCCGCCATCTTGCGGATGGTCATATCCTCAATCATGCGCCGGCGTAACGGGCTGACGGGTGTATCGGTCATGGGGATGCTCCTGGGTTGAGGTGAGGTTCAACACCCCCATCCTCGGCCAGAACGCCCCCATCCCGTTACCCCGACGCGCGTGCCGCCCGTCCCACCAAACTACCGCGCAAGCGGTTTAGTCCCCATGACCCATTCCGGACCTAAGGCGCGATAGACTCAGGAACAGGGCGGCAATATGATCCACCATTCTACTTCCTTTGAGCGCATCGCATGCCATGGCCGAATTACGCCCCCGACGCCGACTTGCCGCCATCCTGGCCGCCGATGTGGTCGGCTACAGCCGGCTGATGGAGCAGGATGAAGTTCGCGCCCTAGCTGCCCTCAAGGCCCGGCGCCGCGACGTGTTGGACCCGCTGGTCGCCAGGCATCAAGGCCGAATATTCAAGACCACCGGTGACGGCGTGCTGATCGAGTTCGCCAGCGCCGTCAACGCCGTGCAGTGCGCGGTCGATCTCCAGCATGGCATGGCAGCCGCCAATGGTGGCCAGCCAGAGGACCGCCACATCGTGTTGCGCATCGGCGTCAACCTGGGCGATGTCATGGTGGAGGGCAGCGATCTCTACGGCGACGGCGTTAATATCGCGGCGCGGCTGGAAACACTCGCCGAGCCGGGCGATATCTTGATTTCTGGCACCGCCCACGAACATGTCGGGACCAAAGTCAAAGTAGGGTTCGAGGATCTTGGTACTCAGACACTGAAGAACATCGCCCAGGCCGTCCGCGTCTATCGCGTCGCCGACACGCCGACCGTCGCGATTTCCACGTCCATTTCCCTGACTGACAAGCCCTCCATCGCTGTTTTCCCGTTCACCAACATATCCGGTGACCCGGAGCAGGAATACTTTTCCGACGGCATCACCGAGGACATCATCACCGAGCTTAGTCGGTTCAGGAATCTGCTGGTCATTGCACGAAACTCCTCGTTCACTTTCAAGGGACAAGCGGTCGACGTGAAGGAGGTCGGTCTCAAACTCGGCGCCCGCTATGTCGTGGAAGGCAGCGTGCGTAAGACCGGTAGTCGCATACGCATCACCGTACAGCTTCTGGATTCGGCAACTGGCAATCATCTGTGGGCTGAACGTTATGACCGGAATGTCGAAGACATTTTCGGTGTGCAGGACGAGATCATGCAAATGATAGTCGCCAGCCTTCCGATTCATGTCGAAGAAGCCGAGCTCACGCGCGTCCTGCAGCGGACAAGAGAAAATTTCTCCGCCTATGACCACTGGCTTCGTGGCAAGCATTTTCTAAGTGGCGACCGGTCCAAGGAGGATGTCCTGCGCGCGAGGCAACACTTTGAAAGGGCTATCGAGCTCGATCCAAGCTACGCAGCTGCCCATGTCGATATGGCGGAGTCGTACTACGCCGAGTATCATTCACCGTGGACGGCGTCACGTGAAGCCGCAGCCGAGCAGATATTCAAATTGAGCCGTAGGGCGATCGAACTAGATCCGCGAGACAGCCGGACTCACTTGGAGCTGGCATGGGGATACCTGAACGTGAAAGGTGATTTCGATCTCGCCAAGATACAGGTTGATGAGGCGATGGCCCTGAATCCCAATGACTACTCCAACTATTGTTTCGGGGGATGGCTTGCCACGTGCTCAGGCGATCTTGAACATGCGCTCGCCTGTTCCAACGAGGCCTTGCGGCGTAGTCCATTGGTGTCGGACGGCTGCCTGTACACACGCGTGGTGGCCAAATACCTCGCCACTAATTACTTGGAGTCGATCATGGCGTTCGGCAGGATGCTGCGGCCGGACGCGGTCGTGCACGCTTGGATCGCGGCTGCCTATGGTCAGCTAGGTCGTGAGGAAGAAGCGGGTGCAAAGGCCGATGAATTTCTCAACCTCGTCAAGGGCATACCGTGGACACCAAAGAATGATGACCCCATTGACTGGCGTAGGTACTGGGACGTCGAGTTCCCCACCAAGGATTCGGCTGCGCGCGAGCATTTGTTCGATGGTCTTCGAAAGGCAGGACTGCCGATATGATTGTCACCCGCCGCCTTGCCGCCATACTGGCCGCCGATGTGGTCGGTTACAGCGGCCTCATGGAGCGGGGCGAGTTGACACCTACCGCACGACTGCTTGTGTTAAGGCTTCTCGGACGCCTGCCGCCCGTGTGCGTGGTGCTGTCATTCAGCGGCAGGTATCCGAGAACCCTTAACAAGAGCGGATACCGCGCCAATTCATCGAGTCTTTTCGCGCGGACTCCGCGATGGGACCATCGCCACCAGATTGAATCAAGCGATCACATCGTGAAGTCGCTCTGGTGGCCGATATTGCCTCGGCGACCTGGAGCAGCTACTTTTCCGCTGTGGCTCTAGGTTTATACTGGAAAATGTCGGCTAGAATGGCTGTCCGCCGCACCATAAAGCTAACGCCCGAACTCGTCGCCCGTGTCCATCGCTCAATTCCTGACACCGGCCCTAGCCCCGGCCACTTACATTTGGGCGAAGAAGATTATGACCAGCTCACCGATGAAATTCTGAGAGACCATCCCGCGAACCAAGACTTATGGGTCTTTGCATATGGTTCGCTCATGTGGCGGCCTGGCTGCGAGATCGACGGCCAAGAGACGGCGCGGCTGAATGGCTGGCACCGGAAATTCTGCATTCGGGTGTCGCGTTGGCGTGGTACGCCTGAAAACCCCGGACTGATGATGGCGCTGGACCGTGGCGGCTCCTGCCGAGCGGTGGTCCAGCGGTTGTCGGCGAGGACAGCAAGAGACCGGCTCGGGCAACTGCTTCGGCGCGAGACCACCGCTAAGGAACACCCAACCAATCGGCCGCGATGGGTTTCCGTGGACGCAGGCAGCAAGCGGCGTCGGGCCATCGTTTTTGCAGTCGTGCGAACGAGTCCCTATTACAGCGGTGACTTATCGCTCGAAGACACCGCGGCAGTACTTGCGCACGCGGTCGGCCATTTGGGTTCGGGCGCGGAATATCTATTGAACACGGTTCAACATTTGGAGAGACTTGGCATCCACGACCGGAATCTGTGGCGTCTCCAGGAGCTCGTTGCGGCGCGGATCGCCAGCGTGGCATAGTGCTAGGCTTCTAGGCGGAAGGTTCAATTGCCCATGGACGGCGATCGCGGCAATCGGGAGATCATCATGATCCGCCACACTGGGACCGCCGCCGCCTTCGCACTCTGTCTATTGGCGGCAAGCGCTTTGGCGCAGACTCTTCCCCTGCCGGGCAATCTGATCGACATGCGCTCGGATCAGGGCGAACAGCTGCTCTGGGAGAGCGATGCCCTGGAGGCGTTTGTTCCCTTGAGCGTCAACTTCGTCACCCAGAAGAATCAAGCATTCTGCGGCGTCGCCAGTATCGTCATGGTGCTCAATGCGCTGCGGCTTCCGGCTCCGGCGGTCCCGGAATACGATCCGTATCGCACCTTCACGCAGGACAACTTCCTCAACGAGCGGACAGAAGCCATTCTGCCGCGCGCTGTTCTCGCCGAGCAGGGCATGACATTGGACCAATTGAGCGAGCTTCTCGCTACGCAGCCGATCGACGTGGAAGTTCATCACGCGGCCGATACAACCCTCGACGCGTTCCGGGGCACCACGCGGGAGTATCTCGGCAAGGAGGGCTACTTCGTCATTGCGAACTATCTCCGCAAGGCCATTGGCCAGGAAAAGGGCGGCCATATTTCGCCCTTGGCGGCGTATGATGCCGAGACCGATCGCTTCCTGATCCTCGACGTCTCGCGCTACAAATATCCGCCGGTATGGGTGACGGCCGCCGACCTGTTTAACGCGATGAACACGACCGATGCGGACAACCAGAATAGGACACGCGGCTTCGTTCTGGTGAAGGGGGATGTCGGCGGAGTAAACTGAGGACGCGACGCAGACCGCCATGCTCGCCAAGTGCGGCCTTGAGAGCGCGGCAATGTTGTCAAGCTTGCCATTCCCGCCAAATCGGTGCACGCCCGAATTGCCCGCGCCAAGGCGCTGTTGCGAGGCATGGCACGAAACAGCGATCGATTCGACTGCGCTGCGGTGACCCACCTGCGGCGCGGCAGCGGGGTGCGGCCACCAGCTACGCCGCCCTCCCAATTAATTTTCCAATTCCGCGTCGCGCCCAGCAGCGAATCTCGTTGAACGGGGCAAAAAAAGTTTCAATTGCACCAGAAACGGGAAATTGGCCGCTTAATCGGGAGCGGAGAAATGAGGGGCTAACGCTGACGCTCCATGACAAATATGGCTCCGATCACAATGACGATGCCGGCGCCTTGTAACAACGTCACCGTTTCGCCCAAAATGACAATGGCAAAGAGAATACCGAGGACAGGCTCAAGATTGGTAATCATAGCGGCGCGCGCGGCTCCGACATATGCCATGCCGCACATGAAAGTGAGCGTTCCGGTGGTCGCGGCGATGGCCACGCCGATGTAACCGATCCACGCGAGCCTTGTGGTAGGCAAGGCCAAGGATCCAAACAGGAAAAAGAGCACCGCGAGCGCTGCCGCCGCCGAAAGCATCATGTAGAAGCCGACCGAAAGCGCGGGAGCTTGCTTCATGGCGCGGGCATTGCCAACTATCACGATTGCGGTCGCCACCATTGCCATGGTGGCCAAGCCGATGCCGAGCGGATCTGGCGTATCAAAGGAGAAGCCGATGGCGAGGCCGAGGCCGACCAAGGCGCCCATCAGCGCCCCCAGCGATATCGGCGTCAGCCTCTCTTGGCCCAGGCACATCACGATGACGCCGACCAGCAAAGGATGCGCGGATTCAAGTAGCCAGTGCATAAAGTTTAGCGGCGTCTGGACAGAGCGTAAAAGACCTCGTTTGGCGTTTTGAATCCGAGCGATTTTCTAGGCCTGCGGTTGAGCAGGCGTTCGACCTTCGCGACCGTGGCTTGATG